>NZ_BACU01000260.1 GCF_000333275.1 Azospirillum sp. B4 | reverse complement strand
CCGCGATACACGCCGCCGACACGGCGTCACCTTCTACAACGCCGCCGGCAAAAAGGTCGCGACCTATGCCAACGACATCCCAGGCAAGGAAGCCAACGCCAACTACCGCACCTTCGGCGACACCTTCCGCCTGACCGACAGCCTGTCCTTCGGCGACATCAAGGCGGGCGTCTGGTACGACCGCCAGCTGGACCACCGCCATTCCGAAACCATCGACTGGACCCAGGGCGCCATTTGGGCCCCGACGAAATACGGCACGGCCTACAGCTATAAATACCGTGACCTGAACACCACCTGGCAGCCCTATGCCGAACTCGACTGGAAGGTCACGCCGGACCTGACCCTGGTGCCGGGGGTGAAGGTCACCAGCTTCACCCGCGACGTCGAGGCGCTGTACAACAAGACCAAGCCGCCGGCGCCGCTGAACTACAGCGAGACCTACACCGAGGCCCAGCCCTCCATCGCCGCCCACTACACCCTCCAGGAGGGCTGGACCGCCTACGCCCAGGTGGCCAAGGGCTTCCTGGCGCCGCCCATCGACGTCTTCCAGGTGACCAAGATCGCCTCGATCAAGCCGGAGGAGACCTGGAACTACCAGATCGGCACCGCCGTGCAGCGCGGCCGCTGGATGGTGGGCGTCGACGCCTACTACATCGATTTCTCCAACTACATCTCCACCAGCCAGGTACCGGGCACGACGGAGACCACCTTCGTCAACGGCGCCGGTGTCATCTACAAGGGCCTGGAGGGGGAGGCGCAGTACGCCCTGACCGACGCCCTGTCGCTCTACGCCAACGCCAGCCTGAACCACGCGCAGTACAAGAACACCAGCGTCTGGGTGGCGGACACGCCGCAATGGATGGCCACCACCGGTGTCATGTACGACAGCCGCGACGGCCTGTACTTCTCCGCCATCGGCAAGGTGGTGGGTCCGTTCTACGGCCAGGACAACACAACCGACGCCACCACCGGCCAGCCCGACTTCGCCAACGCCTACCGCATCCACACCGGCTTCACCGCCGACGTGTCGGTGGGCTGGCGCCTCAAGGACCTGGGCTATCACCTGCTGGACGTCACCCCCAGCCTGAAGATCGGCAACCTGTTCGACACCCACCGCATCAACGGCTTCGCCGGCACGCAGTCCGCCACCGGCCAGGCGCTGTACTGGACGACGCCGGGCCGCAGCGTGTTCTTCAACCTGTCGGTCACGGGGTGGTGATGCGGAAGGTTTTGAGCATGCGCCCTCACGCGCCGGGCGCCGGCATCCGCCGGCTTGGCTTGTCCTCGATTTCCAGTCCGCCTCCGGCTCCCCGTAAATCTCCAGCGGCTGCGGTCGCGGCCTACGGCGGCATGAGGGCCAGGCTCATGCCCCTGGCCCTGGCGGCCGGCTTGGTGGCCGGCCCCGCCTTGGCCGACACCCTCGCCACGCCCCCGACCGCCCCCGGCCTGGTGCTGGAACGGGTGGTGATGCTGTCGCGCCACGGCGTGCGCAGCCCGACCAAGGGCTTGGCGGAGCTGCGCCGCCTGTCCGACCAGGATTGGCCGGCGTGGCCGGTGGACCGGGGCATCCTGACCCCCCATGGCGCCGACGCCCTGCGCCAGCTGGGCGCCTATCTGGGCGGGATGTACCGCAGGCGGGGCTTGCTGGGCGACGACCGTTGCCCGGCCGGCGACGCCGTCTTCATCTGGGGCGACAGCGGCGACCAGCGCACCCGGGCCAGTGCCCAGGCCATGGCCGACGGCATCGCCCCCGGCTGCGGCCTGAAGACCCACGGCCGGCCGCCGGATACCCCTGACGTCCTGTTCGACGCGGCGTCCGGCGGCATGTGCCCCCTGGACGCGGCGGAGGCGGAGAAGGCGCTGAAGGCGGCCAACGGCGGCGACATCGCCGCCGTGCCCGCCGCCATCGCCCCGGCCCTGGCCGCCTTGGCCCAGGTGGTGGCGCCCAAGGCGTGCCAGCCCGGCGCGCCGGCGGGTGGGGCCGCTGGCACCCAGGCCTGCTTCGCCACCGGCCCCACCAAGGTGGTGGACAAGGGCGGCGAGGTGAAGGTGGACGGGCCGCTGGCCCGGGGGGCCATGCTGTCGGAAAGCATATTCCTGGAATATGTCCAGGGCATGCCGCTGGCCCAGGTGGGCTGGGGCCGGGCCGGCAGCGCGGAGGCGCTGGCCGCCATCCTGCCGGTGCACGACTACCAGGCCGACCTGACCCGCCGCACACCCTATATCGCCAGCCACAACGGCGCGCTGCTGGCCCGCCAAATCGTGGCGGCGGTGACGGGTGAGGTTCCGGCCGCCGGCGGCCCGCTCGCCCCGGTGCCGGCGGCGGCCCGGCTGATTTCCATCCTGGGGCACGACACCAACCTGTCCAACGTGGCGGGCCTGCTGGGCCTGGACTGGACCCTGCCGGGCCAGCCGGACAAGACGGCGCCCGACACCACCCTGGCGTTCGAGGTCAGCCGCGATCCGGCGACGGGCAAGCGCTATGTCCATGTCGCGCTGTACTACCAGACCCTGGACGACCTGCGGCAAGCCGCCGCCCTGACGGATGCCCATCCGGCGGGTAAGGTCGTTTTGCCCCTGCCCGGCTGCGGCGGTGACCGCTGCACGGTGGAGGAGTTCGCCGCCCTGGTGCGCAAGGCGGTCCCGCCAGCCTGCTGGCGGTAGGGGTAGGACAGAACTGACGGGCGGCGTCCCCATCATCCGCCGCCCGTGAGGGATGGGCGGGGCGGTACTGCGGAGCCGCCCCGCCTTTCGTCTTTTTGGGCCGCCCTCGGCAGGGGCCGGTAAAGTCCGAATCCCCATCCCTTGACCAGACCCCAAGGCCGGTAAAGTCCGAGTCCAGGGGAAAATGCCGGGGCGGGACAGCCCCGCCATCCCGGCAGGGCCGGTAAAGTCCGTGTGGATCCGGCGGGCGCGGATTTGCGCCGACGCTTCGTCCGCCCGCCGCCCCTCCGGCGCAACCGCTCCCGGCCGAAAACGCCCGGCTTTCCGTCGATAGGGCCGGTAAAGTCCGTGCCGGCGCCTGAGTCGCCCCCGCCCTCGAGTCCCGTGGAGTCGCCTGCGGGATCCCATTTTTGATGATTTGTCACGATTCGGCTCGGACTTTACCGGCCCAGGGAAAGTTATCCACAGAATCGAAGCGCGCTCCCCCGGACTTTACCGGCCGCAAGATGTGCCGGCCCGCCGCCACCGCATGCGAAGACCTGTTTCCCCACGGACTTTGCCGGCCGGCCTCCGGACTCTACCGGCCCGACTCGGGATTATTTCCCGGACCTTACCGGCACATCAAATAACAGACTCCAAATACCCCACAAATAGCGGGGGCCGGTAAAGTCCGACCTAGATTTAGTGATTTGGCTTTGGAACACTCCCGCCAATCGACCGAATGACACTGGCAGGGAGCAAGGGCACCATGGCCGACATCCACCGTCTGATCCTGGAGCACGGCGTGGACCGGGCGCGCGAAATGGCGACCAGCAAGAGCGGCCGCACCCTGGTGGACGTGGCCGCCGCCATGCTGGCCCAGGAAGAGGACAGCATGGGCATCACCCATGCCGGCTTCGCCCTGACCAGCCTGCCCCACCGGTCCATCGACAAGGCGGCGGAGCCGGAATACCACCGCAAGGAGACGGGGCGCTGCACCCTGATCGTGCAGAGCGGCCGGCACGCCGACGGCAGCCTGGTGGGCGTGCCCTATGGCGCCAAGGCGCGCATGATCCTGCTGTATTTGCAGACGGAGGCGTTGAAGACCAACTCCCGCCAGGTGGAGCTGGGCAAGAGCTGGCATTCCTGGCTGAAGGCCATGGGGGAGAGCCCGGGCGGAAAGACCTATCGCCTGGTGATGGAACAGGCGCAGCGCATCACCGCCTGCAGCCTGCAGTTCCTGTGGGAGACGGACGCCTCCGTCACCCGGCAGAACGCCGGCTTCGTCAACAACTCCATCCTGTTCAAGTCCAACCCCGACCAGCGCCAGGTGGCCCTGTTCCAGGATGTGATCGAGCTGAACGAAAGCTTCTACGACAGCCTGAAGCAGCACGCCGTGCCGGTGTCCGAAGCGGCACTGCGCCACATCAGCGCCAGCAGCACCGCCATCGACGTCTACATCTGGCTGGCCTACCGCCTGCACGTGCTGAACCAGGCCACGCCGGTGCGCTGGGCCGCCCTGCGCCGCCAATTCGGCGAGCATTACGCCAAGCTCAGCCACTTCAAGCCGGTGTTCCTGGACGCCCTGGCGCTGGCCACCGCCGTTTATCCGGAAGCCAAGGTGGAGATCGCCGACGACGGCATCGTGCTGCACCCGTCACGGCCGCCCATCGCGCGCAGGGAAGCGGCGCTGATCGCATAACGCCGTCACATCCCCTGGCACAAGCCCCGCCCCGGCCCTACACTACCCTCACGTGCATGGGTCGCGTGCGGAAGCGGATAGGATGGGGCCGGTGGTAGCGCGGGTTTCGACAGTGGCCTTCCAGGGGGTGGACGTCCTGGACATCGATGTCCAGGTGCAGATGTCGGGCGGGCAGGTGGCCTTCACCGTGGTGGGGCTGCCGGACAAGGCGGTGGCCGAAAGCCGGGAGCGGGTGCGGGCCGCCTTGCACGCCCTGGGCCTGGCCCTGCCGCCCAAGCGCATCACCGTGAACCTGGCGCCGGCCGACGTGCAGAAGGAGGGCAGCCACTATGACCTGCCCATCGCCATCGCCCTGCTGACCGTCATGGGCATCCTGCCCGATGAGGACATAAAGGGCTTCTGCGCCCTGGGCGAACTGGCGCTGGACGGCGCGTTGACGGCTGTGGCCGGGACCCTGCCGGCCGCCATCCACGCCGTCGCCACCGACCGCGGCCTGATCTGCCCCGCCGCCTGTGGGGGTGAGGCCGCCTGGGCCGGGGAGCTGGAGGTGCTGGCCCCCCACACCTTGCTGGAGCTGATCAACCATTTCAAGGGCACCCAGGTGCTGTCCCGCCCCCAGCCCAAGATGGAGGAGGAGGAGGAGGCCGGCGCCCTGCCCGACCTGGCCGACATCAAGGGGCAGGAGACGGCGAAGCGCGCGCTGGAGGTGGCGGCCAGCGGCGCCCACAACCTGCTGATGGTGGGTCCACCCGGCTCCGGCAAATCCATGCTGGCCGCGCGCCTGGCCGGTTTGCTGCCGCCCCTGGAACCGGCGGAGGCGCTGGATCTCTCCATGATCCATTCCGTGGCCGGCAAGCTGGAGGGCGGGCGGCTGATGCGGCGCCGTCCCTTCCGCGACCCGCACCACAGCGCCAGCCTGCCGGCCCTGGTGGGTGGGGGTGTCCGCGCCAAGCCGGGGGAGATCAGCCTGGCCCACCAGGGCGTGCTGTTCCTGGACGAGTTGCCGGAATTCGCGCGGCCCACGCTGGAGGCCCTGCGCCAGCCGCTGGAGACGGGGCGGGCCACGGTGGCGCGGGCCAATGGCCATGTCACCTATCCGGCGCGGGTGCAGTTGGTGGCCGCCATGAACCCCTGCCGCTGCGGCCATTTGGACGACCCGGCCCAGGCCTGCGGCCGCGCCCCCAAATGCGCCGCCGATTACCAGTCCAAGATTTCCGGCCCGCTGTTCGACCGCATCGACCTGCATGTCGACGTGCCGGCGGTGAAGGCGTCCGACCTGTCCCTGCCGCCCCCGCGTGAGACCAGCGCCATCGTGGCCGCTCGCGTGGCCAAGGCGCGGGGCATCCAGGCCGCGCGCTACACCGCCCTGGTGAAGCCCGGCCATCCCACCATCCGCACCAACGCGGAGGCCGATGGCGAGCTGCTGGAAAAGGTGGCCGCCCCCGAGGCCGCCGGCCGCGCCCTGCTGACCGAAGCCGCCGACCGCCTGCGCCTGTCCGCCCGGGGCTATCACCGCGTCCTGCGCGTGGCCCGCACCCTGGCCGACATGGAAGGGGCCGAGACGGTGCGCCGCCTGCACATCGCCGAGGCGCTGAGCTACCGCCGGGTGGTGGTGCGGTGAGGACGGTCCAAACCCGCGTTCTCGTGATATGGTATCCTTCCAACGATTTGTTGGAGGGCTGATTTCGTGCCGACCGTGTTTCGTTGGAACGGCTTCAGATTCTACTTCTTTTCCAATGAAGGCAGCCCGCGCGAACCCGTCCACATTCACGTTGAGCGGGATGATGGCGAAGCGAAACTGTGGCTGTATCCCGAGGTCCGTATAGCCGACTGTGTCGGCTTCAACCGGTCGGTCCAAACCGAACTGGTGCGTATCGTGGAAGCAAGGCGGCAGAAGATCGAAAGGGCATGGCATGAGCATTTCGGCTAAGTCGTTGCGCTTCGATGAACACACCCTGTGGGTGGACCTGAGTGATGGCCGCACCATCGGCGTGCCTTTGGCTTGGTTCCCCCGGCTGCTGCGCGCGACGCCGGAGCAGCGCCAGGCTTACCGCATCAGCGCCACCGGCCGGGGCCTGCACTGGGACGACCTGGACGAGGATATTTCCGTCGCCGGCCTGCTGGAGGGCCGGGGCGACATGAGTCATCCCGCCCCCAATGCCGCCTGACGCCTGCCCGCCCGCCCTGCTCCTCATTGACCTGCAACGCGCCATCGACGACCCGCGCTGGGCGGTGGAGGGGCCGCGCAACAACCCGGAGGCCGAGGCCAATGTCGCCCGGCTGCTGGCGGCGTGGCGCGCGGCCGGCCGCCCTGTCATCCATGTGCGGCATGATTCGGTGGAGCCCAACTCCACGTACCGCCCCGGCCAGCCGGGCCACGCCTTCAAGGATGAGGCGATGCCGGCGGCGGGCGAGATCGTGGTGGCCAAGCGCACCAACAGCGCCTTCATCGGCAGCGGGCTGGACGACCTGCTTCGCGGCCGGGGCGTTACCGCCCTGGTGGTGGCCGGCGTCATCACCAACAATTCGGTGGAGGCCACGGTGCGCATGGCCGGCAACCTGGGCTATGCCACCACAGTCGTCAGCGACGCGACCTTTACCTTCGCCAAGCGCGACGGCCGGGGCCGGTCGTGGAGTGCCGAGGACGTGCACGCCCTGTCGCTGGCCAACATGGCGGGCGAGTATGCCACCGTGGCGACGACGGAGGCGGTGCTGAACACCCTTCTTTCTGGCTAAGCCAGGCTGGCGCCGGCTGGGCCATAACCGATGATTTTCGCATCTCGCGTCAGCAGCGACAGGCCCTCAGTCCGGGCCTGGGCAATAAGCATGCGGTCGAAAGGGTCCCGGTGCAGGGGCGGCAAATCCACCAATTCCCGGCAATGGACCGGCGATACCGGCAAGAGGGCGATGCCATCCGGCAAAGTGAACAGCCGAGGATCGTCGTCAATCCGGCCCAGGCTGGCCAGCAGGGCGATTTCCCAGAAGCTGACGGCACTGACCAATCGGCGTGGCGCCCGGTCAATCAGGCCCCGCTCACGCTCCGTGAGCCGGGCGGGGTCGGCACGCATCCACAGGAAGATGTGGGTGTCGAGCAGCAACGCCTTGGCCATCAGCGCGCCAGGAAGTCGTCAACGACATCATCGGGCAAGGAGAGGTCATCCCCGATCCGCAGGCCGGCCAAATCGCCATAGCTCACCGGCGCCGTCGGCAACGCCGACAGCCGAACCACCGGCTTTCCATTACGGGTGACGATGATCTCCTCTCCCGCCTCCGCACGGGACACCAGCGCCGCGAATTCCGCCTTGGCCTGGGCCACTGAAACCTGGGTGCTCATGGGCGCCTCCAGCTAATCCAGTGCCTATTATGATGCTGGGGGGCATGGCGCCTCAAGGGAAATGACCATGATGGTCATAATTCCAAAAGGCGCTTCGCTACTCCGGCCGGAACGCCGCCTGGATGACAGGCCCCAGGTCCGCCATCTCCGGCGGCAGGCGCACGATCAGTTCGCGCAAGGCCATGTCTTGGTCCGGAAACAGCAAGGCGCTGCCGATGATGGGCAGGGGCCCTGGGATAAGATGGCTGTCCGTGCCCATACCCTTCTGTCCGGCCGGCGTCACGAAATCCACCGAGGTTGGGCTGTGGCGCACGACGGTGTCCGTCGGATAGGGCCCCCAGGTATATTCCGACTTGTCCGCCAACCCTTCGTCGATCACGCCCTGGACATAATCCTTGGCGACGGGAAACAGGCGGGCGGCGATCTTCGCCACCTCGAACCGGCCGGACGTGTCACCGTCCAGCCAGACCAGTTGCAGGGCCGGGCCCTGGATATGCTCGGCCGCCTTGATCAGGTCGCGGCTGGTGAGGGGGTTGGCCGTCACCAGCAGTTGGGAGCCGTTGGAGCCATAGAGGGCCAAGCAGTGCCAGCCCTTGGGGGCGAAACTGCCGATGCCACCGGCCTCATCCGGTGCCGCATAATAGGCCAAACGCCCCGCCGCCTCGGCGGCCAGCGCGGGGGGCAAGGACGGAACGGTCCCTTTCCTGGGCGCCGCCTGCGGCCCCATCTGGCCATCGGCGGGGCACCCCACGAAGGGGATGCCGGCGGCCGCAGCGGGTTTCAAGGTGAATGCCGCCCCCATAATCAGGGCGCAGCAAAGGCTCCGACGCAGGGGGACGGCAGGCAGGCGGAACAACGCGGGCATGGGGGATTGCCTGATTCGAAGGGTCCGGCACAGCCAAACATGGCACCGGCCAACCACTCCCTCAAGCTCGGCGGATAGCGCGGAATGACGCAGGGGGAGCCTATCCCAGCAGCGCCGCCAGCACGCCATTCAGGCGCTGCCGTCCCTCCGCCGTGGCGGTCAGGCGGTCGCCGTCCAGGGTCAGCAGGCCGTGGCGGGCCAGGCGGTCCACCGCGCCCATGTCCACGGGGTTCGCGCCGCCCGCCTCCGCCGTCAGGCGCGACAGGCTGACGCCCTCGGCCAGGCGCAGGCCCATCATCAGGGCCTCGCGGCCGCGCTGTTCGGGTGTCACAAACTCGTCCGCGTGGGCGCCGGTGCCGCCCTCCTCCACTCGTTGCAGCCAGATTTCCGGGGCGCGGTGGGTGCGGGTGGCGATCTTCCGGCCATCCAGCGTCAGGCGGCCGTGGGCGCCGGGGCCGATGCCGACATAGTCGCCATAGCGCCAGTAGACCAGGTTGTGCCGGCTTTCCTGGCCGGGGCGGGCGTGGTTGGACACCTCGTACGCCGGCATGCCAGCCTGGTTCAGCAGAATTTGCGTCGCCTCATAGAGGTCACCCGCCAGATCCTCATCCGGCACCACCAGGTCGCCGCGCTGGTGCAGGGTGTGGAACTGGGTGCCTTCCTCGATGGTCAGCTGGTAGAGCGACAGGTGGCCCACCGCCAGGTCCAGGGCCCTGGACAGCTCCGCCTGCCACGCCGCCACCGTCTGGCCAGGGCGGGCGTAGATCAGATCGAAACTGAAACGATCGAAGACGCCCTTGGCCATGGCGATGGCGGCCATCGCCTCGGGCGCGGAATGTTTACGGCCCAGCACCTTGAGGTCGGCGTCATTCAAGGCCTGAATGCCCATGGACAGGCGGTTGACGCCGGCGGCGCGGAAGCCGGCGAAGCGCGCGGCCTCCGACGAGGTCGGGTTGGCCTCCAGCGTCACTTCCACATCCGGACCGACGCCCCAATGGTGGTCGGCGCGTTCCAGGAGGGCGGCCACGGTCTCCGGTGGCATGAGCGAGGGGGTGCCGCCGCCGAAGAAGATGCTGCTCAGCCGGCGCCCCGCTGGGACGCGGGCGGCGACGTGGTCCATCTCCCGCACCAGGGCGGCGCGCCAGCGGGCCTGGTCCACGCCCTCGCGGACGTGGCTGTTGAAGTCGCAATAGGGGCATTTGCTGGCGCAGAACGGCCAGTGCACATAGAGGCCGAAGCCGCCGGGAACCGTGTCGGCACCGGGTTCAGGGGTGGTCAGCGGAAGCATCGCTCCACCAGCTGGCGGAAGGCGTCGGCGCGGTGGCTGATGGCGTGCTTCTCATGCGGTTCCATCTCGCCATAGGTCACGGTGTGGCCGTCTTGGACGAACATGGGGTCGTAGCCGAAGCCGCGATCGCCGCGCGGCGGGTTGACCAGTTGGCCGCGCACCTCGCCCTGCACCGTCTCCACATGGCCGTCCGGCCAGGCTATGGTTAGGGCGCAGATGAAGCTGGCGTCGCGCGGGGCGCCGGGCGGCAGCTCGCGCTCCACCCGGGCCATCGCGGCGGCGAAGTCCTTCTCCGGCCCGGCCCAGCGGGCGGAGTAGATGCCGGGGGCGCCATCAAGGGCCGCCACCGCCATGCCGCTGTCGTCCGCCAGCGCCGGCTTGCCCGCCGCCTTGGCCGCCGCCAGGGCCTTCAGCTCCGCGTTCTCCCGGAAGGTCAGGCCCGTCTCCTCCGGCTCCGGCAGGCCCAGCTCCCCCGCCGTGGGGAAGTTGGCGACATGGTCGCCCAGCAGCGCGGCGATCTCCTTCACCTTGCCCTTGTTGTGGGTGGCGATGATCAGGGTGTCGCCGGAAAAACGGCGGGGGGATTGGGACATGGAATGGAACCTCAGGTCAGAGAGGACCGATCACAGGCCCAGGGCGGCCTTCTGCAGGGCGGTCAGCTGGCCGATGCCGTGGCGGGCATGGCGCAGCAGCTCGTTGAACTGGGACTCGTCGAAGGGGCGTTCCTCGGCCGCGCCCTGGATTTCCACGATGCCGCCGGAACCGGTCAGCACGAAGTTGGCGTCGGCCTGGGCGTTGCTGTCCTCGGCATAGTCCAGGTCCAGCACGGCCTGGCCGTTGTAAATGCCGCAGGAGATGGCGGCCACGCTGTCGATCAGGGGGATCTGTTTCACCACGCCGATGCGCAACAGGTGGCTGAAGGCCTGGTGCAGGGCGACATAGCTGCCGGTGATGGCGGCGGTGCGGGTGCCGCCGTCGGCCTGCAGCACGTCGCAATCGATCTTCACCTGGATCTCGCCCATGGCCTTGCGGTCGGTGACGGCGCGCAGCGCGCGGCCGATCAGGCGCTGGATCTCCTGCGTGCGGCCGGACTGCTTGCCCTTGGCGGCCTCACGGTCCGTGCGGCTGTGGGTGGCGCGGGGCAGCATGCCGTATTCCGCTGTCACCCAGCCCAGGCCCTGGCCGCGCAGGAAGGGCGGCACCTTCTCCTCCACGCTGGCCGTGCACAGCACGTGGGTGTCGCCGAAGCGCACGAGGCAGGAGCCTTCGGCGTACTTGGCGAAGCCGGTCTCAAGCGAGACGGCGCGGAGCTGATCGGCGGCGCGGCCGGAGGGGCGGGTCATGGCGGGGCGGTCCCGTAGCTGTCATGGGTGTTTTCGAGGCCTTACCTAGCGACGGAACCCCCGCCCTGTCCACCCTGGATGTGGCCGCGCGGGACGGGGCGGCCGCCGGGTGTGGCCCGGATGTCCCACCCGGACGCCGCGCCGGTGGCCGCACCAGTGGCCGCGCCAGTGGCCGCGCCAGTGATTGATAAGCGGGCCGCCCGCCATTAGATTTGATGTCTCATGATCCCCAGCAGCACCCCGGCATGATCACCGAGCTGAACCAGCGGTCCCGCGACATCTTCCGGCAGATCGTGGAAGCCTATGTCGAAACCGGGGAACCGGTGGGCAGCCGCACGCTGTCGCGCCGCCTGGGCATCGCGCTGTCGCCGGCCACCATCCGCAACGTCATGGCGGACCTGGAGGAACTGGGCCTGCTGAAGGCGCCGCACACCTCCGCCGGCCGCGTGCCCACGGAGGTAGGCCTGCACCTGTTCGTCAACGGCTTGCTGGAGGTGGGCGCCCTGTCGGAGGATGACCGGGTCAGCATCGACGCCCAGTGCGCTGCCAGCGGCCGCACCCTGCCTGAGGCACTGGAGGAGGCGACGACCATGCTGTCGGGCCTGTCGTCCTGCGCCGGGCTGGTGATGGCGCCCAAGACCGACCGCCCGCTGAGCATATCGAATTCGTGAACCTGCAGCCCGGCCGCGCCCTGGTGGTGCTGGTGACGGAGGACGGCCTGGTGGAGAACCGGGTGGTGGAGGTGCCGATGGGCATCCCCTCCTCCGTCCTGCAGATGGCCAGCAATTACCTGAACACCCGCGTGGTGGGCCGCACCCTGGCCGAGGCGCGCGCCCGCCTGCAGACGGAGGCGGAGGAACAGCGCACCCAGCTGGACGAGCTGACCCGCCGGGTGGTGGACACGGGCATGGCCACCTGGGCCGGCAGCCGCAACAACGGCGTGCTGATCGTGCGCGGCCAGGCCAAGCTGCTGGACGACGTCAGCGCCCTGTCGGACCTGGAGCGCATCCGCAGCCTGTTCGAGGCGCTGGAGACCCGCGACGCCATGATGCGCCTGCTGGAGGCCACGGGCCAGGCGGAGGGCGTGCAGATCTTCATCGGGGCGGAGAACAATCTGTTCAGCCACGCCGGCTGTTCCCTGATCGTCTCGCCCTACACCAACGGCAAGGACCAGATCGTGGGCGCCATCGGCGTCATCGGCCCCACCCGCATCAACTACGCCCGCATCATTCCCATGGTGGACTACACCGCCAAGGTCATCAGCCGCATGATCGGGTAGGGTCGGACGCCCCGGGTCCGGCCGTCACGGCCTGGCGACACACATCAAATCTGATGCCACCGCCCCATTTTTGCCGCGCCGGACCGCGCATCGCCTCTGGCGCGATGGCTGCGGGATGCCTATCTTCCACCCGTCCCGGCGGTGGTGAGCCGCCCCTTTCGCACACCCTTAGAGACTGCCCCCAAGATGACCGATCACACCGAGACGACCACCGCCCCCGAAACCGACGCCGCCCCGGACGCGCCGGCATCGTCGGACGCCGTCGCCACGCTGGCGGCCGAGGTCGCGTCCCTGAAGGACCAGCTGCTGCGCAGCATGGCCGAGGCGGAGAACACCCGCCGCCGCGCCCAGAAGGAGCGTGAGGACACCGCCAAATACGCCGTGTCCGGCTTCGCCAAGGAACTGCTGGCCGTGGCCGACAATTTGCGCCGCGCCATCGACGCCGTCCCGGCCGAAACCCGCGCCGGGAACGAGCAGGTCAACACCCTGCTGACCGGCGTGGAGGCGACCGAACGCCAGCTGACCGCCGCCTTCGACCGCGCCGGCATCGTGAAGCTGGAGCCCATGGGCCAGCCCTTCGACCCCAACTTCCACCAGGTGGTGGCCGAGGTCGACGGCACGGACAAGCCCGCCGGCACCGTCGTCACCATCCTGCAGCCCGGCTACACCATCCAGGGCCGCCTGCTGCGCGAGGCCATGGTCTGCGTCGCCAAGGCCGGCCCCAACGCCGGCAAGGTCGACACCAGCGCGTGACGCGCTGGTTCGCTGGTTTTCCTCAAGCGCCGGCGGCCACATCCGTGGCCTTGGCTATCCTCGCTCCGCCCTACGGTGCTCGCTCCGGCGGACGCGGTCGCGTCCTAGAGCGGAACGCGATCAGGTGGAATCACCTGATCGTGTAAATCCGCTCTTTCATGAACAGGTTATGAGCGGGATGCGATCACGCGTGATCGCATCCCGCTCTAGCCCAGTTCCAGGCGGAACTGGGCTTTACGCACCCTTCCTAAATCGCGCGATGGCCAAATGGCGCGATGGAGCGAAGCGACAAGGCCCCGACGGGGGCCGCCGGAGATTCAGGGGCTGAAGCCCCTGAGTCGAGGATGAGGCAAGGCCCCGGACGTGGATGCCCGCCGTCTGAGGGCGGACTAACCTAAACCGCCATCATCGCCGGCTGCCGCAGCGGCAGGTGGCACTGGATCAGCGTGCCCTGGTCGCTATCGTCGATCTCCACATGGCCGCCGTGCAGCTCCACGAAGCTTTTCACCAGGGACAGCCCCAGGCCGGCGCCGGCGGGGTGGTTCTGCACATCGCCCCGTTCGAACTTGTTGAACACGCGCTGGCGATCGGCGGCGGGGATGCCGATGCCGGTATCGCTGACCGACAGCACCATCTCCGGTCCGTGCTCACCCATCTGGCGCTTGGCCGACAGCGTCACCTGGCCGTTGGGCGGGGTGAACTTCACGGCGTTGCTGACCAGGTTGTACAGCGCCTGCTTCAGGCGGCGTTCGTCGGCGTCCAAGGTGCCGATGTCGGGCGGCACGTTGACCAGCAGGGTCACGTCCTGCTTGCGGGCCCAATCCAGCGTCAACCCTGACACGGCGTCCAGCAGCTGGGCGACGTCGACGGGGGAACGGTCCAGGGTCATGAACCCGGCCTCGATGGTCGCCAGATCCAGGATGTCGTTGATCAGCGCCAGCAGGCGCCGGCTGGCCTCCAGTACGCCCTTGGTGTAGTCGGCCTGGCGTTCGTTCAGCGCCCCGAAATACTGGTTATTCAGGATTTCGGCGAAGCCCATGATGGCGTTCAGCGGTGTGCGCAGCTGATAGGAGACGTTGGCGATGAATTCCGACTTCAGCCGGTCGGCGGTGGCCAACGCCTCGTTGCTGGCGCGCAACGCCTCCTCCACCCGCACGCTGTCGGTGATGTCCAGCACGCTGATCAGCACGGCGCCATCGGGCAGCGGCACGTTGGACACGTCGACGATGCTGCGGTCGGTCCGTTCCAGCCGGCCGGCGTAACTGGACCGTTCCAGCAGGTCGGCGATCATGGTGCGGCGGCGGGCCGGCCAGTCGCCGTCGTGGTCCAGCAGGGGCTGCAGCCTGTCGATCACCTGGGTGATGTGCGGCTCGCCGTTCAGGTCCGACGGCATCAGGCGCCAGATGCGGGCGAAGGACGGGTTCCACAGCTTCAAGCGGCCGTCGCCGCCGAACACGGCGACACCTTCCGCCAGGTTGTCCAGCGTCTCCTGCTGCACGGCCATCAAAGTGTTGTAGGAGGATTCCAGCGCCAGGGCGTTGGTCACGTCCTCCAGCACGAACATCAGGCCGCCGAAGGGGTGGGGCACGGTGATGTTGCGCAGGGTTGTGCCATCCGGCAGATGGGTCATGTCCTCGCGCGGTTCCGTCAGGTTGGTGAACAGGGCCAGCAGGGTGCGCTTCCACCGGGGGAAGTCCACCTCTTCCTGCAGGCGCCGCCGGCTGCGCAGGTCCTCCAGCACCTCGCCATAGGTGGGCTCGGTCTCCAGCCAGGCCTCGTCCAGCCCCCACAGGCGGGCGTAGGAACGGTTGTGGAACTTCAGCTTGGTGTCGGCGCCGTAGATGGCGATGGCGGAGCCCAGGTGCTCCAGCACGTCGGCATGGGCGGCGATGTGGCGCTCCAGCTCCGACGACAGTTCCTGCTCACGCGTCATGTCCAGGGCGTGGCCCAGCAGGGCGGCGTCGCCCGGGACGCCCAGGGGGGTTTCCGTCAGGCGCAGCAGCTGGCGCGCGCCGGCGACGACGACATGGCGGCTTTCCGATGCCGGCGACTTGGCCGACAGGGCGCGGGCGGCCAGCGACCGGCCGGCGCCGGGGCCGGTGACCAGCTCCACCCCCTGGCTTGCCGCCTCCTCCGGTGCCTGCCCCACGGCCGTGCCGTAGGCTTGGTTGCACCACAACAGCGCCCCATCGGCCCGGCGCATCCAGGTGGGGAAAGGCAGGAGATCCAGCGCCGCGCGGTAGCGGCCCAGCCCTTCCTCCGCCGCCTGGCAGCGGTCGGCGATGGCCTGGGTGGCGGCGGCGGCCCCGGTGACATCCCGGAGCCACAGGACGCTGAAGGGGGCCGGCGGATCGCCGCCATCATGCGGCGTGACCGGCGGCACCATCGGCCGGCCGACCAGCATCAGCGTGCGCAGCCCTTGCGGACAGTACAGCTGACGGGTGAAGGGCGTCGCCGCGTCCTCCAGCTCCCGCAGGGCCTGGCGCAGGTCGTCGGCGTCGGAAGGGGCGAAGGCCTGGGCGATGTCCTCCGCCCGGCTGCCAGGCTGAGGGGGCGGCAGGCCCAGCCAGCCGCCAACGCCGGTGGAGGCCGCCACCACGCGCCCATTCCGCCAGGCCAGCCATTCGTCGGGGCAGCCAGCCAGCAGGGCGTCCGCCCGCACCGCCGGCACCTCCACCCGGGCGCGCTGGCGGGTCAGACGGGCAAGGCAAACCCCCGTCGCCACCAGGCTGACAGCCGATCCCGCCAGCAGCAACGGCAGGGGCGCCTGCGGAAAAGCCAGCCGCAGGCAGGGGATCCCGGGTGCTGCCAGGGCGGCGACGGTCAGCGCGATGGGCAGGAAGGCGGGGTTCTTGGGCATGACACCCGGATCTTAGTTAATGACGGGGTGGGTGCCAAGCCAACGGAAGGCTACGTTTTCGCGGCAAACCCTTGCCTGGCCGAATCAAGGCACCAAGCGTGGTGTTCCCGCGTAAAAGAGAAGGCCGGGCGCGATGGCCCGGCCTTCCCAACACCTCTCCCCATGCGCCAGCCCGGCGCTGGAGGGGCCGAGACTTGGCTTAATACCGGTAATGGTCTGGCTTGAACGGGCCCTGCGGGCTGACGGCGATATAGTCGGCCTGGGCCTGGGTCAGCGTGGTCAGCGTGGCGCCGATCTTGGCCAGGTGCAGGCGGGCGACCTTCTCGTCCAGGTGCTTGGGCAGCACGTAGACCTTGTTCTCGTACTTCTCGTGGTTGTTCCACAGCTCGATCTGGGCCAGCACCTGGTTGGTGAAGCTGGCGGACATGACGAAGCTGGGGTGGCCGGTGGCGCAGCCCAGGTTCACGAGGCGGCCCTTGGCCAGCACGATCAGGCGCTTGCCGTCGGGGAACACCACCTCGTCCACCTGCGGCTTCACTTCTTCCCAGACGTAGTTCTGCAGGGCGGCGATCTGGATTTCGCTGTCGAAGTGACCGATGTTGCAGACGATGGCGCGGTCCTTCATCTCCCGCATGTGGTCCAGCGTGATGACATCGACGTTGCCGGTGGCGGTGACGAAGATGTCGCCCAGCGGGGCGGCCTGGTCCATCGTGACGACCTGATAGCCTTCCATGGCGGCCTGCAGGGCGTTGATGGGGTCGATCTCGGTCACCATGACGCGGGCGCCCTGGCTGCGCAGCGAGGCGGCGGAGCCCTTGCCCACATCGCCGTAGCCGCAGACCACGGCCACCTTGCCGGCCATCATCACGTCGGTGGCGCGCTTGATGCCATCCACCAGGCTCTCGCGGCAGCCGTACAGGTTGTCGAACTTCGACTTGGTGACGCTGTCGTTCACGTTGATGGCCGGGACCTTCAGCGTGCCCTTCTTCATCATCTCATACAGGCGGTGCACGCCCGTGGTGGTCTCTTCCGACAGGCCGCGGATGTCGGCCAGCATCTCGGGGTACTTGTCATGCAGGATCTGGGTGACGTCGCCGCCGTCGTCCAGGATCATGTTGGGGGTCCAGCCATCAGGGCCACGCAGCGTCTGCTCGATGCACCACCAGAACTCCTCCTCCGTCTCGCCCTTCCAGGCGAAGACCGGGATGTTGGCGGCGGCGATGGCGGCGGCGGCGTGATCTTGCGTCGAGAAGATGTTGCAGGAGGACCAGCGCACGGTGGCGCCCAGGTCCACCAGCGTTTCGATCAGCACGGCGGTCTGGATGGTCATGTGCAGGCAGCCGACGATGCGGGCGCCTTCCAGCGGCTTCTTGCCGGCGTATTCCGTGCGCAGGGCCATCAGGCCCGGCATCTCGGTCTCGGCGATGGTGATTTCCTTGCGACCCCAGCCGGCGAGGCCGATGTCCTGGACTTTGTAATCGGTGAAGGCGGTCATGGGGGCGATGCTCCTTTGGTGCCCCGCCGGCGCGCGAAGGCAGGCCTGGACGGCCCTGGGCGGGAGATGCGCCAGGGTGTACCAGCGGACCGGTCCGCCAGCAAGCATAAAGACATCTTTATGTGTGCATTTGTTTCCAAACTATCCGTTTGCGAGCCGCCGCTCAGCGCAGGAACCGCTCCACCTCCTGCACCAGCACCACCCGGCCCGCCAAACGACCGCCCAGCGGGCCGCGCACGGCGCGCACCAGGGCCGGGTTGGCGGTGACGTAGACCAGTTGCAGGCCCTGCGCCAACGCCAAGTACAGGCAGTCCTGCGCCGGGTGGGTCAGCTGGGCGGCCAGGCGCACGGCGTCGGCCAGCAGGGGACGTGAGGGCATCAGCTCCACCTCCGCCCCCTGAAGCGCCATGGCGGCGGTGGCGGCCTCCACCGCGGTCAGGTCGCCCAGCGCCACCTTGGCGCCCAGGACCTGGGCCAGGTCACCCATCAACACGTCGGGCGCCAGCAGGCGGTGGCCCAGCAGGCGGTCGGCCACCGGGCTGGTCGCCTCCGGCACCACCCATTGCAGGGCGACCGAGGCGTCGATGACGAATTGCAGGCTCATGCGCCCTCCCCATCGCCCGGGGTGACGGTCCCAGGCAGGGCCGCCCAGGTCTCGGCCCGAACGGTGGCCATGACCTCACCGGCGGAGCGGTGGGGCCGATCGGCCAAGGACTGACGCAGGGAGGAGGCCAGCGCGCGGAAGTCCTGCGGCTCGTTGGCCAGGGCCTGGCGCAGGATGTCGCGGCACTCGGCCTCCATGGAACGGCCATGGCGGGCGGCGCGCAGCTTCAGGCGGCGCACCAGGTCCTCATCCAGGCCACGGACGGTCAGGGCGGTGGGCATCGGGTTCCTCCCAAGCAATGCCAGCACTGCTGGCGCGTCTGAGGGTGCTGAAACACCGGAATCCCGTCAAGCGGCCGGTTTTCGCCAATCCCCAAAGGAATTGAGTGGTCGCTCATGCGGCTGTAGGACCCGACCGGGTCCGCCGGAACTTTTCGGGGAGCGTCAGCGGACTGAAAAGTGAGGAAGCCAAGGCGGCGGATGCCGCCGCCCGGCGCCTGAGGGCCCCTTAGACAGCGGCGTCGTTGAAGTCGTCCAGCAGGGCGGCGATGCGGCCCTGGTCGGTCTGGTCCATGATGGTGCGGGCGCGGCGGGTGGCCTCCACCAGGTCCAGCCCGCGCAGGCGGCGCTTCACCACGGGCAGGTTGTTGGGCGCCATGGACAGCTCGCGGATGCCCAGGCCCAGCAGCAGGGCGGTGTAGCGCGGATCGCCCGCCATTTCGCCGCAGATGGACACGGGGATGCGGGCGCGCAACGCCGCCTCCGTCGTGAACTGGACCAGGCGCAACACGGCCGGGTGCAGCGGGTCATACAGGTCGGCCACCTGCTCGTCACCCCGGTCGATGGCCAGGGTGTATTGAATCAGGTCGTTGGTGCCGATGGCGAAGAAGTCGCAAAAGGGCGCCAGGCCATCGGCCGACAGGGCGGCCCCCGGTATCTCGATCATGATGCCCAGCTTGGGCAGGGGGCTGGCGATCTTCACCCCCCGGCGGCGCAGGCGGCGCACCACCGTGGCCATGATCTCCCGCACCCGCCGCACCTCCGCCACCGAACTGATCATGGGCAGGAGGATGCGCAGGTTGCCGTGGGCCCCGGCGCGCAGCATGGCGGCCAGCTGGGTTTCCAGCAGCTTGGGTTCCTTCAGCGACAGGCGGATGGCGCGCAGGCCCAGGGCGGGGTTGGTCGGCTCGCTGAAATACCCCCGCAGCGCGGTGGCGATCTTCTCCCCGCCGATGTCCAGGGTGCGGGCGGTCACCGGCTTGCCGTCCATGCTGGAGACGATGCGGGTCAGGATCTCCGTCTGCTCATCCTCGTCGGGCAGATCTTCGCGGTTCATGAACAGGAACTCGGTGCGCAGCAGGCCCACGCCCGAGGCGCCGACCTCGATGGCGCCGTCCAGTTCACGGGGCAGTTCCAGGTTGGCGTTCAGGGTGACGGAGGTGCCGTCGCGGGTGATGGCCGGCAGCTTGCGCAAGCTTTTCAGCTGCGCGCGTTCCGCCAGCACTTCCGCCCGCCGGCGACGGTAACCGTCCAGCACGTCCGGGCTGGGGTTGACGCACACCTGGCCGGAGAGGCCATCCACCACCACCGTGTCGCCGTTCTGCACACCCTGCAACAGGCCCAGGGTGCCCAGCACCGCCGGCAGCCCCAGCGAGCGCGCCATGATGGCGGTGTGCCCCTCCGGCCCGCCCAGCATGGTGGCGAAGCCGGCGATGCGGCGCGGATCCATCAGCGCGGTGTCAGCGGGGCTCAGATCCTCCGCCAGGACGATGCAGCCTTCCGGCAGGAAGGAGAAGGCCTGGTACTTGTGCTGCATCAGGTTGCGCAACAGGCGTTGCCCCACCTCGCGCACGTCGGCGATACGGGCCGCCAGGTAGGCATCCTCCATATCGGCGAAGCTTTGGGCGATGCTGGTGATTTCCGCCTGCACCGCCGCCTCGGCGTTCACCTTGTCCTGACGGATGCGCTTTTCCACCCCGCGCATGAGGCGGGAACCGGACAGCATGGCGAAGTGGGCGTCCAGCAGGAAGCCGATCTCCTCCGCCGCGCTGTCCGGCAGGGAGGAGGCCTTGGTCTTCAGCTTGCGCACCTGGCGGCGCGCCTTGTCGGCGGCGGTGGCGAAGCGCTGGACCTCACCCTCCAGCTCGGCGTCGACGATAGTGTATTCCGGGGCCAACAAGGCGCCGGCGTCGACCACGTGGGCTGGCCCAATGGCGATGCCGGCGGAGACGCCCACGCCGCGCAGGACACGGTCGACCAGCGCCTTCGCGGCCCGTCCGCGCCCGCCCTCGCGCGCCCCCTCACGCCCGGATGAACGGTCGGCCATTTGCCGGTCAGTCCTCATCGAACTTGCGGTCGACCAGGGCGACCAGCGCATCCAGCGCCTGTTCACCCTGCGGCCCCTTGGCCCGCAGGGTGATGGAGGTGCCGATGGCGGCCGCCAGCATCATCAACCCCATGATGGACTGGCCGTTGACCTGGGTGTCGCCCCGTTCCACCTCCACCTCGGCGTCGTATTCGGCGGCCAGCTTCACGAACTTGGCCGCCGCCCGGGCGTGCAAGCCCCGGCGATTCTGAATCAGCGCCGTGCGCGGCGGGCCGAAATCGCCCGCGTCCTCCCCCGCGTCACCCATGGTCAGCCGTCCGCCAGCAGGGACGAGGCGACGTTGATGTATTTGCGACCCGCCTCCCGCGCGGCCTGGACGGCGCTTTCCAGCGTTTCCGTCTTCCGCACGCTGGCCAGCTTGATCAGCATGGGCAGGTTCACGCCCGCGATCACCTCGACCTTGGCGCGGTCCATGATGCTGATGGCCAGGTTGGAGGGCGTGCCGCCGAACATGTCGGTCAGGACGACGACACCGGCGCCACTGTCGCATTCGGCGACCTTGGCCAGGATGTCCTCCCGCCGCTTTTCCATGTCATCTTCCGGCCCGATGCAGACCGCGCGCACCTGCGGCTGTTCCCCCACCACATGCTGGAGGGCCAGTATGAACTCCTCGGCCAGGCGGCCGTGGGTCACGAGGACCATACCGATCATCGGGTCTCCCTATTGACGACAAGCGCGGGCTCCGGGGACACGCCGGACCGGTCCAATTCCCGGTGGGCGACGCCCACCCGGGAGCCCTGGGTTTGCAACCATGCCGCCAGCCGGTTGGCGACAAAGACGGAGCGGTGGCGGCCCCCGGTGCACCCCACGGCGATGGTGAGGTAGCGCTTGCCCTCGCTCATGTAGCGGGGCAGCAGGGGGGCCAGCAAGCGGGTCAGGTTATCGAAGAAGGCGGAATAATCCCCGTCCTTCTCGATGAAGGCGCCCACGGCCGGGTCGTTGCCGGTCAGGGGACGCAAATCAGCGTCCCAGTGGGGGTTGTCGAGGAAGCGCACATCGAACACCAGGTCGGCCTCACGCGGGACGCCGTGGCGGAACGAGAAGCTGGTCACGAAGACATGCAGCGACGGCGCCGTGTCCAACCGGAAGTGTCCACCCAGCAGACGCCGGACATCGTGAATGGAAAGCTGGGTCGTGTCGACGACCACGTCGGCGTTGTCACGCAAGGGCCACAGCAGACCGCGCTCACGCGCGATGCCGTCGGGCACGGGGCGGTCGGTGGCCAGCGGATGCGGCCGGCGGGTCTCGGTGTAGCGCCGCTGCAGCGTCTCGTCCGACGCCTCCATGAACAGCAGGCTGACGGCGCGGCCGGTGGCGTGGCGCAAGCGCTCCAGCTCCGCCAAAACGGCGTCGGCGGAGAAGTCGCGGGTGCGGCTGTCGATGCCGATGGCCAGCGGCCGGTCGCTGGCCTGTTCCACCAGATGGGTCAATAGCGACAGGCGCAGGTTGTCCACCGCCTCGTACCCCAGGTCTTCCAGCGCCTTCAGCGCCGTGGACAGGCCGGCGCCGGACAGGCCGGTGATCACCACCACCGGCGGCAGGCTGGGCTTTTCCTGGGTGGGGACACTCATGCCGCGACCCCCTCGAAGCAGTCGGGGCCGAAAGAGTCGGGACCGAAAAAGCCGGAATCGAAGGCCGCGGGCACCAGGGGCGATCCCGCCGCCAGTGCCGCCAGCGCCAGGCGCAGCGCGGCGGGGGCGGACGCGGCGAAGGGCCACAGCGCGACGCGGGGCAGCGGAACGCCGGCCAGGGTCAGCAGGTCCGCGTCCGGCAGGCGGGGCACGGCGGTCGCCGCCACAAGGTCGACCACCAGGCGCACGGGGGCGGACGGCACGGACGGTGCCGGCAGGATGCCGACACCGCGCACCTCGATCAGGCCGGCCAGACGCCGGGGCGCGGTCGCGGTCAGCAGGGGAAGGGAAGCGTCGGCGGTGAGGATAACCTGGTCGTCGGCCACCAGCCGGGCACCCGCATCCACCAGGCGCAAGGCCAGGTCGGACTTGCCCGATCCGGACGGTCCCCGCAGGAGGACGCCGGCACCGCCAACACTGACACAAGTGGCATGGACGCGGATCATGGTCGAGGGAAGGTGCGACCGATGGTCCCCCCTGTCAATGGCATGACGCGCATGCGGGGTCCCCCCGGACCCGCCCCCCTTACTCATCGCCCCCCGCTTCCGTCCGCTTGCGCCGGCCCGCCCCACCCCGCGGCCCCCGCGCCTGGGATATGGGATACCCTTCCTCGCCGCCGGTTTTACCAGAAGCGCCCCAGGGGCGCAAAGCCGGGCACCCCCTGTTTTTGGCGGCGCAACATGCAGGCCCGGCAATTGCCAACGACGCGCAACGGTGAACGGGGCTAGACTGGCCCCGTCCACAACGGCGAAGTGAACGCCACCCTTGGATGATCAGGGTCGGGCCCCATATCCTTGATCGCCCGCCTCAGGTCCCGTCTTTCCGGCCGACGCCCGGTTGCGCCGCACCAAGGCGCGACGCACCATGGATCAGCAGCGCCGGGGGCCGGCGGCGCCATCGGTCACCAACAACAGGTTCCCCCATGCCCGACAGCACGCCCCAGGTCCCGCCCCGCCCGCCCGGCCCCGCCAGCCAGCCGCACAAGCGGGTCAATCTGGCGCTGCAGGGGGGTGGATCGCATGGCGCCTTCACCTGGGGCGTGCTGGACCGCCTGCTGGAGGATGGCCGGTTGGAGGTCGAGGCCATTTCCGGCACCAGCGCCGGCGCCATGAACGCCGTGGTCATGGCCCATGGCTATGGCAAGGACGGCCGCGACGGCGCCCGCCAGGCGCTGCGCGCCTTCTGGACCAAGGTGGGCGAAGCCGGCCGCACCTCCCCCCTGCAGCGCAGCTGGCTGTCGCGCCTGCGGGGCAGCTGGCGGGTGGACGACAGCCCGGGTTATGCTTTCATCAACCTGATGAACATGGTGGTCTCGCCCTATCAGAGCAATCCGCTGGGCATCAACCCGCTGCGCCGCATCCTGGAGGACCTGGTGGATTTCGACCAGGTGCGCTTCGCCGCCGGCATCGACCTGTACCTGTCCGCCACCAATGTGGAGACGGGCAAGGTCAAGATATTCCGCAACCGCGACATCACGGTGGACGCCGTGCTGGCCTCGGCCTGCCTGCCCCAGATGTTCCAGGCGGTGGAAATCAAGGGGGAGTATTTCTGGGACGGCGGCTTCATGGGCAACCCGTCGCTGTGGCCCATCGCGTATGAGAATGAGAGCCACGACATCATCGTGGTGCAGATCAACCCGCTGATGCGCAAGGGCGTGCCCAAGACCCCGTTCGAGATCGCCGACCGGGTGAACGAGATCACCTTCAACGCCTCGCTGATGCGCGAGATGCGGTCCATCCGCTTCGTCTCCCGCCTCATCGACTCGGGCGATCTTCAATCCGACCAGTACAAGGCCCTGCGCATGCACGTCATCGAGAATGACGAGGCCCTGGCCGACATGCACGCCAGCAGCAAGCTGAACGCCGAGCCGGAGTTTCTGCAGTACCTGTTCACCAAGGGGCGGGAGACGGCGGATTGCTGGCTGGCCGCGACCTACGACAAGGTGGGCGTGGAGACCAGCATCGACATCGTCCACGACTACCTGTGAGCCCTTGGCCTCAAGATCCCTCGGCCTCAAGGCCCCTTGGCCGGCGGGCCCGCATGGCTATATGATCCCCCCATGGTCGAGACGCGCCCCACCTCTTCCCGCCTGGGCGGGCTGATCCCCGATGGTTCGGGGCGGAACTCCATCCTGGTTCCGCCGACGGCGCCCACGCGCGCCGTGCAGAAGGCGAAGCCCGGCAGCCGCTGGCCCACCGCCCGTGAACTGGCGGGCCTGATGGTCAATGGCATCCTGACCCTGCCCGCGCGCTATCGCCGCGGCATGTTCCTGGATGTGTTGTTGTAGTCAGGCGTTCCCGTGCCGTGGCGCCGGGCGCGGCCATATGGCGGCGCCGGGCTTGTCCTCAGCTTCCTATCCACTTCGCCTCCGGAAAGGTCCGGCGGCGCTTTTGGCGTAAACGGGGGTCGCGTCCTATCGGGGCGCTCCTTGATTAGGCGATTTCTTTAATTAGAATAATTCCAATAAAGCCGATTTGCGGATAAGATGGCGCGGTCACCGTCCCCTTGAAGACGCACCCCCATGACCCTGCCCAGCCTCAAGCAACTGCGCTATCTGGTGCACCTGTACGAGCACCGGAATTTCAGCCGCGCGGCGGAGGCGTGCAACGTCACCCAGGCCGCCCTGTCCTCCGGCATCCAGGAGCTGGAGGCCCTGTTGCGCCTGCGCCTGGTGGAACGGACACGGCGCATGGTGGCCTTCACCGCCATTGGCGAACAGGTGGTGGAGAAGGCCAGGGAGATGCTGCGCGTGGCGCAGGACCTGGGCAACATCGGCCACGGCGATGGCGCGTTGGCGGGCGTCCTGCGGCTGGGCATCATCCCCACCATCGGGCCCTTCCTGCTGCCCCGGCTGCTGCCCAAGTTCGCCGGCAGCTACCCTTTGCTGGAATTGCACGTGCGGGAGGAGTTCAGCGCCGGGCTGTGCACCGCGCTGGGCCGGGGCGATCTGGACTGCGCCATCCTGGCCCTGCCCTATCCCTGCGCCGCGCTGGATTACGATGCCCTGTTCGACGACCCGCTGATGCTGGCCTTCCATGCGGACGACCCGGTGGGTTGCCAGCCGACGCTGGATGAGGCCGGCTGGATCGACCGCCTGCTGCTGCTGCCCGACGGGCACTGCCTGCGCGACCATGCCCTATCCCTGTGCGGGCGCGCCGACCTGGAGCGCCAGGCCATGTCCGCGTCCACCCTGCAGACCCTGGTCCATCTGGTCGACAACCGCCTGGGCGTCACCCTGCTGCCGGAGATGGCGGTGCAGGCGGGCCTGTTGAACGGCCTGCACGTGGCCACCCGGGCCCTGCCCGACCCGGACGCCAAGCGCCGGATCGTGCTGGCCTGGCGCAGCGGCGCGGCCCTCAGCACCACCTACCAACGCCTGGCGCAGGCAATCCGGGAAGCCCGGCGATAAATAATCGTGGCTGATATTCGCCCGCATTGCCGCACCGCACAAATCGTTAATTTGATGGTTCTGCGGATAATTAATAATTATACCGCAAATCCATTAACACCCCATGTGGGTTTATCTCATTATAGATTTCCCTATAAGAATATCGAATTAATTAGTTTGTTCCTTGTTTTTCAGCATGCTAGCTGCTGTCGCATCCCAGTCGTGACTTTTCCCAGAAGGGAGCACTTCGATGCACACGCGCGCCATCTCTTTCGTCATGCTGCTGTCGGCCACGTTGTCGCCCCTGGCCCTGTCCGTCGGCGCCCGCGCTGAAGACAGGCCCCAAGACAAGCCGATGACCAATCAGGATTGGTGGCCCGACCGGCTGGATCTCAGCCCCCTGCGCCAGAACGAGGCCGCGTCCAATCCCTATGGCGACGGCTTCAACTACGCCGAGGAATTCAAGACCCTGGATCTGCAGGCGGTGAAGAAGGACATCGACAAGGTCCTGACGACGCCCCAGGCCTGGTGGCCGGCGGACTATGGCAACTACGGCCCCTTCTTCATCCGCATGGCATGGCACAGCGCCGGCAGCTATCGCGTGGCGGACGGGCGCGGCGGCGCCAACGGCGGCGACCTGCGGTTCGAGCCGCGCAACAGCTGGCCGGACAACGTCAACCTGGACAAGGCCCGGCGCCTGCTGTGGCCCATCAAGCAGAAGTACGGGCGCAAGCTGTCCTGGGGCGACCTGATGGTGCTGACCGGCAATGTCGCGCTGGAAAACATGGGCTTCAAGACCCTGGGCTTCGCCGGCGGCCGCGTCGACACCTGGGAACCCGACCTGGTGTTCTGGGGCACCGAGAAGAAGTGGATGGGGGCGGAGCGCTTCGACGCCCAGCACCAGCTGAAGGGCCCCCTGGCCGCCACCCAGATGGGCCTGATCTACGTGAACCCGGAAGGCCCCAACGGCAACCCCGACCCCATCGCCGCCGCCAAGGACATCCGGCTGGCCTTTGGCCGCATGGCCATGGACGACGAGGAGATCGTGGCCCTGATCGCTGGCGGCCACACCTTCGGCAAGGCCCACGGCGCGCACGACGCCAAGTGCCTGGGCGAGGCGCCGGCGGCCGCGGGCGTGGAGAAGCAGGGCCTGGGCTGGGAGAACAAGTGCGGCACCGGCAACGGGGCCGACACCATCACCAGCGGCCTGGAAGGCGCCTGGTCCGCCAGCCCGATCACCTTCACCACCCAATACCTGGACAATTTGTTCGCCTTCGACTGGGTGCAGACCAAGAGCCCGGCCGGCGCCACCCAGTGGGAGCCCAAGGACAAGAGCGCCAGCGAACTGGTCCCCGACGCGCATGACCCGAACAAGCATCATCCGCCGATGATGTTCACGACGGACCTGTCGCTGAAGATGGACCCCGCCTTCCGCGTCATCGCCCTGCGTTTCCAGAAGAACCCCGACGAATTCGCCGCCGCCTTCGCCCGCGCCTGGTTCAAGCTGACCCACCGCGACATGGGCCCCCGCGCCCGTTACCTGGGCAATGAGGTGCCCAAGGACGTGTTCACCTGGCAGGATCCCGTGCCGGCGGCCGACTACGCTCCCATCGACGCCCAGGATGTGGCGGCGCTGAAGGCCAAGGTCCAGGCATCCGGCCTGACCGTGCCGGAACTGGTGCGCACGGCCTGGGCCTCGGCCTCCAGCTTCCGCGGCACCGATATGCGGGGCGGCGCCAACGGCGCCCGCATCCGGCTAGCGCCGGAGAAGGACTGGGCCGTCAACGACCCGGCGGAACTGAAGAAGGTCCTGGCCAAGCTGGAGGGTATCCAGGCCGACTTCAACCGGGCCCAGAAGGGCGGCAAGAAGGTATCGCTGGCCGACCTGATCGTGCTGGCCGGTGGCGTGGGGGTGGAGCAGGCGGCCAAGCAGAGCGGATATACGGTCGACGTGCCGTTCAAACCGGGCCGCACCGACGCCACCCAGGCGCAGACCGACGCCGCCTCCTTCGCCAACCTGGAGCCGGCGGCCGACGGCTTCCGCAACTACTACGGCAAGGGCAGCCGCCTGTCGCCGCCGGAAATGCTGGTGGACAAGGCCAACCTGCTGACCCTGACCGTGCCGGAGATGACGGTGCTGGTGGGGGGCCTGCGCGCCCTGAACGCCAATGAGGGGCAGTCGAGCGCCGGCGTGCTGACCAGCCATCCGGGGACGCTGGACAACGCCTTCTTCGTCAACCTGCTGGACATGGGCACCAAATGGACACCGTCCGCCAAGACCCCGGGGCTGTATGAGGGCCATGACCGGGCCAACAACAGCCTGAAGTGGACCGCCAGCCCGGTGGACCTGGTCTTCGGATCGAATTCGGAACTGCGGGCGGTGGCGGAGGTTTACGCCGCCGATGATGCGCGGGAGAAGTTCGTGAAGGACTTCGTCGCGGCCTGGACCAAGGTGATGGACCTGGACCGGTTCTGAGGCTTTTTTTCAAGTTCCCTCAACCGCCGGGCGCCCACGTCCGCGGGCTTGGCTGTCCTCGCTTTCCGGTCCGCTGACGCTTCCCGGAAAGCTCCGGCGGCCCCGGTCGGGGCCTACAGTGACCTGAGGCTCTGCCTCAGGTCACTGCGCGTATCGCATCCAGGAAGGCGCGGATCAGGGCAGGGTCCTTGTGGCCCGGCCTGTCCTCAACACCGGACGACACGTCCACCGCGTCGGCCCCGCTGATGCGGATGGCCTCGGCCACCGTGTCGGGCGTCAGGCCGCCGGACAGCATCCAGGGCTTGGACCAGCGCCGGCCGGTCAGCAGGGTCCAGTCGAAGGCGACGCCGTTGCCGCCCGGCAGGATGGAGTCCTTCGGCGGCTTGGCGTCGAACAGCAGGATGTCGGCGACCGCCTCATAAGCCGAGGCCGCGTCCAGGTCGGCGGCCGTTTCCACCTTCAGCGCCTTCATGACGGGCAGGCGGTGGGCGGCGCGGATGGCGGCCACCCGCTCCGGCGTTTCCGACCCGTGCAGCTGGATCAGGTCCAGCGGCACCTGGGCCAGCGCCTGGTCCAGGAAGTCATCGGTGGGATCCACGAACAGGCCCACGGTGCGCACGCCCGTGGGCACCATGCGCGCCAGTTCCGCCGCCAACGGCAGCGACACGTTGCGCGGCGACTTGGCGAAGAACACCAGGCCGAGATAGCGGGCACCACCGTCCACGGCCGCTTTCAGCGCCTCCGGGTGATTGATGCCGCAGATCTTGGCTTTGGTGGACATGTGTTCCCTCAAGCGCCGGGCGCCGGCATCCGCCGGCTTGGCTTGTCCTCAGTTTCCAGTCCGCTTCGCTCCCCGGAAACTTCCGGCGGCCCCGGTCGGGGCCTAGACGCGATGCGCTAAGTTCTTCAAGCGGCCAACTCGGTGACGA
Organism: Azospirillum sp. B4; assembly: GCF_000333275.1. GTDB lineage: Bacteria > Pseudomonadota > Alphaproteobacteria > Azospirillales > Azospirillaceae > Nitrospirillum. The sequence continues at coordinate 7,773 of NZ_BACU01000260.1, read as the reverse complement.
TGCGCTGCGCGGCTTGGACGGGGTCGACGGCGTCGGTGATGGGGCGGCCGATGACCAGGTATGTCGCGCCCGCCGTCACGGCGGCGGCCGGGGTCATGATCCGCTTCTGGTCGTTGGCCGAGGCCCAGACGGGGCGGATGCCCGGCACCATCAGGGTGAAGTTGGGGCCCAGCTGGCGGCGCAGCATGGCGCATTCGTTGGGGGAGCAGACGACACCGTCCAGGCCCGCCACATGGGCAAGATCCGCCAGCAACGCCACCTGGTCGGCCACCGGCCGGTCCACGCCCACCGACGCCAGGTCCAGCACGCTCATGCTGGTCAGCACGGTGACGCCCAGCAGCTTGGGCCGGGGCACCCCCATCTGTTCCGCCATATCGGCGGCGGCATCGGCGGCGGCCCGCATCATGGCCGCCCCGCCCAGGGTGTGCAGGGTGATGAAGGCCGGGGCCAGTGGCATGACGGAACGGATGGCGCCCGCCACCGTGTTCGGGATGTCGTGCAGCTTCAGGTCCAGGAACAGGGGCAGGTCCAGCCCCTCGGTCACGGCCTGCACGCCCGCCGGTCCCGCCGCGCAGAAGAATTCCAGCCCCAGCTTGACGCCGCCGACATGGCCGGCCAGCCGCTGGGCCAGGGCACGGGCGGCGGGCGGCTCAGGCGTGTCCAGGGCGACGAAGGTGCGGCGGGCGGGCGTGATCATGGCGGGACGCATCTCCAGCGATGTCATTTCGATTGGATTTTAGAGGAGATACGGGATCCGACGCGCCAGCACATGCGCAATTATGCGCAAGGCGCCTGCGCGTTCGCGCATCAATCCAGGCTATTCCTCCGGCCGCCAGCCGCCCAGGGGATAGCGCCGCAGTTCATGGTAGGTGCTGCCCTGGCGGCCCAGCACGCTTTCATACAGGACGAAGCCGTCCACCGGGAACGGTCCCGCCTGGAACAGCCCATGCTGCTCCATCAGGCGGCCGACGCGGGCGGCGGGGGTTTCCCGGCCCAGGGTGGCCAGGGTGACATGGGGGCTGAACTTGCGCGTCTCGGCCTCCAGCCCCGCGCGCACCACCGCGCTCTCCACCTTGGCCTGCAGGTGGTCCAGCGCCGGCTCCGGCCGCACGCCGGCCCACAGGACGCGCGATTTCTCCCCCCGGCCGAACTGACCCAGCCCATCCAGGGTCAGGGTGAAGGGCGGCGCCACCACCAGGTCCAGCGCCTCGTCCACGTCCTGGGCGACACCCTCGTCCACCTCGCCGATGAAACGCAGGGTCAGGTGGTAGTTCTCCGCCGGCACCCAGCGGGCGCCCGGCAACCCGCCGGTCAGGCGAGACAGGGCGTCGCGCACGGCCTCCGGCATCGCCAACCCGACGAACAGGCGGATCATAGGCCTTTCCTTGATGCTGCCCCCGCCTTACGGGCAGGGGGTGGGGTTGGCGCGGTGCACGGCCTCGATCTCCGCCACCACGTCATCGCTGAGCTTAACGTCGAACGCGGCGATGTTGCTTTCAAGATTCGCCATGCTGGTCGCGCCGATGATGGTGCTGGTGACGAAAGGCTGACAGTGCACGTAAGCGATCGCCATCTGCGTCGGTTCCAGGCCGTGGCGGCGGGCGATGTCCAGATAGGCCTGGGTGGCGGCGTCCGCCCCCGGCCGGTCATAGCGGGAACCGCGGTCGTCGATGGCGCGGCGGGTGCCGGCGGGCATGGCGCCGTTCAGGTATTTGCCGCTCAAGGTGCCCGCCCCCAGCGGCGAATAGGCCAACAGGCCCACCTGTTCGCGCAGCGCCACCTCGGCCAAGTCGCCGTCGAAGGCACGGGACAGCAGGTTGTAGACGTTCTGAATGCTGGCGATGCGGGGCAGGCCCTGGCGCTCCGCCGCGCGCAGATAGGCCATGACGCCCCAGGCCGTCTCATTCGACACACCGACATGGCGGATCTTGCCGGCCGTCACCAAATCACCCAGCACGGCCAGGGTCTCCTCGATGGACACGCCACCGTCGGTGCCGAAATCGGGCGGGACGGGGCGCCCGAACAGGGGCAGCGGCCGTTGCGGCCAATGCACCTGGTACAGGTCGATGTAGTCGGTCCGGAGGCGGCGCAGGCTGGCGTCCACCGCCGCCACGATGTTGGCGCGGTCCAGCCGGTGTTCGCCACCGCGCACCCAGGGCGCCGGCGTGGGGCCAATGACCTTGCTGGCCAGGAAGACGCGGTCGCGCCGGCCGGTCCGGGCGAACCAGGTGCCGATGATCTCCTCCGTCCGGCCATAGGTGTCGGCCGCGGGCGGGATGGCGTACATCTCCGCCGTGTCGAAGAAGGTGATGCCCCGGTCGAAGGCGTGATCCATCTGCGCGTGGCCCTCGGCCTCCGTGTTCTGGCGGCCCCAGGTCATGGTGCCCAGGCAGATGGCGCTGACGGTGATGTCGGTGCGGCCGAGACGGCGGTATTCCATGGACGCGCTTCCTCAAAATCAGACGGACGGAAAAAGGTTAACACCCGTCATACGCGACGGCCGGTGCCGGGGAATAGCCCCGGCGATCCTGTGAAATCGTTATTTGCCGGCGCCCAGGGCCGCCAGCGCCTTGGCCACCACGGGCTTCAGCCCCCGGACCATGACGGCCACGCCGTCGCCGTTGGGGTGCATCCGGTCGGCTATGGTGAGCTTCGGGTCCAGCGCCACGCCATCCAGGATGAAGGGGTAGAAGGGCACGGCGTACCGCTTGGCGAGGTCCGGATAAATCCCGTCGAAGGCGGCGACATAGTCGGCGCCCAGGTTGGGCTGGGCCTTCATGCCGGCCAGGACGGCGGGGATGTGCCGGTCCCTCAACGTGGCCAGGATCTTGTCCAGGTTGGCGCGGGTGGATTTGGGATCGATGCCGCGCAGCATGTCATTGGCGCCCAACTCCACCACCACCAGGTCCGGCTTGTCACCCAGCATCCAGTCCAGGCCCGCCAGGCCGCCGGCCGAGGTCTGGCCGGAAACGGCGGTGTCGCCGACCGTGACGTCCAGGCCATCCCGGCGCAATGCCGCCTCCAGCTGGCGGGTCAGTCCCTGCCCCGGCGGCAGGTTGTAGCCGGCGGACAGGCTGTCGCCCAGGACCGCGACCTTGAGCGGGCGCGCCCCGGCCGCGCCGGTGGTGAGCCCCAAAACCAGCAGGGGGGCGAGAAGGAGGGCCAGAGGGAAGAAAAATCGCATTGCCGGTATCCCTGTTGAAATAAAAGGACCTCGGGCCATATCGGCTGAAGACCTTCAGCCCGAAAGCGCAGCACCCATGTCCCTTGTCCAGTCCGCCCTGGAATTGAACGGCCTGACCCTGACATTGGAAAGCGCCGCCGGGCGCGTCAACATCCTGAAAGGCATCGACCTTTCGATCCAGGCGGGGGAACGGATCAGCATCGTGGGGCCCAGCGGATCGGGCAAATCGTCACTGATGATGGTCATCGGCGGGCTGGAACGGCCCACCGGCGGCACGGTCACCGTGGCGGGCCAGACGCTGAACAGCCTATCGGAAGACCATCTGGCCCGCTTCCGCCGCGATCATGTGGGGATCGTCTTCCAATCCTTCCACCTCATGGGCGCGATGACGGCACTGGAAAACGTGGCCCTGCCCATGGAGCTGGCGGGCGAGGCCGACGCCTTTGAGCGCGCCCGCGACGGCCTGGCCGCCGTGGGCCTGGCCCACCGGCTGGACCACTATCCCGGCCAGCTGTCCGGCGGGGAGCAGCAGCGGGTGGCGCTGGCCCGCGCCTTCGCCCCCCGGCCCCGGCTGATCCTGGCGGATGAACCCACCGGCAACCTGGACCACGACACGGGCGAACAAATCATCCGCCTGATGTTCGACCAGGCGCGGCGCCACGGCACCACCCTGATCCTGGTGACCCACGACCCCGGCCTGGCCGCCCGCTGCGACCGCACCATCCGCCTGGCCGACGGCCGGGTGGTGGAAGACACCGCCGTGGCGCGCGCCGCCCCAGGTGAACAAAAAGGGGCGGATTGAGGCCGCCATGATCACCCTCACCGAACTGAAGCTGGCGGCCCGGCTGGCGCGGCGCGAACTGCGCGGCGGCATCCGGGGCTTCCGCATCTTCCTCTTGTGCCTGGCCCTGGGCGTGGGCGCCATCGCCGCCGTGCAGTCGGTGGCGGGCGGCATCCAGCGATCCCTGGTCCAGGACGGCCGCGCCATCCTGGGCGGTGACGCCAGCGTCCGCGTGCTGTACCGCGAGGCGACGGCGGACCAGCGCCGGTGGCTGGAAAGCCAGGGCACCGTGGCCGTCACCGCCGACATGCGGGCCATGGCGCGCAAGGCGACCGACCAGCCGGGCGCGAACGCCGATCCCGGGAAAACGGACCTGGGTGCCTCCGGCCTGGTGGAGCTGAAGGCGGTGGACGGGCGCTATCCCCTCTACGGCCGGCTGACCCTGACGGACGGCGGCAGCGACGTGCAGGGCCGCCTGGCGGCGCGCGACGGCGTCTTCGGCGCATTCGTCGACGACACGCTGGCCACCCGCCTGTCGCTGAAAACCGGCGACAGGCTGACCGTGGGCGACGCGACGGTGGAGGTGCGCGGCATCATCGACCATGAGCCGGACAAGGCGGGATCGGGCAGCATCGCCCTGGGGCCCCGCCTGATGGTGGCCATGGACGCCTTGCCCGCCACCGGCCTGGTGCGGCCGGGCAGCCTGGTCAACTGGTCCTACCAGCTGCGCCTACCGGAGGGGACGGACGCCGCCGCCTGGGCCAAGACCGTGGACAAGACCTTCCCCGACGCCGGCTGGCGGGTGCGCGACTTCACCAACGCCGCGCCGCAGCTGACGCGCTTCATCGACCGCCTGGCCCAGTTCCTGACCCTGGTGGGCCTGACCGCCCTGCTGGTGGGCGGGGTGGGCGTGGGCAACGCCGTGCGCAGCCACATGGACGCCAGCGTCCATTCCATCGCCACGCTGAAATGCCTGGGATCGCCCGCCCGCCTGATCTTCCAGGTCTATCTGCTGCAGATCCTGGCGCTGGCGGGGTTGGGCATCGCCGCGGGCCTGGCGCTGGGCGCCGTGCTGCCCCTGGCGGCCGGCCGGGCGCTGGCGGGCCTGCTGCCCATCACGGCGGAGATCGGCGTCTATCCCGGCCGCCTGGCGCTGGCCGCCCTGTTCGGCCTGGTGACGGCCCTGGTCTTCTCCCTCTGGCCGTTGGGCCAGGCGCAGGGTGTGCCGGCGGCCCGCCTGTTCCGCGAGGGATCGGCTGGACGGCGGGGCCGGCCGCCGGCGTGGGTGCTGGCGGCCCTGGCGTGGCTGGCGGCGGCCCTGGGATCACTGGCCGTGCTGACCTCCGTCGACCAGAAGCTGGCGGCCTTCTTTGTCTTAGGTGCCGGCGCCACCCTGCTGCTGTTCTTGGGTGCTGGCACCGGCATCACCCGGCTGGCCCGCCTGCTGCCCCGCCCCCGGCGGCCGGCCCTGCGCCTGGCGCTGACCAATCTGCACCGGCCGGGCAACCTGTCGGGCATGGTGGTGCTGTCCCTGGGCCTGGGTCTGACCGTGCTGGTGGCCGTTGCCCTGATCGAGGGCAATTTCCGCCGCGAGGTGGGCGAGAGCCTGCCGGCCAACGCCCCCAGCTTTTTCTTCGTCGACATCCAGCCGGACCAGTTGGACCAGTTCCGCCAGACGGTGCTGGCGGTACCCGGCGCGCACGATTTAGAAACCACGCCCAGCTTGCGCGGCACCATCGTGCGGGTGGAGGGCAAGCCAGCGCAGGAGCAGGTGCACGATCCCGACAAGAAATGGGTGGTCAACGGCGACCGGGGCGTCACCTACCAGGCGCAGGCCCCCGCCGGCGACAAGGTGGTGGCCGGCGCCTGGTGGCCGGCGGATTACAGCGGGCCGCCTGAACTCGCCATTTCCAAGGATGTGGCGCAGGCCTTCGGCATCGGCCCTGGCGCCCACATGACCCTGTCCGTCCTGGGCCGCGAGATCGAGGCGGAGGTGGCGGTGGTGCGTGACCTGGATTTCACCACCCTGGGCATCAACTTCACCCTGGTGATGAGCCCCGGCGTGCTGGAGCACGCGCCGCAGACCCACCTGGCCACGGTGCGCGCGCCGGCGGAGGATGAGGCCGCCATCCAGCGCGCCGTCATCAGCGCCTTTCCCAACATCACCGCCATCCGGGTGAAGGAGGCGCTGGCCACCGTATCCACCATCATCGTCAACATCGGCATGGCGGTGCGGGTGGTGGCGGCCGTGACCCTGGTGGCCGGGACCCTGGTGCTGGCCGGCGCCATCGCCGCCGGGCACCGCCGCCGCGTCTATGACGCCGTGGTGCTGAAGGTGCTGGGCGCCGCCCGCGTCACCATCCTGCGCACCTTCCTGATCGAGTATGGCGCCCTGGGCCTGGTGACGGCCGCCATAGCCGGCGCGCTGGGCACGCTGACCGCCTGGGCCGTGCTGACCAAGGTCATGAACATGAAGTGGGTTTTCCTGCCCGAGACCCTGGCGCTGACGGCCTTGCTCAGCACCGCCATCACCCTGGCCCTGGGCCTGGTCGCCACCTGGCGGGCGCTGAGCCAACCGGCGGCACCGCTGCTGCGGGAGGAGTGAGGCGTCTTCACGTTACTACGGATTTGTAGTAACATTTCCGTATGAAAAAGCGCTTCGTATGGGATCCGGACAAGGCGGCCAGCAATGCCCGCAAGCACGGCATCACCTTTGGTGCCGCCATCGTCGCTTTTGCGGACCCATTCGCGCTTACCGTCCAAGACCGTTTCGAAGATGGCGAGGAGCGGTGGCAGACCCTCGGCATCGCTGAGGGATACATGCTCCTCATGGTGGCCCACACCATCCGGGAGATGGATGAAAACGGCGAGGAGTTGGAAATCATCCGCATCATTTCGGCCCGCCGGGCCGATCGACAGGAAAGACGGCGCTATGAACAAGAAACTCGTTAGCGTGACCATCGATCTGGCCAATCCTCCACGCCTGACCGAAGAGGAAAAGGCCCAATTGCAGGCTTTGGCCGAGCGGCCGGATAGCGAAATCGACTTCAGCGACATTCCCGAGACGACGGATGAGTTCTGGAAGAACGCCGTGCGCGGCCGTTTCTTCAAGCCGACCAAGACGTCGACGACCGTGCGGATCGACAGCGACGTGCTGGCCTGGCTGCGGTCCCAGGGCAAGGGCTACCAATCCCGGATCAATGCCATTCTCAGGCGGGAGATGTTAGCCTCCCTCAAGGACGGCTGAGGAGGCGGTGATGAACCAGGAACAGGCGGTCAGCAAGCTGCGCGCCCATGAGGCCGAATTGCACCGGGCCGGGGTGGCGCATCTGTTCCTGGTGGCCAGCCCCACGGCGCAGGAGCCGAAGGATGCCGTGGACCTGTTCCTGGACAGCCACAACCCCCGCTTCAGCCTGATCGAACTGGCGGACATCCAGGACAAGGTGCGCGCCATCCTGGGCCGCCAGTCGGAGGTGACGACCCGCGACGGCCTGCATCCGCAGCTGAGGACCCGCATCGAGGCGGAAGCGCTGTGCGTGTTTTGAGCGATGCGACTGANACGCGGCGCAACGTCATCCTGCGGCTGGGCGACCTGAGGGAAATCCTGGACGGCATCAGCGGCATGACCGCAGGCATCGCCTACCAGGACTTCGCCGCCAGCTGGGGCCTGCAGCGGGCGGTGGAACGGTCGCTGGAGATGGTGTCCTTCTCCCGTCGGCAGCTGCCNGCCGATCTGATGGGGCGGAGCCCCATATCCCCTGCCGCCAGATCGCGCCATGGGGCGCTGCTGCAGCCCCCCGACCGCCGG
>NZ_BACU01000261.1 GCF_000333275.1 Azospirillum sp. B4 | reverse complement strand
CAGCGGGTGCAGCGGCCTGATCGCCCTGCCCGTGGGTACGCCCAGCGCCGTGGTCAAGGTTGTGCCCGTGGCGGGCCATGTGGCCGCCGCCCCCTTGGACGCCGCCGCCGATGCCATCGACTGACACCGCGCCGGCCAAGGGCCTGTGCGACGGCTGCGGCGTGCTGCTGAAAGGGGGTGGGCGCAGATGCCCATCCTGCGAGGCGGCCCTGGCCCGCCGGCCGTTGGCCGATGCCGCCCTGCTCACCGCGCTGGCGGCGGGCTTCGCCCTGCTGGTGACGGCCGCGACCTTCACCCTGACCGATGTGTCCGTCCAGCCACTCAGCCCAAAGGCACCGGTTCGGGATGCCCTGGTCACGGCATGGCGCCAGCGCTAGAACAGCCGGCGCCAGTGCAGCACCACCAGGGAGACCAGGATGGTGACCAGCATGACGCCGCAAACCCATAGGAAGCCGGCGTCGTGTCCGCTCCACGGCAGGCCGCCCACGTTCATGCCGAAGATGCCGGTGATCAGGTTCACCGGCAGCAGGATGGTGGTGACGATGGACAGGACGTAGAGGTTGCGGTTGGTGGCCTCGCTGAAACGGTTGGACAGCTCGTCCTGCAGCAGCCGGGCCCGTTCCTGCACCAGGTCCAGATCCTGGCTGACCCCCTCCAGCCGGTCGATAGCCTGGCGCAGGCGCGACCGGTCCTCGGTCCCGCACCAGCCGGGCATGCGGCTGAGCGCCACGTTCAGGGCCGTGCGCTGCGGCCCCAGGTGCCGACGCAAGCGGGCGGAGGTGCGGCGGATGCGCCCCAGCTTCTCCCCCTCGTCCTCCAGCCGGTCGGCCAGCAGCGAATCCTCCACATCGTCGACGTCGTCCGCCAGCTCGCTGACCTCCGCCGCCACGGTGTCGGTGAGGTGGAACATCAGGTGGGCGACCAGGTCGACAGCACCGGTGGGGGCCAGGCCTTGCGAGATGGAGCGGCGCAGCTGATCCACCGCCATCAGCGGCTGGCGCCGGGCGGTGATGACCAGGCGCGCCTCCATGTAGATGCGCAGCTGGCCCAGGCCGCCGGCGGGATCGTCAAAACGGTGGTGCAGGTCGGCCAGCACACCGGTCAACCCTTCCCCCGCCGGTTCCAGGCGGAAATGACTGTCCTGGCCCAGCAATGCCTGGCGGGCGCCCCGGGGCAGGGTGGGCATGGCCTCGATCCACTGCCGCGCCCGCACGTCCACCAGGTTGAAATGCAGCCAGACCAAACCGTCGGGCTGGGCCATGGCGTCGGCTATGCCGGGCCAGGGGACGGGCGTCACCGCCCCGCCACGGATCAGGAATCCGCAGATCAGCCCATGTTCCTCGCTGATGTCCGCCGCCGCCCGCGTCGTGCCCATGGCCCCTCCGCAATCCAGGGCGGCCCCGCCGCCACCCCTTCCCTGTGATGCCGGGCAAGGGCGGCCACCGTCAATGCCCTGATATCTTACCGCTTCGTGACAGCCGCGATTGGCGGCCTGCGACCGGATGCCTTGCGCCCCTTTGCCGCGCCTCAGAACGGCTTGGCGATCACCAGGAACAGGATGCCGACCACGGCCAGCACGATCAACGCCGGCAGGAAGCGGACGATGGCGGCGCGCGGCCGTGGTTGACCATTGGTCAGCCGGCGCAAGGCCCCCGCCTGCGCGCCGTGCAGGCCGGACAGGGCCGTGACCAGCGCCAGCTTGGCCCACAACCAGCCGGATGAGGGCAGCCAGCCGCCCTTCAGCGCGAGGGTGAGGCCCAGGCCCCAGACCAGCAGGATGGCCGGTCCCGTCACCCAGCGGTGCCAGGCCCGCGCCGCGCGCCAGAAGGCGGGCGACAGGGCGTCGGCACTGGGCACGAAGGCCAGCAGCAGGGCGGCCGCCAGCAGGCCCGCCACGAAGGTGACGGCGGCGGCGGCATGCAATGATTCCAGCCAAAGGTAAGGCATGGGGGGACACCCTTCCGCTGATCGGTCGAGGCCCCTTGATACACCATACCGGCGCCGCCGCGGTGGAGCCAATTCGCCCCAAGCGAAACGGCCCCGGATCACTCCAGGGCCGCCACTCACATCATGCGCGCGCCGTCTTAAACCTGCGCGAGGCCGCCGTCGGCGAACAGCTCGGCGCCGACGACGAAGCTGCTGTCGGCGGAGGCCAGGAACAGGGCGGCCTTGGCGATCTCCTCCACCTCGCCCACGCGGCCCAGGGGCACCTGGCTGGCCATGTAGTCCAGCAGGCCCTGCTGCTGCGCCGCGTCCGGACCGGCCAGTTCCACCAGGCCGGGCGTGCGGATGGGGCCGGGGCTCAGGACGTTGACGCGGATGCCGCGTTCCTTCAGGTCCAGGGTCCAGCTGCGGGCGAAGTTGCGCACCGCCGCCTTGCTGGCGCTGTAGACGCTGAAGGCCGCCGTGCCGGTGGCGCCGGCGGTCGAGCCGGTGAGGATAACGGAGGCGCCGTCCACCAGCAGGGGCAGGGCCTTCTGCACCGTGAACAGCACCGCCTTCACATTGCGGCCGAAGATGTCGTCGTAGTGTTCCTCCGTGATCTGGCCCAGGGGCAGCATGGTGCCGCCGCCGGCGTTGGCGAACAGCACGTCGATGCGGCCGGCCTGGGCCTTCACCTGTTCGTACAGACGGTTCAGATCCTCCGCCTTGGCACTGTCGGCCTGGATGCCGGTGGCGTTGGGGCCGATGGTCGCCACCGCCGCCTGCAGTTCCGGCGCGCGCCGGCCGGTGATGAAGACGCGGGCGCCCTCCGCCGCGAAGGCCTTGGCGGTGGCCAGGCCGATGCCGCTGGTGCCCCCGGTAACGACCGCGACCTTACCTTCAAGCTTGCGAGCCATTTCGTCTTTCCTTTCAGTATTTTGTGTTGTTCCGCCCAGTGGCGGGCGGCTGATGAGGGAAAGATGTCGCCAAAACCGATTTTTCAAAATAGAAATGACTGAAAACTATCGTTGCAGGATTGGTGTGATGCGCGCGCCGGATTTCGAAGGGTTGGCCATGTTCGCCAAGGTGGCGGAGGAGCGGTCGTACGCCGCCGCCGCCCGGGCCATGGGGGTGTCGGTGGCCACTGTGTCGCGCGGCGTCAGCCGGCTGGAGGACAGGCTGGGCGCCCGCCTGTTCAACCGCACCTCGCGCCGGTTGGCCCTGACCGACGTGGGCGCCGCCCTGGCCGCCCGCGCCTCGCAACTGTATGCCGAGGCGGAGGCGGTGGAGGACGCGGCGCGGGAACTGTCCACCCGCCCACGCGGCACCGTCCGCCTGGCCGTGCCCATGAGCTTCGGCGTGCGCTGGGTGGCGCCGCTGCTCCCCGCCTTCCTGCGGATGTATCCTGAGATCACCGTCGACCTGCACCTGAGCGACGCCGTGGTGGATTTGATCGGCGACGGGTTCGACGCCGCCCTGCGCATCGCCGTGTTGACCGATAGTTCGCTGGTGGCACGCCGCCTATGCCCCATCGCGCGTCACATCGTGGCCGCCCCGTCCTACATCGCGCGCTATGGCCGGCCACGGCATCCGGGTGAACTGGCGGCCCATCACTGTCTGGGTTACGCCTACCGCGCCCGCCAGGACGTCTGGCGCTTGATCAACGCCGAAGGGGTGGAGGTGGCCGTGACGCCCACCGGCCCCCTGCGCGTCACCAATGGGGAAGCGCTGCTGCCCACCGTGCTGGAGGGTCTGGCCATCGCCGAGTTGCCGGAGTTCCTGGCGGCGGAATACCTGGCCGACGGCCGGCTGGTGGATCTGCTGGAGGGCTGGTCGCTGCCCCTGGGCGGCCTGTACCTGGTGACCCCCACGACCCGCGCCCGCCCCGCCAAGGTGGAGGCGCTGGCCGACTTCTTCATCGAGACCCTGTCTCAGCCCGCTTGGTCCCGTCCCACCTGGCGGTCGCCGCCGCGCTGATGGCTGCCGTCGCAAAGTCGCTCTACAGGCCGGACCCGTCCGGCATTAGGGTCGCGTCCCAAGTAGGATCGAGACCCATGACACCCCGCCTGTACCTGACCTTTCCCCTGCTGGCCGTGCTGATCTGGACCGGCAACAACCTGGTGACCAAGGCCTCGGCCGGCGCCATCCCGCCCAGCGTCATCGCCTTCGACCGCTGGCTGCTGGCCTTCGTGCTGCTGACGCCCTTCTGCCTGCGCAGGGCCTGGGTGTCGCGGGCGGTCATCCGCCGGCACCTGGCCCAGATCACCATCCTGGGCCTGCTGGGCATGGCGCTGTACCAGGGCCTGGCCTACTACGCCGCCGCCAGCACCAGCGCCACCAACATCGGCATCTTCGTGGCGCTGGTCCCGCTGCTGACCCTGGCGATCGGCGCCGCGTGGCTGCGGCAGAGGCAGGGGCCCCTGGCCCTGGCGGGCGGGCTGGTGTCGCTGGCTGGCATCCTGTTCGTGCTGGGCCAGGGCGATTATGGCCGCCTGCTGTCCCACGGCGTGGGGCGGGGCGACGCCTACATGCTGGGGGCCTGCATCGCCTACGCGGGGTATGGGGTTTGCCTGAAGCGCTGGCCCCTGCCCTTGCCGGTGTGGACCTCGCTCTATGCCCAGATCGCGGCGGGCCTGATCTTCCTGTTGCCGGGGTATCTGCTGGCGCCAGCGGCACCGATCACGCCCGCCACCATCGCCATGGTGGCCTACGCCGGGATTCCGACCTCCATCCTGGCGCCAGTGCTGTGGATGCAGGGGGTGAAGCACCTGGGGCCCGGTCGCACCGCCATCTTCATGAACCTGCTGCCCATCACCACCGCCGTGCTGGCGGCCCTGCTGCTGGACGAGGTGCTGCATCCCTATCACCTGGTGGGCGGCGGCCTGGTGGTGCTGGGCATCGTGCTGACCCAGCGCCCGGCCAAGGCCCCGGCGGCAGCCTCCGTCCAGGGGTAAAGCCTCACCCCAGCGGCATGAACTGTGGTTCATGCCGCTGTAGGCCCCGACTGGGGCCGCCGGAACGTTTCTGGGAGCGTAGCGGACAGAAACGTGAGGATAGCCAAGCCGGCGGATGCCGGCGCCCGGCACTTGAGGGGCATTTAAGCGGTCACGATCAAATGCCGTCGGTATAAGACCAAATCAGCCGGCGGTCAGGCCACGCAACTGGCGGGTGGCCACGGCCAGCATGGCCACGTCCAGGTGCGCCACGCCGCGCAGTTCGGACAGCAGCGACTGGATACGGTCCACCGGGCCGGACTTGGAGGCCAACCAGGCGTCGATCAGGGACGTGACATCGTCGCCCTCGCCCGCCAGCACGCGGGCGGCCAGGCGGCCCTGCAGGCTGTAGAGGTCATCGATGATGGCGCCCAGGGCCTGGCGCTGCCAGTGGGTGGTGGTCTTCACCGCCCCGGCCCGGCCGCGCAGCCAGTCGAAGCCCAGCCGCTCGCCCAGCGCGAAGTGGACGGCGGCCACCTTGTCCACCGCCCGGTTGGCCTCCACCGCGATCTGGCTGATGTCGGTGGCGGCGGCCAGCGCCGGCAGGGCGGCCAGGTGATGGGCCAGGTCGGCCGGCACGCCGGCCTTTTCCAGCTCATCCTTCCTGGCGGCCAGGTCGGCGGCGGCGTCGGGCGACAGGATGTCGGCCAGCGCCCGGGACAGCACCTTCACCGCCGGGGCCAGCCGGGCGATGCCGGCCGCCATATCAAGCGGGTGGGGGTTGTTCAGCAGGGTCCAGGGCACGGCCCGCCGCAACAGCAGGCGGGTGGCCAGGCCCATGGCCGTCTGCGTCGCCGCCGGCACCTGGTTGTCCAGGGCGTCGATGGCCTTCCACACCGCGGGCAGGCCATAGGCGTCGCGCACGATGTGATAGGCGCGGGCCACGTCGGCCTCGCCCAGGCCGGTCTGTTCCACCATCTCGGCCACGAAGCTGGGACCGACGCGGTTGACCATGCTGTTGGTGGCCACGGTGGCGATGATCTCCCGCCGCAGCTGGTGGCCGGAGACCGCCTGGGGGTACTGCTGCTGCAGGCTGGCGGGGAAATAATCCACCAGGTCCGCCGCCATCTTGGCATCGTCCGGCAGGTCGGAATTCAACAGCTTGTCGTACAGGTCGATCTTGGCATAGGCCAGCAACACCGCCGTCTCCGGCCGGGTCAGGCCCTTGCGGGCCTGGGCGCGCAGGGCCACTTCCTCGTCCGTCGGCAGGAACTCGATGGCGCGGTTCAGCTTGCCCGCCTTTTCCATCAGGCGGATGAAGCGCGCCAAATCGTCCAGCGTGTCCGGGGCCACCGCCTCATCAATGGAGAGGGCCTGGGTCTGCTGGTAGTTGTCGGCCAGCACCAGGTCCGCCACGTCGTCGGTCATGGTGGCCAGCAGCACGTCGCGCTGGGGCAGCGTCATGCTGCCCCGGTCCATCACGTCGCGCAGCAGGATCTTGATGTTCACCTCATGGTCGGACGTGTCGACGCCGGCGGAGTTGTCGATGGCGTCGGTGTTGAGGCGCACGCCGGCCTGCGCCGCCTCGATCCGGCCGCGCTGGGTGAAGCCCAGGTTGGCGCCCTCGCCCACCACCTTGGCGCGGACCTGGCGGCCATCGATGCGCAGCGCGTCGTTGGCCTTGTCGCCCACCTCGGCGTTGCTCTCAGCCCCGGCCTTCACATAGGTGCCGATGCCGCCCAGCCACAGCAGGTCCACCTCCGCCTTCAGGATGGTCTGCATCAGTTCGGCCGGGGTCAGGCGTTCGGCCGTGACGCCCAGGACCTGGCGCACCTCCGGCGACAGGGGCACGGACTTGGCCCCGCGCTCGAAGATGCCGCCGCCCTGGGACAGCTTGGACTGGTCATAGTCCATCCAAGAGGAGCGCGGCAGGTCGAAGACGCGCTTGCGCTCTTCCCAGCTGGCGGCCGCGTCCGGGTTGGGGTCCAGGAAGATATGGCGGTGGTCGAAGGCCGCCACCAGGCGGATGTGCTTCGACAGCAGCATGCCGTTGCCGAACACGTCACCCGACATGTCGCCCACGCCGACCACGGTGAAGTCCTGGGTCTGGCAGTCCCGGCCCAGTTCGCGGAAATGGCGCTTCACCGCCTCCCACGCGCCACGGGCGGTGATGCCCATCTTCTTGTGGTCATAGCCGGCGGACCCGCCGGAGGCGAAGGCGTCGTCCAGCCAGAATCCGTAGTCGCGGCTGACACCGTTGGCGATGTCGGAGAATGTCGCCGTGCCCTTGTCCGCCGCCACCACCAGGTAGGGGTCGTCCCCGTCCAGGCGCACGACGTCCTTGGGATGCACCACCTGGCCCTTCACCAGGTTGTCGGTGATGTCCAGCAGGCCGCGCATCATGGTCTTGTAGCACTCGATGCCTTCGGCCAGCGCCGCCTCGCGCCCGGCGGAGGCCGGCGGCGGGTTCTTCACCACGAATCCGCCCTTGGAGCCCATGGGAACGATGACGGCGTTCTTCACCATCTGCGCCTTGATCAGACCCAGGATTTCCGTGCGGAAATCCTCCTTGCGGTCGGACCAGCGGATGCCGCCGCGCGCCACCTTGCCGCCGCGCAGGTGCACCGCCTCCACCCGGGGGCTGTAGACCCAGATTTCCACCATGGGCCGGGGCAGCGGCAGATCGTCGATGGAGCGGCTGTCCAGCTTGAACGACAGGTAGGGCTTGGGCTGGCCGTCGGCGCCCTTCTGGAAGAAGTTGGTGCGCAGGGTCGCGCGGATCAGGTTCAGCATCCGGCGCAGGATGCGGTCCTCATCCAGGTTGGTGACCTGGTCCAGGGCGTGGTCGATCTCCACCACCAGGCCCATGCGCCGGCTGTCCACCTCATCCCGGCCCAGCTTTTCGACGGTGGCCGGGTCATGGGCCAGGTGGAACAGGCGCACCAGCAGCTTGGTGATGCCCACATGGGCCGCCAGCGTGTCCTCGATATAGGACTGGGAGAAGTCGAAGCGGGCCTGGCGCAGATACTTGGCGTAAGCGCGCACCATGGTAACGTCACGCCAGGCCAAACCGGCCCCCAGCACCAGCTTGTTGAAGCCGTCGGTCTGGGCCTCGCCGGTCCAGACGCGCATGAAGGCGTCCTCGAACGCGTCCTTCACGGTGTCCAGCTCGACGGCCTGGCCGTTGGCCATCTTCATCTCGAAGTCCTGGATCCAGATGGACTTCTCGCGACCGGGGATGCGCACCTCGTGGGGGCCGCCTTCGGCCAGGATCCTCAGGCCCAGATCCTCCAGCATGGGCAGGGCCTGCGACAGCTGCACCGGCGTGCCGTCATGGTAGACCTTGAAGAACAGCTCGTGCGGCTCGGCCTCCACCGGGCGGTGCAGGTTCAGGGCGATTTGGCCCGTGGCCGCCACCGCCTCCAGCCGCTCGATGTCCATCACGGCGGCTTCGGGGCTGTAGGTCTCGCGATAGCCTTCGGCCAGGGTGCCGCGGCGATAGCGGCGGGCCAGGCGCAGGCCAACCTCCTCACCCTTGGCGTCCACCAGGGCCTGTTGCAGGCGCTCGCCCCAGCCGCGCGCCGCCTCGATCAGCATCTCCTCGATGTCGCGGACGTCGTAGTCCGGGACCTTGCCGGGCGTGGTCTGAATGATGATGTGGGCGCGGGCCAGCACGCTTTCCGACAGCATGACGTGGCTCTGCGTCGTCTTGCCCTCGAACGCCGACTCCAGGATGCCCTGCAGCTTCAGGCGCAGGTCGGTGTCGTAGCGGTCGCGGGGCACGTAGATCAGCACGCTGACGAAGCGTTCGAACGGATCCTTGCGCACGAACATGGCCACGCGCTGGCGATCCTGCAGGTGCAGCACGCCCATGGCGATGTCGAACAGTTCATCATCGCTGATCTGGAACAGGTCATCCCGGGGATAGGTCTCCAGAATGTGCAGCAGGGCCTTGCCGTCGTGGCTGGACTTGTCGAAGCCCGCCCGCTCCAGCGCCCGGTTCACCTTCTGGCGCAGGTAGGGGATTTCCCGCACCGCGCGGTTATAGGCGACGGAGGTGAAGAGGCCGACGAACAGCCGCTCCCCGATCTCCACGCCGCTGTCGTCGAACAGCTTCACCATCACGGCGTCCAGCGGCGCCGGGCGGTGGACGGTGCTGTCCTTGTTGGCCTTGGTCACCATGATGGCGCGCGGCTGGCGGACGAAGGCGCGCACGTCCGGCGGCAGCTGGGCGAAGTAGCGCAGGCCGTCGAAGACCGAGACCTCGTCGTCGCGCAGGATGCCCAGGCCGGCGCCGGGCAGGATGTCCAGCGTGTCCTGGCCGTCCTCATGCCCGAAGCGGTACTCGCGCACACCGAGGAAGATGAAGTGGTCGTCGTCGACCCAGCGCAGGAAGTCCACGCCCTCCGCCACCTCGGCGGCGTCCAGGGACTGGCTGGCCTTCCGCGATTCGGCGATGGTCTCGGTCACGCGCTGGCGCATGGCGTGGAAATCGTCCACCGCGGCGCGCACGTCGGAGAGGACGTGCACCAAGCCGGCGCGGACCTTTTCCAGCAAATCGGGGGCGGTCTGCTGGTCGACCTCCACATGCATGAAGCTTTCGGCCTTGGCATCGGCCGGGGCGGCGTGCGGCTCATACAGCTCGACCAGGCGGCCGTCGGCATCGCGCTTCACCTTCACCACCGGGTGGATCACCAGGTGCACGGTCAGGCCGTGGCGGTTCAGTTCCGCCGAGACGCTGTCCACCAGGAAGGGCATGTCGTCGTTGACGATCTGGACCACGGTGTGGGGGGCGTGCCAGCCGTCCTGCTCCACCTTGGGATTGCAGACGCGCACCTGGGCGGCGCCGGCCTTGCGCATGGCCCCGAACTGCCACATGGCGATGGCGGCGCCGTACAATTCGTCGCTGCTGCTGCGCAGGATGTCGTCCGGGGGCACGTTGGCGTAGAACTGCCGGACGAAGCGTTCGGCCGGAGCGGCCTTTTCCCGGCTTAGACGATCCCGCACCTTGGCGGCGATCTGTTCGGTCAGTTCGGATTTGCGCTGTTCAGCTTTGAGCGCCATGGGTCTCTCTCCCGAAGTCGGGCCGTCTCTCGGATCCGGGCGGCCCGTTAATTCGCGGGGCCCACCATAGGCAAAACGCGGTGGGGAAACGAAGCGGCATACCGCCCCGTTGGGAAATAAGAAGATTGTCGTCTTTTAACAGGTGCCCGTGAACTTTCTCTTGCTGTCAAAAGCGTCTCGGACAACACATTCTGTCGCGCGCCGGGACGGCCCTCCGCCCCCGGCGGGAAAACAGTGCCCGGAAAACAGATTTGGCGGGAGACTCGTGACCAGCGACCGGCAACCCCAAGCCTACGCGCCCCCTTCAGCCGAGCGGGCGTCCATCGGCCTGACCGCCGTGATCGTGGCCGTGACGCGGGAGGTGCCGCGCGTGCTGGTGGTGCGCCGCCTGACCCACGACCTGGCCACACCGCAGCAGCAGGCCAGCGGCGACTGGGACGCCCTGCCCTTCGGCCCCTTCGCGCCCGAACGCCACCGCACCCTGGAACAGGGCCTGCGCCGCTGGGTGACGGAGCTGACCGGCCTGCCGCTGGGCTATGTGGAACAGCTGTACACCTTCGGCGACCGCTACCGCGACCTGCGGGAGGTGGACGGCGACGCCCGCGTTGTTTCCGTCGGCTACATCGCCCTGACGCGCGAGGCGCCCCTGTCGGGCTCCGGTGCCGCCGAATGGCACGACTGGTACAGCTATTTCCCGTGGGAGGACTGGCGTGACGGCCGGCCGGCCATGATCGCCCGCACGCTGCTGCCGGCACTGGACCGCTGGGCCGCGCATGACCCGGACCTGGCGGCGGCTCGCCGCGACCGGGTGCACACCACCTTCAGCCGCGACGACGACGCCTGGGATTACGAGCGGGTTCTGGAACGGTATGAGCTGCTGTACGAGGCGGGCCTGGTGGCGGAGGCGCCGCGCGACCGCGCCGTGCTGGCCCGCCTGGCGCAGAATGGCAAGCTGCCGGCCGACGTGGCGGGCCTGTGGTCCGGCCCGGTGCAGCCCGACGCCCTGGCCGCCACCGGCATCCCCATGGCGCAGGACAACCGCCGCATCCTGGCGGCGGCCCTGGGCCGGGTGCGCGGCAAGCTGAAATACCGGCCGGTGGTGTTCGACCTGCTGCCGCCGCAGTTCACCTTGTTCCAGCTGCAGCGCCTGGTGGAGGCCCTGTCGGGCGTGCGCCTGCACAAGCAGAACTTCCGCCGCCTGCTGATCGCCGGCGGCCTGGTGGAGGCGACGGGCGCCCTGGAAGTGCGCACCGGCGGCCGGCCGGCGGAACTTTACCGCTTCCGCCGCGAAATCCTGCGCGAACGCGCCGCCGCGGGGGTGGGGCTTCCCACCATACGCATTACCGAGTGATGCGTGTTCGTTCGCCCCAGGCGCCGGCGGTGGCGGGCTTGTCGCTTCGTTCCGTCAGCATCTGTTTCAGCATAAGGCACAACGGAGCGTAGCGACTAGGCCACGACCGTGGCCGCCGCAGCGAGCACCGCAGGGCGGAGCGAGGAAGCCAAGTCCCCGGACGGGGACGCCGGCGATTGAGGAACACTCAAAAACCGGCGCCTGAGGAATTACTCTAAATAGGCATCTACCTCGGCGGCGGCCCGGTCCAGCGGCCAGTCCAGACGGTCGATGATCTGTTCGATGGCGGTGTCGGCGTCCAGGGAGCGGCGGCCCAGCCGGTCCAGGATGTCGTTCAGCACGTTCTCTTCCGCCACCGTGGCCGGGGCGTAGGACTTAAGGATCTCAAGCGCCTTGCTCATGGGACTGCCGGACTCGCTTCTGGATTGCGCCAACGGGGGTGGGGTTATAGCACGCCCCCGCCGCCCCCGCACCGCCGCAGGGCGCCCCGGCATCACCTTTAACGCCACCGTGGCGCCAGAGCCTCAGGCGTGCGCCTCAGGGCCGACGGAAGCGCGCCGCCACCTCCAGGTGGGGGGACCACAGGAACTGGTCCACCGGCACCAGCCGCTCCAGCACATATCCCCCGCCCAGCAGCAGGGCCGCGTCGCGGGCGAAGCTGACCGGGTTGCAGGAGATGGCGACCACCACCGGCACGGATGAGGCCGCCAGCGCCGCCGCCTGGGACGCGGCGCCGGCGCGCGGCGGGTCGAACACCACCGCCTGGTAGGCTGACAGCTCCGCCGGCGACAGCGGCTCCTTGAACAGGTCACGGCGTTCCACCGTCACGGGATGGCCGCCGTTGCCGGTGCGGGCCGCCGCCTCCAGCGCCGTGACGGCCACGCCATCGCCTTCCACCGCGTGCACGGGGGCCAGGGTGGACAGCGGGAAAGTCAGGGTGCCGCTGCCGGCGAACAGGTCGGCGACCCGGGCCGCCCCCTTGGCGCCGGCCAGCGCCTCCGCCACCAGGGCGGCCTCGCCCTCGGCGCTGGCCTGCAGGAAGGACCCGGGGGCGGGCGACACGGCCACCGGGCCGAAGCGCACGACGCCGGTGCGGCGCAGCGCGATGGGCTCCACCGGCGCGCCCGGCCGTCTGGACCAAGTGAGGCGGGCCAGGTCGTTGGCCTGGGCGAAGGCGCCCAGCTTCTCCAGCGCGGTCAGATCAGGCTGCGGCAGGCCCATCAGCACCACGTCGGGACCGTCGTCCAGCAGGGTCAGCGCCACGTCCAGCGTATGCTCGTCCGGCAGCAGCTCCAGCAGCAGGGCGCGCAAGGGCGCGACCAGGGCCATCAGGCGCGGCGCCAGCACCGCGCACTCCTCCACATCCACCAGGCGGTGGCTGGCGCGCTCGTTGAATCCCAGCCATAGGCGTCGGCCCCGGCGGGCGCCGGCCAGCACGGCGCGGCGGCGGGCCTGGGGCGGCGTGCGCGCCAGCGGCGCCAGCGGCACGTCGGTGATACCGGCACGCGCCAGGGCGTGGCGCAGCTGGTCCACTTTCCAGGCGCCGTAGGTGTCGGCGTCCATGTGCTGCAGGGTACAGCCACCGCAGGTGCCGAAATGGCGGCAGGCGGGTTCGGCCCGGCCCGGCCCCTCGCCCAGCAGGGACACCGGCTCCACCAGCCAGCCTTCGCCGCGCTGCTGGGCGAAGCGCACCATCAGCCGGTCGCCCACCAGGGTCTGGGGCACGAACAGCCGGTGCTCCGGCCCATAGGGTTCCTGCCAGCGGGCGACGCCGTCGCCCAGCGCCCCCACGCTTTCCACCGTGATCTCAATGGGGCCGGTGGTAGGCGGTTCCACGACCGGGCGGGCCGGCGGGCGGCGGGTCTGGTGACGGTTGCCGGAAGGCTTGCCGCCACGGCCTTGGGGGGGAGGACGGCGGTTCACAGGAAACCCTCCAGCGCGGGGCGCAGATCATCAGGAATGGGGGTGGGTCGGTGGCTGCCAGCGTCCACCAGGACCGAAACCGACAGGGCGGTGGCGTGGCAGCGGCCGTCAACGAACAGGGCGCAGCCCGTGGTCCATGAGGTGCGGCCCAGCCGCACCAGGCGGGTGCCGACGCGCACGGCGTTGGGGTAGGTGATCTCCGCCAGGTAGTCGATGGTGATCTTGCGCATCACGATGGCATGGCGCCTGAAATCCCCCGCCGTGCGCAACGACTGGTGCAGCGCCACGCGGCCCGATTCGAAATAGACGCCGAAGGCGTTGTTGTTGACATGGCCCACCGGGTCCAGGTCGTTGAAGCGCACATGTTCATCCGTCCAGAAACGGTAACTGGCAGCGTCGGCCAAGTCGAAAGACGGATCGTCGGCCCCAGTGGGGACACCGGCGGGGCCTGGCGGAAGCGGGTTCGGGACGGACACGGGCGTTAAGTTCCTGTGACGGGGCGGGATCAGCCCCAGGGATTAGGGGTGGGGGACGGCCTTTGGCAAGCGGGGTGGCGTGACGGCCCTTGGGAACGGTGCTATAGCTGCCCGGCAACCGACCCATACACCCCTATTATCACAGTGAAGGTCTGCCATGAGCGACACCAACAACTCCACCGCGGAAGCCCTGTTCGAGAAGGCGCTGAGCGTCGCGGAAAAGCATCTTGAGGCGGCGCTCAAGGAGGCCGGCCCCCTGGCCGCCTATGTCGCGGTCGCCATGATCGAAGTGGCCGTGAACCAGGCGGTGGAAGAGACCACCCACCAGGACGTGGTCGACATGCTGCACGACCTGGCCAACCAGATCGAGCAGGACGCCGACGAGGAAGAAGAGTAATCGCGCATCCCCGCGATCTCCTTCGCGCGTTTTCGAAGCCGCCGGCACCGCCCCCTTTTCGCTCATGAAAAGGGGTGGTGCCGGCGTTGCCGTTTTTGGGGCGGCTCTTCTCATTGGCCGGATTTTGCCCACTGAATGGGCAATTGTGTTTTCATCTGCCGCCAAAGGCGCCGATATTTGACCGCTTACGAAGCTAGAGCGTTGATAAATCTGCGATACACCCGCCATTTTAGATGAAATCCCGCCCATATTATAGGCATCCACTCCGCATTCCCTTAAGCCGCAGGCGCCGGCCCGCCCATAAATCAGTCACGCTCCGCCCATGAAAAGCCCAGGTACTGTCTGGGTGCGGCGCGGCACGAAGTTTGAAAGAAGGGCGGCGTCCTTTTTTGAACGAGGGGGCGGCGCCCTTTGGTGGGCGCGGGTTGGCTGTAACGACTTGGCTGGTAACGACTGGGAATGGGGTGCGGGATGAGCGTGGTGGGAAAGCGTGTAGTTGGACTGGGCGCGATGGCGCTGGCGGCGGCCCTGCCCGCGCTGGCCTTCGCGCAGGACGCGGCGGCCCCCGCCGCTGAAGCCGCCGCGGCCGCGGCACCGGCCGCCCCCGCCATCAGCGGCGGCGACACGGCGTGGATGCTGATGTCCACCGCCCTGGTGCTGATGATGACCATCCCCGGCCTGGCGCTGTTCTACGGCGGCATGGTCCGCAAGTTCAACGTGCTGGCCATGGTGATGCAAAGCTTCGCCATCACCTGTCTGATCACCGTCCTGTGGGCGCTGGTGGGCTACAGCCTGTCCTTCACCGCCGCCAGCGACGCGACGGACGCCAAGGAATTCATCGGCGGCTTCAGCCGCATCCTGCTGGCGGGCATGGACCCGGCCGGCACGCACGCCCTGGCCCCGACGATCCCGGAGCCGGTGTTCATGATGTACCAGATGACCTTCGCGATCATCACGCCGGCGCTGATCACCGGCGCCTTCGCCGATCGCATGAAGTTCTCGGCCATGCTGATCTTCATCACGCTGTGGTCACTGCTGGTCTACGCCCCCATCGCCCACACGGTGTGGCACCCCAACGGCTATCTGGCCAAGCTGGGCGTGCTGGACTTCGCCGGCGGCACCGTGGTGCACATCAACGCCGGCATCGCCGGCCTGGTGGCCTGCCTGGTGATCGGCAAGCGCAAGGGCTACCCGAACGCCGACTTCAGCCCGCACAACCTGGTGCTCAGCCTCATCGGCGCCTCGCTGCTGTGGGTGGGCTGGTTCGGCTTCAACGCCGGTTCGGCCCTGACCGCCGGTCCGCGCGCCGGCATGGCCATGACCGTGACCCAGGTGGCCACGGGTGCGGCGGCGCTGGCCTGGGTGTTCGTCGAGTGGGCGCTGAAGGGCAAGCCCTCGGTCCTGGGCATCATCTCCGGCGCCGTCGCCGGCCTGGTGGCCATCACCCCGGCCGCCGGCTTCGTCGACACGGTGGGCGCCTTCGCCATCGGCATCGCCGCCGGCGTCATCTGCTTCTTCACCGCCACCTCCCTGAAGCGGGCCCTGGGCTATGACGACAGCCTGGACGCCTTCGGCGTGCACGGCATCGGCGGCATCGTGGGTGCCATCCTGACCGGCGTCTTCGCCAAAATCTCCATCGCCAACAGCGAGGGGGCCTTCGCCGCCGCGCTGAAGGACGCGCCGGACACGAAGCTGGGTTTGATCGAGGGCAACGCCGCCCAGGTCATCACCCAGCTGGAAGGTGTCGCCTTCACCGTCGTGTGGTGCGGCGTCATCACCTTCGTCCTGCTGAAGATCATCGATCTGGTGATCGGCCTGCGCGTGGATGAGGATATCGAGCGCGACGGCCTGGACATCGCCCTGCACGGCGAGTCCATCCACTAAAAAGGGCGGGGCAGCCCCAGAACCCGCCGGTGATCCTGACGGACACCGGCGGGCTTTTTACTGCCCGGTCATCGGAGAATCCGAGGAAAGTCCCTGGCCCCGTGAAGGATACGGACCACCCGCCGCGTACCGGGGTGGTACACGATCACAAAAGGCGCCTCGTTCAGGAAAAGCCATGGATGGCTGTGCGCGATGTCCGGGCGGCTGTGGCCATGCGCCACGCCATCGGCTACCGAATGGCAGCGTTTGAAGAGGCGATTCCGTGTCTGGAAGGCGGTATGGCTACCCCATTCCTGCCAACTCTCCCTCAAGATCCGCAAAAGATCCCGGGCAGCGGCGGCGGATAGATTCTCAGGCGGATCAGCCAGCAGATCCGATAGACGCATCACGGATTTGGCACAGGCCCTTTTTTCGCCGCCTCATCCACATCATCGTCCAGTCCCCACTCTCGCCCCAGTTCCCGTAGCATGGAGGCCAGTTCATCACGGGAAACCGGCCCGTCGCGATCAAGCTCGGCCTGCGCAGCCTCAAGCGAGGCTACCAATTCCTTGGCTTGGCGATGAAATTCCTCATCTTCCCCATGTGGAAGCGGGACGGAGCGGCGAGGCGGACTATGGTTCATCGCGGAAAACCTTCCTGATGAGACGATGGTACCATCATTTGGGCATGGGCCCAATGATCGACCGCCCCCTCATATCCGGCTCACCCCGCCGCCGCCGCGGTGGGGCGGATTTCGCCGACGGTGTCGCCCCGGCGGCTGGTGACGGGGGCGACGGCCAGGTGGGCGACGCCGTCCCACACCGTGTCGGGCAGCACGCCCAGGCGCTTCAGCACCGCCGCCATGGCGGGGCCGGCGGCCCGGGGCGCCCCGTCCTCGATCTTCAGGGCGATGCCCAAGCCGTGTTCCGGCAGCACGGCGCAGCACACGCCCTCCGCCCCCGACTTCAGCAGCACGGCGGAATTGGCGGCGCGCATGACCTCGGTGTCGAAGTTGCCGGTGCCGCCCACCAGTTCGGGATGGGCCCCCCAGGCGCGGCGCAGGCGCGTCACCGCCTCCGCCCGCCGGTCGGGCAGGCTGTCGGGATCGGCCAGGCGGGCCATGCCCAGGGCCAGGGCGCCCAGGGGCAGGCCGATGGTGGGGATGGAACAGCCGTCCACGCCCCAGGGGGCGCGGCTGAGGTCCTGCCCCGTCACCTGTTCGATGACGCCCAGGATGCGCTGCTGCACCGGGTGCTGATACCGGACGTAGCCGGCCAGCTTCTCCCCCTTGTGCTTGGCCACCGCCAGGAAGCCGGTGTGCTTGCCGGAGCAGTTGTTGTGCAGGGCCGTGGGCCGCCCGCCCGCCGCCAGCAAGGCGGCCGCCGTCGGCTCATGCGTCGGCAGATGGGCGCCGCATTCCAGGTGGTCCACCGACAGGTCCAGCCGGTCCAGCCAGGCGGCCACGCGCTGGGTGTGCATGGTCTCCCCCTGGTGGGAGGCGCAGGCCAGGGCCAGTTCCTCATCCGTGACAGCGTAGGCGTCGGCCGCCCCGCTTTCGATCAGGGGGATGGCCTGCAAGGCCTTGTTGGAGGAGCGGGGATAGACCAACCCGTCCACGTCCCCCCAGTGGGCCACCACGCGGGCGTCGGCGTCCACCACCACCACCCGGCCGCGATGGCGGGATTCCACCATGGCCCCCCGCGTCACCTCCACCAGGATGGGCGCGTCGGACCGGTCGGGGATGGAGATCTGGCGCACCGCCGTCTGGTCCTTGGCCAGCTGATGGTCATGGCCGCAGCCGTCACCGTGGTGATGATCGTGATCGTCGTGGTCGTGCATGGCCGGCCGTCCGCCTGAGGGGTTGCCTGATGGGTCTGGATGCGCGTTCTCCCCCCGGGCGGGGCATGACTGCAATCCTGTTTCCCGAGGGGCTGGAACCTTGCCCAAGCGGCTTGCCTTGTGCAAGGTGCGCGGCATGCGCGGATATTTCGCCCTGGGCGCCGAGGGGATCAGCAAGTCGGGCAACATCGGGACCATCATGCGCTCCGGACATGCGTTCGGGGCGAGTTTCGTGTTCACCGTGAACGCGGCCCTGGACCTGGATGAGGTGAACCGGGTGGACACGTCCGGCGGCCAGGACCACGTCCCGCTCTACACCTATCCCAGCGTCGCGGCCATGGCCCTGCCCGAGGGCTGCACCCTGGTTGGCGTGGAACTGACGGATGACGCGGTGGACCTGCCCAGCTTCCGCCACCCGCTGCGGGCGGCCTATGTCCTGGGGCCGGAGCGCGGCAGTTTGTCGCCGGCCATGCAGGCGCGCTGCGAGCACATCATCAAGATTCCCATCAAATTCTGCGTCAACGTGGCCGTGGCCGCCGCCATCGTCATGTACGACCGCATGATCTCGCTGGGCCGCTTCGCCGAGCGCCCGGTGCGGGCCGGCGGCCCCATCGCGCCCGCCCCGGCCCATGTCCACGGCCGCCAGAAGGTGCGCAATGTGGACAGCAAGCGCATGCGCCCCCTGCTAGGCGGTTGGGAATAAGCGCCCTGGCCGTCTGGGAATAAGCGCCGGTCTCGCCTATATTATCGGTCTCAAGTGGCTTACCCGCCGCCGCCTCCCCGCAACCCCGGTCGCGGGTTCCGGGGGGCTTTTGTTCGCGGTCGCGGATTCCTTACCCGTTCGGCCCCCCCTGGGCCGGCATCAGAGGAGACCGACGCCATGCCGACCCGCCTTTCCCTCTCCTTCACCGTATCGGCCACCGTATCGGCCACCGTATCGGCGGCGCTGCTGGGCGCGGCTTTGTTGGCCCTGCCCGCCGACGCGCAACAAACCACCACCGCACAGCCCACGGCCACCACCCAGTCGGTGTCAGTCCCCGCGCCGGGACCCCGCCGCGCCACTGGCGCCACCCAGCAGGAAGACATCATCATCACCCCCCGCATCTACCCCAACCCCGAGGAGGACGACGCCTTCCACCGGGCGGAGTACGAGCGGCTGAACGCCATCTACGGCAAGCCGGTGCCCCTGAACACCCGGGCCGACACCCTGATGGATGTGCCCCTGGGCAAGCTGCCGCAGGATCGTTCCGCCCTGCGCGCCATCATCGCCGACCCCGACACCCCGCATCTGAGCCAGGTGGTGTCACCTGAATCCAAGTAGGTGCCTGGCGGGCGCTTGAGTTTCGGTGGAAACGCGAACGGCCCCGCCGGGATGCCAGGCGGGGCCGTTCGTCGTGGCGGAGACCAATGCGGATCAGTCGTTGCGGATCTGCATGTAGGCGATGGGGTTCAAATCCCAGGGGAAGTGGATCCAGGTGTCCTGCGACACCTCGGTGATGAAGGTGTCCACCAGGGGGCGCCCGGCCGGCTTGGCGTAAATGGTGGCGAAGTGCGCCTTGGGCATCATGTTGCGCACGATGGCGGCGGTCTTGCCCGTGTCCACCAGGTCATCGACGATCAGCCAACCCTCACCCTCGCCTTCCACCGCCACCGGCGCCTTCAGGTTCTGGGCGGTGCGCTGGTTCTGGTGGTCGTAGCTGCTGATGCAGATGGTGTCGATCAGGCGGATGTTCAGTTCCCGCGCCAGGATGGCGGCCGGCACCAGGCCGCCGCGGGTGATGGCGACGATGCCCTTCCACGGCCCCTTGTCGCTGATGCGCCAGGCCAGCGCCTTGGCATGACGGTGCAGTTCTTCCCAGGTGACGGGGAAGTTCTTGGCGGTATCGGCGTGTTTGGACGACATGGGGGCGGCGCTCCGCGGACGGTCAAAAAATTTCGAGAAGATGGAAGATTGGGTAGATAGCCCATCCCCCGCGCCTGGACAATGCATGGCGATGCAGCGCCGTTGCGCCCGCGTCGCGGGGCCGGACGGGCGGCCGGAAAGAAATCGCGAGGGCGGCAAAAAAAGCTGTTGCATCCCCCCCGATCATCCTCTACAAGCACCCACCTCACCGGCCGACACCGGCGAGACGAAAAAGCGCCCGTAGCTCAATTGGATAGAGCACCAGACTACGAATCTGGGGGTTGGAGGTTCGAGTCCTTCCGGGCGCGCCATTCGCTTCAAAGTGCAGGCGAATAGACAGCTGAGACCGTTGAGTCATCCGGTCTCCGCTACTTACCAGATAAATTCATCATCGATCGGGTTTGGGCCTTCTGCGCTGGCGTGCCGCTTGGCTGCTGGCCGTGGCAGGCGGCGGCATGATGCTGGGGCGGGTAGTGCCTGACGGCGTGATGAAGAAGCGCCCCAAATCCACCCGCCCGTAAGCCCTTCACGACCTGAAGACGATCATTTTCTCCGCCGTCATCTCACGGGCGGTATTGGGAATGCCACCGACCCCATAGCCGGACGCCCGCCGGCCGGCGAACGGCATCCAGTCGGTGCGGAAGGCGGTGTGGTCATTGACCATGACCGCGGAGGCGTCGAGACGCTCGGCCGCGTCGAGCGCCACGGCGAGGTCGCGCGTGAAGATGCTGCTCTGGAACGTGACCGGCAGCGCATTGGCCTCACGGATGGCATCGTCAAGGTCACCGAACCCGAACACGCAGGTGACCGGGCCAAACACCTCCTCCCGCGACACCGTCGCCTGTTTCGGCGGATCGACGAGAATCGCCGGTGCCAGCGTCGTGTCGCTCAGCCGCCCGCCGCCGATCAGACGGGCGCCACCCGTCACGGCTTCCTCGACCCAGCGGGCAACCCGATCGGCCTCGGCCGGCTGAATCAGCGGGCCCACCTCGGTTTCGGCCAGCCGCGGATCACCGACGCGCAGCCGCCCGATACGCTCGGCGAACCGCTCGACGAAGATGTCCTTGAGCGTTTCATGCACGTAGATCCGCTGGACCGAAACGCAAACCTGGCCCGCGTGATAGTAGCCGCCCTTGGCGAGCGGCTCGATGATCGCGTCGATGTCAGCGGTGCGGTCGACGATCACCGGCGCCACCCCGCCATGCTCGAGCGCGCAACGCGTTCCCGGGGCCAGATTGGCGCGGAGGCGCCAGCCCACCGCGCCCGACCCGATGAAACTCAGGAAAGCGACCCGCGAATCGCTGGCGAAGGCGCCCGACAGATCGCGGCTTTCGGGAAGCAGCGTCTGCACCCAACCGTCCGGCATGCCGGCTTCCTGGACCAGCCTGACCAGCTCGACACAGCAAAGCGGTGTCGCCGCCGCGGGCTTGACGATGACCGGACAGCCCGTGGCGATCGCCGGGGTGACCTGGTGCACGATGAGGTTGAGGGGATGGTTGAACGCCGAGATCGCGGCAACCACGCCGATCGGTTCCAGGATCGTCCAGGCGCGCCGCCCCTCGCTGGCGGGGGTCAGCCCCATCGGTATCTCCGTGCCGCCACGGGTGCGAAGCAGGTCGGCGGCCGCGCGGATTCCATCGATGGCGCGGTCGGTCTCGACCAGGGCATCGGTGTAGGGCTTGCCCCCTTCGCGCGCGATGAGCATCGCGAACGTCTCCCGCTGCCGCGCGACCAGGTCCGCGAGCCGATGCAGCACGGCCATGCGCTGATGCGCCTTCAGCCAACCGCCCCGATCCTCAAAGCGCGCGCGGGCGACGGTCAGCTTGTGGTCGAGCGCCGCCGCGTCGTCCGTCGGCAACTCGGCGATATGTTCGCGATCAAAAGCTTGCACGACCTGAAGCATGAGACCCTCCGAATTGGCTGTCCGTCAGGCGACCGCCACCGCCTCAAGGACGAGCGCCGAGCGGTCCGCCAGTGACGGAACCCTCGCGAGATAGTCCTGATAGTGGGGCGTCCGGCGATGCGCCTCGGCCGCCTCGGCATCCCGGTAAAGCTCGTCGAGGACGTAGCGTTCAGGCAGGGCGGTATCCCGCCAGACATCCCAGCGCAGATTACCCGGCTCCGCCCGGCAACACGGCGCCATGCCGAGCAGAAGCGCCCGCAGCTCCTCCGCCTTGCCGGGACGGGCCGTCAGGCTGGCCGTGATTTTCACTGTTGCTTGCGACACGGCGGTTCTCCCGTTCGACGTCGCCCCGCCTCACGCCGACGTGGCACCGTCCCGCAGGGCGGCAAGCAGCTTCTTTCCAAGTTCACCCGCCGAGGCGGGATTCTGGCCGGTGATGAGGCGTCCATCGACGACGACATGCGGTTGCCAATTCGCGGCGGAGGAATATTCGGCACCCTCGGCCCTCAGGGCATCCTCGAGTTCGTAGGGCACGTCCTCACGCGCATAGTCATATTCTTCCTTCTTCGAGAAGGAGGTGAGCTTCTTGCCGTGTACGAACGGCGTGCCGTCCCCAAGGTCGACACCGAGCAGCGCGCAAGGTCCGTGGCAAACGGCGGTCACGAGCTTGCCGGTCGTCCAGGCGCGCACGATCGCCCGCTGGACCTCCGCATTGCGCTGAATGTCGACCATGGGCCCGAGGCCGCCGGGCACGAGAATGGCATCGTAGTCGGCGGCATCCACCTCGGAGAGCTTGCGGCTGCGATTCAACCGCCGGAAGGCCTTGCTCTCGAAGAACGCCTTCTGGGCGGGGTCGTTGTCGTCATACGCGTCATAGGGGGTCCACCCGCCGGCGGGCGACGCGAACTCCACCGCGATGCCGGCGGCGTCCAGCACCTCGAACGGATGGGCGACCTCCGCGAAAAAGAAGCCGGTCTTGCGGCTGTGGGGACCGATCACGGCCGCGTTGGTGACGATGAACAGCACATGCTGGGTCACGATCTTCTCCAAACCTGGGGTTTAATTCCGCTCTCGTCATTCATACTGTCAGAACGTGACGACCGCCCGCCCGACAATCTTGTTGTCCCGCATGAGATCGATATGTTCGTTGATATCGTCGAACGAGATCGTCTTGATCGTGTGCTGGATCTTGCCCTCCGCGGCGAGCGCCATGACCTCGGTCAGGTCGGCATTGTTGCCCCAGAAGGATCCGTGGAAGGTCTGTTCACCGGACACGCGCGGGAACAGCGGGATGTCGATCCGGTCGCCGATGAAGCCGACGTCGGCATAATGGCCGCCGATCGCCAGCCGCGAGAAGGCGAGCCGCATCATCTCGGTCGCGCCGGCGCAGTCGATGATCGCGTCGAACTTGTCCTGCCCGGTCGCCTTCTTCAGCTCCTTGCCCACGTCTTCGGAGGTCTTGCCTTCGATCGCGATGACATGGTCGGCGCCATATTTCCTCGCGACCTGCAGCTTTTCCTCGTTGCGGGCGACGGCGACGACGGGACCGCCGGCACCCAGCAGCTTGGCGTATTGGACGGCGTAGGCGCCGAGGCCGCCGATGCCGAACACCCCGATCACCCGATCGGGGCCGAGCCCCCCGGCGTCCCGGATCTTCTTGAGGCCGCGATAGGGTGTCAGCCCGGCGTCGGTCAGCGGTGCCAGCTGTTCGAACTTCAGGTGCTTGGCGACCTTGATCACATAGCGGGCGGGCACCGGGATATATTCGGCGAAGCCGCCATAGGGGCCGAAGCCGGGCCATCGGACATTGGGGCAGATGTGGGTGTCGCCAACCTGGCAATGCTTGCAGACGCCATCGCCCCAGCCTGGCGAGACGACGACATGATCCCCTTCCTCGATCCCCGCGGCCTTGGACACCACGCTGCCGATCTTCGCGATCGTGCCGGTGATTTCATGCCCGGGGATGACCGGTGGCGGAATATCGCCATAGCCCTGGAAAAAGCCATCGATCAGCAGCACATCCGACCGGCACATGCCACAGGCCGCGACCTTCACCAGCACCTCGTCGGGTTGGATGTCCGGAACCGCGATGTCCTCGAGGACGAGGGGCTTCTTGTATTCAAGAATGCGCGCTGCCTTCATCTCTGGCCTCCTTCACGATGCTGGGTCTGATGAAATCGCGGCCGCCGCCGCCTCGGCGACCGCAATGTCCTGCGCCACCGAGCCGGCGCTGGCGCCAACGGCGCCGACGATCTGGTCACCAATTTTGACCGGCAGGCCGCCGCCGAAGATCACGACCTGGCCGCCATTGCTTTGCGCTATCCCGAACAGGGGCGCGCCGGGCTGTGCCAGTTCGGCGAGATATTCGGTCGTCTTGTCGAACATCCGCGCCGTCTTGGCCTTACCGATGGCGAGATCGATGCTTCCTTCCAGCGCGCCGTCCTGGCGAGCGAACGCGATCAGCGCGCCGCCCGCATCGACCACGGCGATATTGTAGGGAATGCCAAGGCTGGCCGCCTTCGCTTCACCCGCCTCAAGCATCCGCTTGGCGTCTGACAAGGTCAGTGTGCTGAGCGCACGGGGCATGCCCTGTATCCCTCGATCCGATGGTTACCCGATCAATCCGAGTCCGGGCGCCACCAGCCATGCCTGCAACGGCCACCGGAGGCGTGAATCTGCTCAATGTGGGTGGTCTTGGGCGTGTCCGGCGGGGTCATCTTCGCCTCGTCAGCCCGTCATTTGGATATCATTGCGGCGCCCACATGGTTGGTTAAAAAAAGTCAAACCCCGTTATAGGATCGATGCACCGCCATCTTCAGGGCGCGCCTGCGGCGCATCGCGGCGCCTTCACACCTACGACCGTGGAAAGGGAGGAACGGTGGAGGGGGCTGAAGCGATCGATGCCACGACCTACTGCTTCGGCACCTGCCGGTTCACACCAGCCCGGCAGTCCCTGCTGTGCGGCGATGTCCCGGTCCGCGTCGGGTCGCGCGCCATGGACTTGCTTCACGCGCTGGTGCGCCGGCCAGGAGAGGTCGTCGAGAAGGATGAGCTCTTCCATGCGGCATGGCCCAACCTGTTCGTCGTGGAGAGCAACCTCAAGGTCAACATCGCCGCCCTGCGCCGTGCATTGCGGGCCAACGGCGTTGATGTCCCCTGCATAGCGACGGTGCCGGGCCGGGGATATCGCTTCGTCGCACCGCTGTCGGTGCTCGGGCCGCGGGAGCCGGTGCTGCCCCCATCGATCAAGGGGATCGACGGGGCGCTGCCGCCGGCAAAGCCGTTGGTCGGGCGCGCTGGCGCGCTGGCGGAGATCGTCGAGGCGATGCGCCAGACGCGGCTGCTCACGATTGTCGGCCCCGCCGGCGTCGGCAAGACGAGCATCGCCATCGCGGCGGCAAGGCACATCGGCGATGCCGGGGGGCAGGCCGTGTGCTTCGTCGACTTGGCCGCGATCGGGAACGGACAGCTTGTCACCCTGGCCATCGCCCGCGCGCTTGGGATCGACAGCAAGCCGATCGACGCGCTGGACGGCCTGGTTGACGCGTTGCGCGACCAGGACCGGCTTCTGGTCCTGGACAATTGCGAACATGTCCTGGCGACCGTGGCCGGCATAACGGACCATCTGAACCACGCGTTGCACCGGCTGAGTATCATAGCGACCAGCCGCGAGCCGCTGAGATGCCGGCTCGAGACGGTCCATCGGCTTCCCCCCCTCCGCTGCCCGCCCGAGGACGCGGTTCTGGACGCGGGGTCGGCGATGGCCTATTCGGCGATCGAATTGCTGGTTCGACGCGCCGGGGCGCACGGTTATAGGCTGAAGAACGCGGACGTCCCCGCGCTTGCCGCGCTCAGCCGCCGTCTCGATGGCATCGCGCTGGCGATCGAACTGGCGGCACCCCGGTTGCCGGCCCATGGCCCGGCAGCACTGCTGCGCATGCTGGAGTGTGACTTCGAAGCGCTGGCCTCGCCTGGGGATGGCGCGTCCCGGCACAGGACGCTGACGGCGACGCTCAACTGGAGCTACGGCCTGCTTTCCGGGAATGAGGCCCGGCTGCTGCGCCATCTTTCCGTTTTCGGCGGCACGTTCGCGCTGGACGATGTCATCGACGCCTTCGGTCACCTGGCGACCGACGACGACATCATCGCGTGGCTGGAAGCCCTGGCGGTCAAATCCATGGTGTCGGTCAGCTATGCCGATCGGCGCCGCCGTTACCGCTTGCTTGACAGCACCCGAACCTTCGCCGGCGAACGGCTGATCGAGCGGGGGGAGCAACAGGCCGCGATGATCGCCTATGGCCGCTTCATCCTCGCGCTGTTCGAAAGGGCGGAGGCGGACTGGACATGGCGGCCGCGTGAAGACTGGACCGCGCTCTATGGCGGGTGGAGCGCCGACCTTCGCCGCATGATCGACTGGGCCTACGACACGGAAGGGCAAGCCGAACTTGGGGTGAGGCTGACCGTCGCCGCCCTGCCGTTCTGGGTGGAATTCTCCACGATGATGGAAAGCGGGGCGCGCGTTGAAACGGCGCTGTCCGTGCTGGACGGACTGTCCGGTGACCATCTGCTGCTGCGTATGAAGCTGGTGGCGGCGCACGGCTGGAATCTCTGCTACCGCTATCCTTTCGATGAGAAACTCGAAGCGACCTGGATCAGGGGCTACGAGTTCGCCTTGGAAGCGGGAAGCGTGGAGCACTGCCTCCGCACCAAGGTCGGCCTGGCGAATGTCCAGTGCGCCATGGGCTTTCATCAAAGGGCGGTGGAGACGATAGCCGACCTTCGCCGCTTCATGGCGGCCGTGAACGATTATTCCGCAGCCCCCAATGCCGACCGGCAAATGCTCATGTGCGAATTCTACCAGGGGAACATCACATCGGGGCACGCGGGTCTTGAGCGTTTGGCGCGCGAGCATGCGACGTTCGGCAATCGAGGCCAGACCTCACGGTTCCAGATCGACAGGTTCGTCAATTTCAGAAATCACCTTTCATTGTCCACCTGGGTCGTGGGCCAGCATCGGAGGTCGCTTGACGTCGCGGAGGAGGCGCTCAACGCCGCGCTGGCTTTGGACCATGACCTGTCCTGTGCGCATTCGCTGGCCCTCGCCGCCACGCCCATAGCGCTGCTATGCGGCCGGGTTGATTTGGCGCAGGCGAGGGCGACCATGCTGTTCGAGCGCCTGAAGACGCGCCAGATTGAAACCTGGCGGCCTTTCGCCCGCTTTCACCAGGCGGCGATCGACGCCGCGCGCGGGGATGGGGCGGCGGTCCAGCGGTTGAGGGACGCGATCGCCACCATTCGCGAATGCAACCACCTTATCCATTTGCCCCTGCGGTATGTGATGCTCGCCCACGCGGCGCTTTCGCACGACCAGGTCGCGGTCGCCCGGGAGAGCATCGATGACGGCCTGACCTACTGCCGGCAGCGCGGAGACCGGTGGTGCGACGCCGAATTCCTGCATCTTCAAGGCTTGATGCGCTGGCGGGACGGGGATGCGGACGGCGCGATGCGGCACCTTGAGGAAGCCGTGGACCTGGGTCGTGAGAGGGGCGCCCTCGGCTTCGCGCTGCGCGCGGCGACGAGCCGCGTCAGGCTTGCGACGGAGATCGGCGACCCCGCGCGGCCCCTGGCGGAACTGAAGGACATCTGCGATCGCTGCGACAGCGGTGGCAGCGCGGATATCGCCGCCGCGCATGCGGCACTCATGTCAGTCCAGACCCGGACGATATGAACAACTCAACTTTCCGCCACGGACGCCGAAGCGGGCGAAGCCGACCGCGCCGCTATCAGGAGCAAGGCCGGCACCACGGAAACGACCCCGACCGCCACCAGCGCATACTGAAGGGCATGGCCGGCGCCGGACATCAGCCCGGCGACGCCAGGCACCAGGGTCGGCCCCACCGCTATGCCGATGAGCGCCGTGGTCGTGATCGACAACGCCACCGTCGTCGCCCGCATGTTGCCTGGAACATGTTCCTGCATCGTGACACGGCCCACGACGGAGCCGCTCACCGACCCGGCAACCCATATCGCGAACGCCAGGCCTATCTGGAGGCTTGAAGAACCAAGGCCGATCAGGACGGCGCCACAGAGCGCGACCCCATAACTTCCCAGGATCAGATTCGCGCGTGTCGAGACGCCGTGGCGCCGCGCGCTCCAATCGACCAGCATCCCGCCGGCGATCGAACCGATCACGCCAGGCAGCGCGGTCGCGATACCGATCGTGGCACCCGCCGCGGCAGGTGTCGCAGCGTAATGCCGCATCAGCAGGGTCGGCAGCCATGCCGCCATGCCATAGTCGCCCAGGCTCATCACCCCTTTCGCAAGGCAAAGGCGCGGCACCAGGCAGCGCTCGGCCCGCAGATTGCGCAGGAACAGGGGCAGGGCGGGCGGGGCGGGCCTGTGACCGTGAGCCGGTTCCCTGATGAGCAGCAACAGGGGCACAAAGAAGAAGCCAGGGATCCCCATGAGGATCATCAACTGGCGCCAGGGTGCCAGCGAGGCGATGACCGGCAAGGCGGCGGTGCTGGTCTGCAGATAGCCAAGCACCGCACCACCCACGATCAATGCGATGCCGCTTCCGCTGGTCGAGCCGAGCGAGAATATTCCGAGGGCGGTGCCGCGCCGCGCCGCTGAGAAGCCGTCGATGATGAGTGAGGACGCCGCCGGTATCAGGGCCGCTTCGCCGAAGCCCAGGAATACCCGCGCGACGAAAAAGCCCCGGAAACCTTCGGAAATTCCACAGGCTATCGTGCCGAAGGACCAGACGATGACGCCGGCGGCGATCAGCCTTGGTCGATTCAGCCGGTCCGCAAGCCTTCCGGCGGGCAGGGCCGCCACCGCGAATATCAGGGCGAAACCAGCGCCCTGAAGCAAGCTGACCTCCACATCGCTAAGCCCCAGCTCAGCACGTATGGGATCTACGACCAGGTTGATCACGAAGCGATCGATGAACGACAGTATCAGGGTCAGGCATAGGACGGCGACCGTGTAGCTTCCCAGCATGGGACCGGATTCCTCCCGGCTCGGCACCGATAGGTCGAGATCGTTCAGCCGGTTCCCCATCCGCCCCTCGTTCCAACGATGGTCGTCGCACGGATCAGCCTATCAAAGCCGGCGACACGGATAAAACATCCGCTGACGCCCGTGCGCGCGGCACGAAACGGCGGCGCCCCTGGGACGCCGCCGCTGCCGTTTCAGGCCATAAGCCTCACAGCGTGCTCATGCCGCCATCGATGACCAACTCACTGCCCACGGTAAAGCGCGACTCGTCCGACGCCAGGAACACCACGTACTTGGCGACTTCCGACGGCTCGCCGAAGCGGCCGGCGGGGATCTGCGCCAGGATGCCGGCGGCCATGGCCTTCAGGTCGGCCTCGGCCAGGCCCAGCTTGCCATACAGCGGGGTGGAGATGGGGCCGGGGCTGACGGCGTTCACCCGCACGCCCCGGCCGATCAGCTCACCCGACAGCGTGCGGGCCAGGGAGATCAGCGCCGCCTTGGTGGCGGCATAGACGCTGGAGTTGGGCATGCCGATGTGGGCGTTGATCGAGGTGTTCAGGATGATGGACGCCGGATTGGCCAGCAGGGGCAGCAGGGCCTGGATCAGGAAGTAGGGGCCCTTCACGTTCACCGCGAACGACCGGTCGAAACCGGCCTCGTCCCACGCCTCCACCGGGCGGAAATCGGCCACGCCGGCGTTGATGAAGACGGCGTCCAAGGTGCCGAAGGCCTGGCGCACCTGGTCAGCGATCGCCTTCTGGCCGGCCACGTCGCCGGCGTCCGCCTGGATGACCAGGGCCTGGGGCCCCAGCAGATCACGGGCCTGGGCCACACTGGCGGCACTGCTGCCGGTGAGGGCGACGCGCGCACCCTCATAGATGAACTGGCGGGCCGTTTCCAGGCCGATGCCGCTGGTGCCGCCGGTGATCAGGGCGGTCTTGTTCGCGAGACGGGTCATGATACGCATCCTTGTTCTGAGGGGTCGACAGGGACTTCTGAGCGTCATCGCCGGTCCCGATGCCCTTAGGAATACGCTTCAGGTATTGCCGCAGAAATGGCCATGAACTGGCAATATCATTCCGCTTTCATGAATGATCATGCCCGGGCCAAAGGTGGCGTCAGCCGGCGCAGCCGGTCGGCCAGGAAATCCACGCACAGCCGCACCTTGGCCGCGGCGTGACGGCTGTGCGGGTAGACAGCGTGCAAGGGGGCCGCCGGCAGCGGCAGGTGCGGCAGGACCACCTCCAGCACGCCCGCCTCGATATCCGCGTGCACATCCCAGATGGACTTCAGCACCAGGCCCGCGCCGGCGCGCGCCCAGGCATGGGCCTGGTCACCGTCATTGCTGCTGAGGGGCCCGCGCACCCGCACGCCGCGCCCGTCGGCGAAGGTCCACTGGTCGGGTGGCGGGTCGCCGTACAGCAGGCAGTCGTGGCCCAGCAGATCCTCCATCACCCGCGGCCGCCCCCGACGGTCCAGGTAGGCGGGGGCGCCACAGATGACGCGGACGTTGGGCGCCAGTTGGCGGGCGATCAGGCTGCTGTCCGCCAGGGCGCCGAAGCGGATGGCCAGGTCGAAGCCGTTGTCGATGATATTGAACAGGGTGTCGGCGGCGTGCAGGTGGACCTGCAGGCCCGGATGCAGCGCCTGGAATTCCCGCAGCAGCGGCGCCAGGTGGCGGCTGAAGGCCACGGTGGCGGTCAGGCGCAGCAGGCCGCTGGCGGTGTGCCGGCCCTTGGTCGCCTCCATCTCCGCCTCCTCCACCTCCGCCAGGATGCGGACGCAGCGGGCGTGAAAGGCGGCCCCCTCCTCCGTCAGAGCCAGGGTGCGGGTGGTGCGGTTCAGCAGGCGCACGCCCAGCCGCTCCTCCAGCCCGCTGATGCGGCGGCTGACCACGGCTAGCGACTGCCGCAGGTCGCGCGCCGCGGCGGACAGGCTGCCCGCCTCCACCACACGGACAAAGGTCGCCATATCGGAAAAGGTGTCGGCCATATTCTTGTGAATATCACAATATACCTTGCCGAATAAGAACCATTCTTGCGGATATATAAAGCGCATACCGTCAGGTCATCGAATCCACCCCTGATGGAGCGCGCAAATGTTGTCCTCCTCCCTGGTCCCCGGCACCATCCTCGCCCTGGCGCTGTCCACAGCCGCCCCGATGGCATCCGCCGACACCCTGGCCCGGTCCACCCTGGCCCAGCCCCCTTTGGTGGACCCTGGGCACATCACCGTCGACGCCAGCCTGCCCAGGGCGCGGGCCGACGCTGAAATCCTGGCCGCCCGCCGCTATGCCACATTCTGGTCCACGGGTGAGGAAGGCCTGGCCCGCGCCGCCCTGGCACCGGACTTCCACGACCGCACCCTGCCGCCGGGCCGCGCCCAGGGGCTGCCGGGGCCGCTGGCGGCCTCCGCCTTCGTGCGGGCCGCCATCCCCGACCTGACCGCCAGCATCGAACAACTGGTGGTGGCGGGGGACAGGGTGACCGTGCACCTGCGCTTCCAGGGCCATTTCACCGGCCATTTCGGTGAGGTGCCGGGCAAGGGCCAGACGGTCGATTTCATCGCCACCGACCTCTACCGCGTCCAGGACGGCCGCATCGCCGAGAACTGGCACATCGAAGACAACCTGACCCTGCTGCGCCAGTTGGGCGTGGTGGCCCCGTGAAGGAGCGACCTGTCATGACCATCGAAATCGCCGCCAGCCGCCGCGGCTTCCTGACTCATGCCGGCGCTGGCGCCGGTCTGCTGGCCGCCAGCATGGCCTTGGGCGGGACCGCCGCCAGCGCCGCCCCCGCCACCCAGACCCAAGCCCCGGTCCCCCAGCCGACAAAGGGTGGCTTCTGGCCCGGCGACACCCGCCTGGTCATCAG
Source organism: Azospirillum sp. B4 (assembly GCF_000333275.1). Taxonomy (GTDB): domain Bacteria; phylum Pseudomonadota; class Alphaproteobacteria; order Azospirillales; family Azospirillaceae; genus Nitrospirillum. The sequence continues at coordinate 13,297 of NZ_BACU01000261.1, read as the reverse complement.
CGTCTCCATGCAGTTCGAGGCCGGGGGCCAGCCGCCGAAGGGCACGGACAGCCCCTTCCCCAAGGTGGACTTTCCCGACAGCGTGCCCAGTGACGTCACCACCAACACCTGGTTCGCCTATGGCTACCGCGAGGGCATTCCCCGCATGCTGGACCTGTGGGACAAGCACGGCGTCAAGGTCACCTCGCACATGATCGGCGAGGCGGCGCGCAAGAACCCGGAATTGGCGCGGGAGATCGTGAAGCGTGGCCATGAGGCCGCTGGCCACGGGCCGCGCTGGAGTTCCCAGTACGCCATGAGCCAGGAGGAGGAACGGCGGTTCCTGACGGACGCCCGCAGCATGGTGGCGGAGGTCACGGGCCAGCCGCCCGTCGGCTACAACGCCAACTGGCTGCGCCGGGGACCCAACACCCTGCCGCTGCTGCAGGAGCTGGGCTACCTCTACCACATCGACGACCTCAGCCGGGATGAGCCCTTCATCGAACAGGTGAACGGCCATGACTTCGTGGTCGTGCCCTACACCCTGCGCAACAACGACATCGTGCTGATCGAGGGCCGCAATTACACCCCGACCCAGTTCCTGGAACAGGTCACCCTGGATTTCGACCAGCTGTATGAGGAGGCGGGCCACCGCCGCCGCATGATGTCCATCAGCGCCCACGACCGCATCAGCGGCACGCCGCAGATGGTACGGGCGTGGGACAAATTCCTGACCTACGCCAGGAGCCATCCCGGCGTGACCTTCATGCGCAAGGATGAGATCGCCCGTTTCGCCGCCAGCAGCCCGCTGACCGTGCGCGAAGCCGAGACCATCTGAGGGGGGCGCCGCCATGACCCGGCTGGACCACGCCACCCTGCGCACCGCCGACCTGGAGGGCACGCGCGCCTTCCTGGAAGCGGTGCTGGACCTGAAACCCGGTTACCGCCCGCCCTTCGGCTTCCCCGGCTATTGGCTGTATGCGGAGGAGGGGCCCATCGTCCACCTGATCCCCGGATCGGGCGCGGCGTTGGACCGGGCGGGAGAGGTGCTGGACCACGTCGCCTTCCGCCTGTCGGACCATGCCGCCATGCGGGCCAGGCTGGAGCGGATGGCCATCGCCTACTCCACCATGGACCTGCCCGACCTGGGTGAGCGGCGGCTGTTCGTGCGCACGCCCCCCAGCGCGGGCGGCGGCGCCATCCTCCTGGAACTGGTGTTCCGGGAAGGATAGGCGAACGGCGGGCGCCCCTTCCCCTCAAATTGGGGGGCGCCCGTTTCCGTCATCCTCACGCCGCCGCGACCGCCGGCGCCCACGCGAAGTCCGGATAGAACTGCGCCATCAGTCGGGCGGTGTAGGCCAGCAGGTTGGGATACTTCAGCACCCGCCGGCGCACCTCCGTATCGAAGTGGGGCGTCAGCAGGCTGGCCAGAACGCCCAGCGCCGTGGCGTCCACCGCCGTGGCCTTGTTCCCCATGAGATAGGGCTGGTCACCCAGCAGCAGGGACAGGGCGGACAGGGAGCGGTCGCAGAGATCCGCGATCTCCGCATCCGAATGACGCCCGGGGCCGGCGGCGCGCACATTGTTGGTCACCCGTTCCAGCACCTGCTGGCGCAGGGTGTCCCGCATCGCTTCCGGCACCCGCTCGAAGAACTGGGCGGGGCCCTTGGCGAAATTCTCCGGGATCAGCCAGCGGCTGTAGACCACGGTCCAGTACAGCTGGTTTTCCAGCAGGCGCTCGATGGTCCAGGACAGGGCCCGCTGCTGGGGCGTGAGGCCGGCGTCCAGGTCCACGCCGTAGGTCTTCTCGATATGGCTGCGGATGAAGGTGCTGTCGCCCAGGCGGGTGCCGTCATCCTCGATATACGGGATCTGCCCCTTGGGGCCCTGGTCGGGCATGCCCTGCGCCTTCACATAGGGCACGCCGGCCATCTTCAGCTGCACCTCCGCCTTGATGCAGAAGGGACTGGCGTCGGGCAGGCCGAACAGGGCGCCGCCGGTGTAGAGGGTGATGGGCTGGCTGGGGTTGCTCTGGGTGGCGGTCATGGCGGTTTTCCTCGGGGGCGGCGGCCTGGGGGTGATGGCCTGGGGGGTGACGGCTTGTCGATGGCCCCGTTCTACTGCCATCCTGCTGCCAACATGCTGTCAGCAGCGTGAACCCAGGATGCCCCCGTGAGACGCGCCGACCGCCTGTTCCAGATCATCCAGATCCTGCGCCGCACGCGCCGTCCCCTGACGGCCGACGCCATCGCGGCGGAGCTGGAGACGTCCAGGCGTACCGTCTATCGCGACATCGCCGACCTGATGGCCCAGCGGGTGCCCATCCGGGGGGAGGCCGGCATCGGTTATGTGCTGGATGAGGGGTACGACCTGCCACCCCTGATGCTGACCCCGGATGAGATCGAGGCCGCCGTGCTGGGCGCGCAATGGGTCAGCACTCAGGGGGACCCACCCTGGCGCGTGCCGCCCAGGATCTGGTCGCCAAAATCGCCGCCGCGTGGCCCGACGCCTGGGCCCCTATGTGCTGGAGCCGGCGACGCGCATGCGCCCCCGTTTGCCGGCCGCCACGCGGACGGGCCTGAACATGGCCCGCACCGGCGCCTGGATTCACACCGGCCGCAAGATCCGCCTGAGTTATGCCGATGAGCTGGCCGGCCCCAGCGACCGCATCGTCTGGCCCGTCACCATCGCCTATTTCCAGACCGTGCGACTGCTGGTGGCCTGGTGCGAGTTGCGCCAGGACTTCCGCCATTTCCGCGCCGACCGGGTGACGGCGGCCGACTTCCTGGATGAGCGCTATCCCGACCGTCCCGCCATCCTGCGTGACCGTTGGCTGCGGGGAATGGAGGCCCACATCCAGCGGCGGCAGGCCGAAGGTGCCGCCGGACCACCGCTCAGGGCTGATGGTCCAGCAGGCTGACCAGATAGAAGGGGCGGCGGCTTTCCCGCACCAGGTGGAAGCGCGGGGACCAGGCGAAGGCCTCATGGATGCGCCGCGACAGCCGCGACTCCGGATCGGCGGCGAAGAAGTAATGGTTGGCCAGCAGGCAAACACCCCCGGGCGCCAGCAAGTCAGCCACCCGCGCCGCCACCCCCTTCAACAGGGCGGGCGTGATGGGTGGCGGCAGGTAGTAGAGCGTGTCCGCGATCACCACCAGGTCGAACCGGCCATCCAGGTCGCGTGGCAGGTCCAGGACGTCGCCCTGGCGGAAACTGACGTTGGCGTGGGCGGCGGCACGCGCGGCCGCCCGGTCCACCGCCGCCTGGGCGATATCCATCCCGACCACGGCGTCGGCGCGGGCCGCCAGCCTGGTGCTGAGCAACCCCAGGCCGCAGCCCAGATCCAGCGCGCGGCCGAACCGGCGGCCCGGAGGCAGACAGTCGACGATGCGGTCATACTTCCAGCCCTGGTACCGGTAGCGTCCACTGCCCGATGCCCACGGGTCGTCGAAGGTGCCGTAGGCGTTTTCGAACGCGGCGCGCTGGCCGACCTCACCCCGCCAGCGGCCGATGGCGCCATCCGCCTTGGCGCTGCGCAGGAACAGGCCGATGTCGGCCGGCGCCATGAAGCGGGCGCGGCGCCACCGGGCGCGCAACCCACGTTCCACCGGCTGCGAAGCCACCCTTCCGCTAGCGGCGCCGTTGGCGGTTTCGGGAAGGGCCACCATGGTCGTTTCTCCCAGGCGGCCAGAAGGAAAGCCGGTCGCCATCTTGAATTGGAAAGGCCTACAACGGGCCCGGATGATGGCCGGCAGCAAATCCCAAGCTAAGTCTTGGGATTAAAATACCAGGGTATGCGATGCGATGCCGCGCACCCGACATCCTTGCGCTTATGTTGTATGCAAAAGGACATATTTCTCCCGGCCAATCAACAGCGATGCGCGATCGCGACCAATTGCCACGGCGACACTCCCTTCCCGTCTCCGATTTGTCCAAAAATTCGCCGCACCGCAACAAATCCCAATCTTTTGTTTTACTTGACCGCTTCCAGGCAGGGCCTTTCGTCGTTTGGAGACGATCATCCCGGTAGTTGAGAAGGGTGCCTTACCACAAATATCGCTGATCTCGGCGAAAACCGGCGTTGACCCTGGCAAGATGCTAAGCCATAGCTTGGTATATGAGCGACCAAGACGACACCTTCACGGCGGCGCTGGAAACGGCGCGGCGTCTGCACCGCAGCACCACGGCCCTGTCCCGGCGCCTGCTGACCGAGCGGCCGGTGGAGGGCATGAGCACGACCAAGCTGGGCGTGCTGGGCAAGCTGCACCGCGAGGGGACGGCCACCGCCACGGCGCTGGCCGCCTATCTGCGCGTCCAGCCACAGTCGCTGACCCGCCTGCTGGCCGACCTGGAAGAACACGGCCACATCACCCGCGGGCCCGACGCCCAGGACCGTCGCCAGGTGCGTATCGAGATCACCGACGCCGGTCGCCACGCCCTGTTCGGCGACGTGCACGGCCGCCGCACGGCCCTGGCCCGCGCCATGCTGGCCACCCTGACGCCAACGGAGCGGGAATTGCTGCGCCTGGCCGCCGGGCTGATGGACAGACTGGCCGACGCCGACTTGAGCCCGTCCAACTTGGGCCCCTCCAACCTGGATCCGCCCAACCTGGGTCCCAATCCCGACCAGCCACCCAAAGAAGGGGATGCCTGATGCACCGTACCGGATTCATCGCCGCCACCCTGGTGGCATCGCTGCTGGCGGCGGCCCCCCTGCTGACGGGCATGGCCGGCGCCCAGATCTTCGAGCCCGGCGGCCCCGACGCCGCCGCCTATGGCCAGGCGGAGGGCTATCCCGCCGGCACCTGGGACAATTGGTATGAGAAACCCCACATGGTCTGGGGCTACAGCCACTACGACAGCATGGTCAAGACCCACACCCTGCCGCCTGCCGCCCGGCCCTGGGCCTTCAAGCGGGCGGCGGCGGAGCCGGCCATCCACTACGTCCCCGACATCACCCACGTGAAGGAGGGGCCGGTGCTGGGGCTGGCGGACTATATGGCACGGGTGCCCGCCACCGGCCTGCTGATCCTGAAGGACGACACCATCCTGGTGGAGCGCTACCAGTACGGCCGCACGGACAAGGACCGCTTCGTCTCCCAGTCCATGGCCAAGACCCTGGTCAGCCTGCTGCTGGGCGCCGCCATCGCCGACGGCCGCGTCAAGGGCATCGCCGACGCGGCGGAAACCTACGTACCCACCCTGAAAGGCAGCCCCTATGGCCAGACGCCGCTGAAGGCCTTGCTGCAGATGTCGTCCGGGGTGGCGTTCGAGGACGCGGCTGCCCCCGGGGACCTGTTCCACGACATCCACAGCGGCGTGGACGAGGGCACCGCCCTGGCCAAGTACACCCAGCGCACGGCCCCCGCCGGCAGCCATTTCCAATATTCCTGCGGTGACAGCGAGACACTGGCCACCGTGGTGCGCCGGGCCACGGGCCAGTCCCTGTCCGACTACCTGGCCGCTAAGGTCTGGCAGCCCATGGGGGCGGAGGCCGAGGCCAAGTGGGAGGTGGACGCCAGCGGCCAGGAGATCGGCTGTTCGGGCTTCAACGCCACGCTGCGCGATTATGGCCGGCTGGGCCGCCTGCTGGCCCACGATGGCGCGTGGGAGGGCAAGCAGCTTCTGCCCAAGGACTGGCTGCTGGCCGCCACGACCCTGGACCCGGCCGACGCCCAGGTGGCGGCGGGCACCGCCTCCCGCCTCTATGGCTACGGCTACCAGGTCTGGATCCTGCCGCCCAAGGTCAGCCCCGACGGCCGCCGGCTGTTCGCGCTGCAAGGGGCCGGGGGACAGTTCATCTTTGTCGATCCCAAGACCAAGCTGGTCATGGTCCAGACCTCCGTCAAAGCCGACGGCGTGCCCCTGACCAGCCCGCATTCCGAAACCCTGGCCCTGTGGCTGGCCGTCATCCGCGAGTGGGACAAATAGGGAGTTATGAGGCGGCGAAGATGACCGCCACCGTCGGCGCGTCCGGCTCCAGGAAGCGCAGCAGCGCCTCACCCTCCTCCCGCAGGGCCGCCTCGTCCGCCTTGGCCAGGGGGATGAAGGGCTCCAGCGCCAGGGTGGCCAGCTTGGCCTTGCGCGTCGTCTTCCAGATGCCGGCGACCATGCCGTCCACCAGGAAGGTGGCGGCGACGTGCAGGTTCTTGGCGACGATGCGGGGACGCCAGGCCTCGTCCACGATGCGGGTGCGGTCGGCGTGGGCCAGGACCAGGTTGTCGAAGGCGGGGATGTACCGCACCGGGGCCGGCGTTTCCGGCGGTGGGCGCGGGGCGTCCGGCAGGTCCCACAGCGCCTTGCCGCCCTCATCCCGCAACACCACCAGTTCCGGCGCCATGGAGTCGAGCACCGGCTTCAGGCCCTTCAGCCCGCACCAGGCCTGCATGTCGGCGGCGGTGGCGGGGCCGAAGGCGGCCAGGTAGCGGCGCGCCAGGTCCTGCAGGTCACCCTGCAGGTCCACCGGCGCCTCCAGCCATTCCTCCGCCGCCACATATTCCGGATCGTTGGCCACCCCCCAGGGGCTGTCGTCCGGCGCCGTCACCAGCGGCAGGTGGCAGCGCACGGCGTGGCCCATGGCGCGGTCGTCCGCCTCGTCCGGGAAGGCTTTCGCCAGGTGGGCGCGCAGGTCGGTGAAGGTGTGCGGCAGTGACATGAAGGGCCGGGCCACGGCGGTGATGGGCAGCGGGTCCATGTGCCGGGTGCGCTCTCCCAGGCCGAAAAAGGCCGCCGTCAGCATGGGCTGCACCAGCCCGCGCCAGGCGGTGTAGTCGCGGGCGCTGACCAGATGCTGGGTCCCGCGCAGCAGGGTAGCCCGCACCAGGTGGCGATCGCGCAGGGCGGCCAGCAATTCCTCCCGCCCGAACCCCAGCAGGCGGCTCCACAAGCCGATGAAGGGCGGGCGGGGTTCCTGGGCCTGCATGCCGGCCAGCGCCTCCACCGCCGCCACCACGCCGGCGGCATGGCGTGACAGCAGCATCTGCCGGGCCAGCAGGGCGCGGTTCAGGGCCGCGCGGCTCATGACCTTGTTATCTACATTGGTCATTGTGGTAATTCTCCCGGCCGCGTCATTCATTATTCTGTAAATGCCGATCCGTCATGCGGCGAATGATGGGAATAGGTCCCTGGCGGGGCTTTCCCCAAGCCCCATATCAGGCATAATGATCCCAATCCGCGTCCAGTACATGCGCGTCCAGTACATGCTTGGAAAAACGCGACCATCCGATATGCCCAGGAGCCTGCGATGACCTTCCGCGCCACCTTCTCCGCCCTGGGCGTCGCCGCCCTGATGGCCCTGCCCGCCGCCCTGGCCGCCACCCCGGTTCTGGCCCAGGTGACCGCCCCGCAGGTGGGCAATGTGGAGCTGAAGCAGCCCCTGCCCTACCCCTATGATGAGCAGATCGACAACGCCGCCGTGAACGCCCAGGTGGACGCCGCCCTGGCCAAGGCGAAGAAGGAGCACAAGCGTGTGCTGTTGGACTTCGGCGGCAACTGGTGCGGCGACTGCCGCGTGCTGGCCGGCCTGGTCGAACTGCCGGAGGTGCACAGCTTCCTGGACAAGAACTTCGTCATGGTGACGGTGGATGTGGGCCGCTACACCAAGAACATGGACGTGCCCGCCCGGTTCGGCGTGCCCAAGTTCAAGGGCGTCCCCACCGTGCTGGTGGTGGAGGGCGACGGAACCCTGGTGAACGGCGACGCCAGCTTCGACCTGACCGACGCCCGCCACATGGAGCCGCAGGCCGTGGTCGACTGGCTGGCCAAGTGGGCCAAGCCGGCGAAGACGGCGTCTCGGTAAGGATGACGGCGAAGACGGCGTCCAAGTAAAGGCTGCCTTGGCGCCGACGCGCTGGGCGCCGTCACAAGACCGTAACGCAAGGGCCCTATCACAGGGGATGAAGGAGCCGCCTTCGTACCACCCGTGATGGGGCCTTTTGCTGTCCACCCTTCCCTTTAGCCGCTGGCCTTGGGTGCTGCTGGCGCTGTACCCGCTGGCGGGCCTGCTGGACCCGCTGCTGGTCTCGGCCGCGCCCGGCTGGGCGCCGTGGAACGTGCGCGCCGGCGTCGGCTTGGCGCTGGTCATGCTATGGGGTGGGCGGCGCCTGCCCTGGCTTTTGCTGGCGGCCGCCGCCGGCCTGGCCCTGCGCGCGGCCTTGGGCGGACACCCGTTTACCCCCCAGACCCTGATCCCCACCCTGGCGGAGCCGCTGATCTTCGCCGTGCCGGCCCTGCTGCTGGCCCGCCACCTGCGCCGCGATGGAGAGGGATATGTGCTGGAGGACGCAGACGGCGTCATGCGGCTGCTGGTCCTGGCCATGGGTGGGGCGCTAGGGCAGAGCCTGCTGTTGCTGGCCCTGGCCCGGGGGCTGCCGGCCTGGCCGCTGGCGGGGTGGACGCTGACCGGATGGGACGGGCGCGCCATGCTGGCCGACCCGCTGACCGTGGCCCTGCAGCACTGGGTGGGCGACATGGCGGGTGTGGCCGTGGCGGCCCCGTTGGCCCTGATGGCGCCACGCCTGTGGCGCCGCCTGGATGGCCGCCTGCTGTGGCGTCCCCAGATCCTGGGCCAGGTGGCCGGCATCTGCCTGTCGGTGGCGGTGATCTTCCCCCGGGTGGTGGGGTCGCGCTTCTACCCCGTGTTCATCCCGCTGGTATGGGTGGCGGCCGGCAGCGGCCTGCCCGGCGCGGTGCTGGCGCTGGCCGCCCTGGAAACGGGCCTCAGCCTGGGCATCGCTCTGTGCGACATCCAGCCCTACCAGGCCCTGAAACTGCAAATCCTGATGCTGTCGCTGGCCATGACCGGCTTGCTGCTGGGCGCCGTCATTTCCGAGCGCGAGCGGGTGCGGGCCGCCGCCGCCCAAGGGGAGGCGCGGCTGAAGACCCTGATCGAGCTGGCGCCGGACGGCATCATCATCCTGGCCGCCGACGGCCGGGTGGACCAGGTGAACCGCCTGGTGGCCAACCTGACGGGCGACAGCGCCGAGGCGCTGCGCGGCCGCCCCCTGGCGCAGCTGCTGCGCCGCCAGGGCGGTGAGGAATGGCTGGTCGGGCGTAGCGGCCGGCTGGTGCCGGTGGAATCCTCCCTTTCCATGGTCGAAGGGGCGATGGTGGCGGGCGCGGCGGAGGGCGGCGGGCCCCCCCTGGGCCCCCTGGGCGTGCTGACCATACGCGACATCTCCGCCCGCAAGCAGGCCGCCGCCGCCCTGGGCCAGCACCGCGCCGCCGCCGAACAGGCCAGCCGCAGCCATCTGACGGAAGAGCTGGCGGCGGCCCTGGCGCATGAGCTGAACCAGCCGCTGTCGGCCATCGTCAGCTACACCGGCGCCTGTCGCCGCATCCTGGAAAATGAGGGCAACGCCCGCGCCCTGGAGCTGATGGGCAAGGCGGCGGCGCAGGCCGAGCGGGCGGGCGCCATCATCCGCCACCTGCGGGAATTCTATCGCACCGGCCTGGTGGCCAGCGCCCCCGTCCGGGCGGAGGAGCTGGTGGCCGGGGTCGCCCGCCTGCTGGCGGATGAGGTGGCCAACGCGGGCGCCCGGCTGGACCAGGCGGTGGACGACGGCCTGGTGCTGACCATCGACCGGGTGCAGGTGGAGCAGGTGCTGATCAACCTGGTGCGCAACGCCCTGGACGCCCTGGCGGGCGCGGCCGGGGAGCGCCGTATCCTGATCGAGATGCGGGCCGCCGACGACGGGACCCGGGCCGAAATCCGCGTGGCCGACACCGGCCCCGGCATCGCGGCGGAGGTGGCGCCCCGCCTTTTCGCCCCCTTCACCACCACCCGGCGCACCGGCATGGGCCTGGGCCTCAGCATCAGCCGCGGCATCGTCGAGGCCCACGGCGGTCGCCTGCGGGCCGGCGACGGCGCCCTGGGTGGCGCCGCCTTCTCCTTTACCCTTCCCCTGGCCGCCGGAACATCCCCATCGTCGCAGGAGACGCCGAATGAAGCGGCCTGAGCTGACGCCCCCCGGATTGACGGTGGCCATCGTCGATGACGACGAGGCGGTGCGCGACGCGTTGAGCGCCCTGTTCCAGGCCGAGGGCTATCCGGTGGCCACATACGCTTCCGCCATCGGCTTCCTGGACGCCGGCGGCGACGGCGTGCCCGGCTGCGTCATCGCCGACATCAACATGCCGGGCATGACCGGGCTGGAGTTGCAGGCGGAACTGGCGCGCCGGGGCTGTCCCCTGCCCATGATCATCCTGACTGGCCAGGGCGACGTGCCCAAGGCGGTGACGGCGCTGAAGGCCGGGGCGGTGGACTTCATCGAGAAGCCCTTCGCCGTCGACGCCCTGGTGCACGCGGTGGAAACGGCCATGGACCGCAGCGGCCACACCCTGCGCCACCGGGCCGAATCCCAGGCGGCGCAAGGCCGGCTGAACAGCTTGAGCACACGCGAGCGGGAGGTCATGGATCTGCTGGTGGCCGGCCATCCCAACAAGGTCATCGCCTGGAAGCTGGGCATCAGCGCCCGCACGGTGGAGAACCACCGTGCCCGGATCATGGAGAAGACCGGCTGCGCCAACGTCCCCGCCCTGATCCACCTGTCCCTGGCAGCCCCTCAGGCCGTCTCTCAGGCTGCAAGGGTTTCCGGCGCGGCCGACAGCAGGCAATAGCCCACCCCGCGCAGGGTGTGCAGCAGGCGGGGCTGGCCCGCCCCGTCCAGGCGGCGGCGCAGGCGGGAGGCCAGGGCGTCCACGGCGTTGTCGGCCACGTCCAGGTCACCGGCCCACAGCCGGTCCAGGATGGCGCTGCGCGGCACCACCGCCCCCTCCGCCTGCAGCAGCAGGACCAGCAGCTGGAATTCGCGCGACGACAGCAGGATGTCGCGGCCGGCGCGGCGCACGCGGCGCTGGCGCAGGTCCACCGCCAGGTCGTCCAGGGCATAGGCCAGGCGCGGCCCCTGGCGCTTCAGCCGCAGCAGGGCCAGCAGGCGGTCCACCACCAGGTCGCCGGGCAGGCCGGCGTCCACCTGGTCGTCGGCGCCCAGGGCCAGGGCGCCCGTCCGGTCCCCCGTCCCGGCCGCCAGGGTCACCACCAGCGCGCCGGGGAAACCCTGGCGCGCCCGGGCGACACGGTCGCGCACCTGGCGCGCGTCATCGGGCAGCACCACCACGTCGGCCATGCGGGGCGTGCCCGGCAGCGCCGCCAGGGAATCGACCTGCCAGCCGCGTTCCCGCAACAGCCGAGACAGCCGCACGATACCAGGCGGGCCTAGCCGATGAGAAACGCGAGCATGGGGATCACCCGGGTGGAAGAACCATGGTGGCCACCCTAGGCACCATCCGCCAGCGCCGGTATCCGGTTTAATACCTAACGCACGTGGCCTTTAGAGCGGAACGCGATCAGGTGGAATCACCTGATCGTGTAGATCCGCTCTATCATGAACAGGTTACGAGCGGGATGCGATCACACGTGATCGCATCCCGCTCTAAGGCCCCCTCAATCGCCGGGCGCCGCCATCCGGCGGCTAGGCTTCCTCAGTTTTCAGTCCACTGCGTTCCCCGAAAACTTCCGGCGGACGCGGTCGCGTCCTACAACGGCATGAGCCAACAACTCATGCCCTTGGTCACCCCCCGAGCACATAGCCCCGCCGCCCCCGGGTGTGCAGCGGCACGGCGGCGCCCAGGGCCCGGCGCAGGCTGTGGATGTGGGCCGTCAGGCGGTCGGCCACACCAGGATCCTCCGGGGCCGCCCCCGGCCACAGCTGGGCGCGCAGCTCCGCCGCCGGCACCACCTGGCCCGCCCGTTCGGCCAACAGCAGCAGCAGGTCGAAGTCCAGGGGCGCCAGGGCAAGCGGCCGGCCCCGGCACAGCGCCACCCGCTGGCCGACATGCAGGGCCAGGTCGCCCACCCGCACGGCCCGGTCCGTTGGCGCCGCCAGGCGCGCCAGGGCCGACAGGGCGGCGGCCACCGCCTCCGCGCCCGTATGCAGGGGCAGCACCATGTGGGCGCCGGCGCGCAGCAGGGCGCGCTCTCCCGCCGGGTCCACATCGGTCAGGCAAAGGGTGGGGATCCCGCCAGTCACCACCAGGGCGGCGGCATCCGGGGTGACCAGCAGATGCGCGTCGGGCAGATGCGCGTCGGGCGGGGCGGCCGTCGTGACCTCCCACCCCTGGGCCGCCAGCTCCCGTATCAGGTCGCCGGTAGTCCCGTCCGGCGCGGTCAAGGCAAGGCGGCCTGTCATCGTCCCGTCATGTAAAGGTCAAATGAAATTCACAAGAAAAATGACGCCGCATAAGGCCTTATGCCGCCGCCGTGATCGGCGATACCTGAAATTCCCGTCAGGCTGCCGTCAAGATCCGCATCCCACCCCGACTGTACCAGCGCGGCACGCACCATTGCAAAGCGCCGTCCAAGGCGCCCGCGACGATCACGAAGGGGGACATGATGAAGAGGAAGCCGGGCCAAGCCCATCCGACACCGACATGGCTGATGGTGGGAGCGGCCGCCACCGCCCTGGCCCTGGGCGCCCACGCGGCCCGCGCCGCGGATGCGCCCGCCACCGATGCCGACGCCATCACCGAGATCGACGTGGTCGCCCAGGTCATGCGCGTGTCGCCGTCCAACGTGCCGCTGGACGCGCTGGAGCCCACCTCCATCGTTCCGGAAGGCTTCCTACGCGACAACATCGTCCCGCTGTCCAGCTTCGACGACATGGTGAAGTTCCAGCCCAGCGTCTACGCCCAAAGCCCCAACGGCCCCGGCCTGGGCAAGGCGGAAACGCTGAGCCTGCGCGGCTTCCAGGACAGCCAGTTCAACATCACCTTCGACGGCATTCCCTTCGGCGACGCCACCGACCTGCACCACACCAGCTCCGCCCTGTTCGTCGCCCATGACATGGGCCAGGCGGAAGTGGACCGCGGCCCAGGCACGGCCTCCACCATCGGCAAGGCCACCTTCGGCGGCACCTTGGGCTTCCGTTCCAAGACCCCGTCGGAAGACCCCGGCGTCACCGCCTACGGCACCTACGGCAGTTGGAACACCAAGGGCGTGGGCGGGGAGCTGGACGCCGGCCGCACCGTGCTGGGCCGCATGTTCTTCGACGTGCAGCGCACCACCTCCGACGGCTATCTGACCCACGCGTCGGAAGAGCGCACCAACTACTTCTTNCAGGACCAGCTGGACATCGGCGAGAAGACGGTGGTGACGCTGGCGGCCAGCAAGAACCATTCCTTCGAATACACGACGCAGGGCGCCACCCTGGCCGACATCGCCAAGTACGGCGACAATTATGGCCTGGGGAACAATCCGAAGCTGCAGTCCTATTACAAGTACCAGCCCAGCCGCTACAGCTCAGACTTCGAATACATCCGG
>NZ_BACU01000262.1 GCF_000333275.1 Azospirillum sp. B4 | reverse complement strand
GTCTTGTGGACGGTCAGTTTTTTGAACAGGTCGGAGCCGAAGACGTTGAAGTCAAAGGCGCGGCTGCGGTTGTTGCCGCCCTGCGCGTCGGAGCTGCCGGTGGTGGCGATGGCATCCATGCCGTTGATGCGCACGCGGGTGAAGGCCGGGCCGAGACCGCGCACGGAAATCTGACGCCCCTCGCCCGCATCGCGGGTGATGGCGATGCCGGGAATGCGCTGCAGCGATTCCGCCAGGTTCTTGTCGGGGAACTTGGCGATGTCTTCCGCCACGATGCTGTCAACCACGCCGGAACTTTCCCGTTTGGCCTGCAGGGCCACGTTCAGGCTGCGGCGGAAGCCGGTGACCACGATCTCATCCAGCGAGTCACCGCCGCCCGGCGCCACGGCGCCCTGGGCCGGCGCGGCCGCCTGGGCGGCCGGATCGGCCGGAGCCTGGTCCGCCACGGGTGCCACCGGCTGGTCCGCCGCCTGGTCTGCGGCCCGTGCCGCCTGGCCCCCGGCCGTCAAGGCCAGCAGCAGCGCCGCCCGGGACACGCAGGTGGACAGTGTGTGGCGACGCGCCCGGCTCATGGTCTTGAGCATTTGACGATTTCCTCCTTAGCCTTGTTGTTTTGCTTTGCCGGCCAGGCCCTTACCCGGAAGCACCCGGCCGGTTGTCCCCGGCATCCCAAGTGTTCCCAGAAAAACCAGACGTTGTCGCCTGGTCCCATGCCCGTCCGACCTCCCCGTCCATCCGGTCCTTTATTGGGACCGGTGTCAATTTTCATCCGCTGGCAACACCCGGCAGGGATGCCGGCGGCGAAAGCGGCATGCCGACCCCGTCAGCGCCGCGCCGGCGATCGCTGGAACCCTAGGCAGCCGCGCCTTATGTCGAGAAAAATCGATGTGGCTTGGCAGCCGCCGTCGGCGCCCCAGCCCATGCCCTCGCGTGATGGCATCCCGCACCCCTCCCATATCGTCGGCGTCCTTGTGCCCTGTCGGGTCGTCGCCGTTGCCTCTAAAATGACACCGGTTACCGATCGATGCAAGCACCAAGAGTTGTTTGCCGTGTCATCTTATGACTGGATCGCTGATTAGGGCAGGAATGCCAGGAAATCCGCCGCGCCCGCCCTGTTCAGGTCCCCTGCTGGGTGAAGGGGACGCGGGCGAACAACCGCCGCTCGGCCCCACGCGGATCCTGCTCCAGGCGCGTATCCAGGTCAAAAACCATGGTCTCACGGCCCACCAGGGTATAGGGCGTCCAGCGCGGCGCGCCGCCGGTGTTGGGCCCATCGGCATTAGGATCCCCCGTCCGGGCAAAGGCGATGAAGGCGCCACTCATCCGTTCCGCCATGCGCCGCGCCTCCACGCTGTCGGTGGACAGCGAGTCGGGCACGCCGGTGTTGTCGAACACCAGGGGAATGTCCAGCGTGTGTGGCGCCCGCCATTTGCCGCCATCCTTGGGCGACCCCCAATTCAACTGGTAGACGTAGGTGGGGGCGGCCCCCTGCCCGCCTTGTTCCCGCCCAAGCGCCTGGGCCTGGGCGGCGCGCAGTTCCGCCTCCACCACCGCCGCGCGCCAGGACCGGCCGGCGGTGGTGGCGGAGAAGAAGACGTCGCTGGGACTGTAGGCGGGATACAGCGCCCGATATTCCGCCATCACCAGGTCGGGATTGATGTCCACCCGCATATGCTTGGCCAGCAACGGGGCGACCTGATCCCAGGTCAGGCTGAAGGTGGCGGGATCACCGCCGCCGATCAGCAGCCGGGTTTCATCATGCGTATTGCCGATGATCAGGGGGATGCCGGCCGACTGCGCCGGGGCGTCGGGGTAAAAGGGATGGCGGGTCAGGACCTGGTCGTCCAGCACGGGCCCCCAATAGAGGCCGCCCATGCCCTGGGCCGCCACGCCATGGATGGGATCGGCGGTGTTCAGCGCCTCCAGCAGTCTGTCCACCGGCAGGGTGGCCGCCTCTTCCGCCCGGTCCGGCGTCAGGCCCAGGGCGGCCAGATAAGCGGTGGCCCGCGCCGTGGCGTTCAGGGGGCCGGAGGCGGTGACCTGCTGGCCGCTCATGGTCGCGGCGCGGTGGAACAGGCCCTGGGCGGCCGGCGTCGCCATCAGCGTGGCGATCTTGGCGCCACCACCCGACTGGCCGAAGAGCATCACCCGGCCCGGATCACCGCCGAAGGCGGCGATGTTGTCGCGCACCCACCGCAAGGCCAGCACCAGATCCAGAATGCCGGCGTTGCCGGACTGGGCATAGGCGGGGCCGGTGAGGCGGCCGAGATAGAAGTGGCCGAAGACGTTCAGACGGTGGTTCAGCGTCACCACCACCACATCACCCCGCCGCGCCAGGCGCGTGCCGTCATACAGCGCGTCGCTGCCCGAGCCGTGGGAATAGGCGCCGCCATGGATGTAGACCATGACCGGGCGGTTGCCGCCGGCCTTGGCCTCCGGCGTCCACACGTTCAGGAACAGGCAATCCTCGGACAAGGGCTCGTCGAAGCGGGTCTGGGGACAGGCGGCGCCATAGGCCAGTGCGTCCTTGACATCGCTCCACGGGGCCGGCGGCTGTGGCGCCTGGAAGCGGCGGGGGCCGGTGTCGGCACCGTAGCGTATGCCCTTGAAGACATGGATGCCATCCTGCAGGGCGCCGCGCACGCGGCCGTGGCCGGTGGCGACCACTGGTGCGGCAGCGGCCCATGCACCCGTCGGCAGGGCCAGCGCGGCCGCAGCCCCCAGCCCCAGTCCCAATATCTGGCGGCGATCGGCGCCGTCGCGGCCCGATGATTCGTCGCGACTTGATGCCCCCTCGGGATGTGATGACAAGGAGACGCGACTTTCCGCTTGGCGGAACGGACGAACCGGGTCCATGCTTCCTCCCAATTTCCTATTATGGCCTAAGAAGAAACAGGGAGGACCTCATGGACCACACCCGTCCCGACCTCGGGCCGGTATATGACACCGGTTTCCTGCAATTTGTGAAGGGGGCAATTTCGGTCTGCGCCATGATGGCGGGCCTGATCGTCCTGGCGACCGGCGTGGCCCGCGCCGACGACCTGCCCGCCCCTTTCCCCATCTGGCCAGCAGGCGTGGGACCGGGGTCGGAGGCGGTGACCGTCCCGGAGTCGGTGGTGGAGCGCAGCGCCGACACGGCCGTCCTGCACGACCGCTACACCGTGGGCATCACCCGGCCGCACCTGTCGCTGTACCGCCCCGCCCAGCCCAACGGCACCGCCCTGCTAGTCATGCCGGGCGGCGGCTACCGCTGGGTGGTGGTGGACAAGGAGGGGGATGAGATCGGCCGGCGGCTCAGCGCCGCCGGCGTCACCGTCTTCGTCCTGACCTACCGGCTGCCGGGCGAAGGCCATGCCCACGCCGCCGACGTCCCCCTGCAGGACGCCCAGCGCGCGATACGCCTGATCCGCGCCAACGCGGCCGCCTGGGGCATCGACCCGCACAAGGTGGGGGCCATGGGCCTGTCCGCCGGCGGGCATGTGGCCGGCAGCCTAGGCACCCGCTACGACGCGGCCGTCTACGCGCCGCAGGACGCGGTGGACCAGCAGAGCGCGCGGCCGGACTTCCTGGCCCTGGTCTATCCCGTGGCCAGCATGGACCCCGCGATCGCGCACAAAGGCTCCCGCGCCCAGCTATTGGGCGACAATCCCACACCGGCGCAGGACGCGGCATATTCCACCGAGCGCGCCGTGACGGCTCAAACCCCGCCCACCTTCCTGCTGCACGCCGACGACGACGCGTCCGTCCCGGTGGAGAACAGCCTGCGCTTCTATGCCGCCCTCCATGCGGCCAAGGTCCCGGCGGAGATGCACATTTTCCAGAAGGGCGGCCACGGCTTCGGCATCCGTGGCGCCAAGGGCCTGCCGGCGGCGGCTTGGCCGGACCTTTACATCGCCTGGGTGCGTGGCCTAGGCATGATGCCATGATGGTCTTTCCATCCGGGAAATGGCCGCATTTATTGTCACCGGTGTCAATTGGTCATTGATCCGGTCCGGCCCCGCTGGCAGGATGCGAAGCCAAGCCTGCGAGACAGACGGGCGGGAGGAACGCGTGGGATGGGCGTCATCGTCCCCGCGACAGCGACCAGGATGGGATGAACGGAATGGGTGGGCCTGTGATGCGCGGTCATGTCGTGGTGTTCGGAGAGCTGCTCCTGCGCCTGGCCGCCCCCGGTCATGAACTGCTGCTGCAAAGCCCGCGCCTCACCGCCCTGTTCGGCGGGGCGGAAGCCAACGTCGGCGTCGGCCTGGCCGCCTGGGGCCACACCGTGCGCGCGGTCAGCACCCTGCCCGACAATCCCATCGGCCGCGCCTGCGCCGGCGAGTTGCGCCGCCACGGCGTGGGCACGGACGGCATCTGCTACGCCGACGGCCGCATGGGCCTGTACTTCCTGTCGGCTGGCGCCGTGACGCGCCCGTCAGAGGTGATCTACGACCGTGCCCGCTCCGCCTTCGCCGACGCCGACCCGGCCGCCTACGACTGGCAGGCCCTGCTGGCGGGGGCCGACTGGCTGCACATCTGCGGCATCACCCCGGCGGTGAGCCCCCAGGCCGAGACCGCGGCCCGCGCCGCCCTGCAGGCCGCCCGCGCCCTGGGCCTCAAGGTTTCCTTCGACTGCAATTACCGGCAGAAGCTGTGGACGGCGCGCGGCGGCAACGCCCCGGCCATCCTGCGCGGCTTCATCGAACAGTGCGACCTGCTGTTCGCCAATGAACGCGATGCAGCATTGCTGCTGGATCTGGACGTGGACAAGCTGGAGGAGGCGGCACGCTTCCCCGCCGCGGCCCAGGCCCTGTTCGACGCCTGCCCCCGTTTACAGACCATCGCCACCACGGTGCGCAGCCACCACGGCGTGGACCACCAGGATCTGTATGGCAAGCTGGCCACCCGCCACAGCCTGCACCAGAGCCGCACGCATGGGCTGGCCGGCATCGTCGACCGTATCGGCAGCGGCGACGCCTACGCCGCCGGCCTGCTGCATGGCCTGATCCAGGGGTGGGAACCGGACCGCGCCCTGGCCTACGCCACCACCGCCGCCGCCCTGAAGCACTCCATCCCCGGCGACGCCCTGCCCCTGCCCGAGGCCGACATCCTGGCGGCCCAGGATGCGGACGGGCTGGACGTCCGCCGCTGACCCCCACCACCGCCCCTGGCCTTCGGAGCCTGACGCCTGATGACCGCGCCTCTGTCCAACGCCACCCTGGCGACCCTGCCCGACGCCGTGGCCCCGGCCCGGCTACGACCGGTCGGTGTGCGGTATCGGCATCGTCCATTTCGGCCCGGGCGCTTTCACCGCGCTCACCAGGCCGTCTACACCGACGACGCCCTGGCGCTCGACGGGGGTGATTGGTCCATCAGCGCGGTATCGCTGAAAAGCCCGGGCGTGCGGGACGCCCTGGTGCCGCAGGACGGGCTTTACACCCTGGTGACGCTGGACCGGACCATCGGCCACCGCGTCGTCGGGTCCATCCGCGAGGTGCTGTGCGCGCCGGAGGCGCAGAGCCAGGTGTTGGCCCGCCTGGCCGCCCCGGCCACCCGCGTCGTCACCATCACCGTGACGGAGAAAGGCTACGGCCTGACGGCCTCGGGCGACCTGGACACCGCCAATGCCGACATCGCCCACGACCTGGCCCATCCGGAAACGCCGGTCAGCGTCATCGGCTATGTCGTCGCCGGCCTGCGCCGCCGCCGGGCCGCCGGACTGCCGCCCTACACCGTCATCAGCTGCGACAACATGACGGACAACGGCCGTCGCCTGGGCCGGGCCACGGCGCAGTATGCGGCGGCGCTCGATGCGGATCTGGGCGCCTGGGTGTGCAACCATGTGGCCTTCCCCAGCACCATGGTGGACAGCATCACCCCCGCCACCGACGACGCCCTGCGCCAGCGGGTGCGGGAGGTCAGCGGCCTGGCCGACGCCTGGCCCATCCAGCGCGAGGTCTTCACCCAATGGGTCATCGAAGACCGTTTCTGCAACGGCCGCCCCGCCTGGGACAAGGCGGGCGTCATCCTGACCGACGATGTCGGCGCCTTCGGCCGGGCCAAGCTGCGCCTGCTGAACGGTCCCCATTCCGCCCTGGCCTATCTGGGTAGCCTGGCCGGGGTGGAAACGGTGGCGGAGGCCATGACCACGCCGGCCCTGGCGGCCTTCCTGGAGCGGCTGATGCTGGAGGACGTGCTGCCCACGGTGGCGCCGCCGGCGGGCTATGACCTGATGCTTTATGCCCAGCAGATCCTGGAACGCTTCCGCAACCCCGCCATCCGCCACCTATTGGCCCAGATCGCCTGGGATGGATCACAGAAGCTGCCCTACCGCCTGTTCGGCGTGATCGAGGACCGGTTGGCCCAGGGGCATCCCATCGACCGCCTGGCCCTGGTGGTGGCCGGCTGGATGCACTTCGTTCGCCGTCGCGCAGCCGCCGGCACCGGCCTGACCGACCCGCTGGCGGCCCCTCTGCTGGACATCGGCGGGCGCTGCGACGGCACCGCCGACGACGTCGGCCGCTTCCTGGCGCTGGACACCATCTTCACGGGCCCGCTGTCCGCCGACGCGCGCTTCCGTGCCGCACTGACCGACGCTTACGCCCGGCTGGGCGATGGCGGGCGCGACGCCGTGCTGGCCGCGGCGTCCTCTCTGTAAGTTCACGCGATACCGCCGGCCGTGACAGGCCGTTCATCAGATTGGCTTGTAAATGACACCGGTTTCCTTTAGACACGATGGACAAGAAATGACCGGATCCCAGGGAGGGTCGACCATGGCGTGGCGTGCCGTGCCTGCCGTTGCGGCAGCCATTGTCCAAGATGGGCAGCACATCCGATGGGTGCGGTCATGACCGGCCCCTTTTCCCCCAGCGCCGCCGCGGCCGCCTTTGTCGCGGCCCGCACGGCCGCCCAGGCCCTGCCCGGCTATCCCGGCCCCACGCCCATCGATCTGGCGCAGGGGTACGCGGCGCAGGAACTGGCCATTGGCCTGTGGCCCGACACCATCGCCGGCTGGAAGATCGGCCGCATCCCGCCCGACTGGGAAGAGACGCTGGGCGAACCGCGCCTGGCCGGCCCCATCTTCGCCGCCAACGTCTGGGCGGCGACGGGCGTGGTTCCCACCCCCTTCCCCGTTTTCGTCGGCGGATTCGCCGCCGTGGAGGCGGAATACATCTTCCGCCTGAGCGCCGACGCGCCGGCGGGCAAGACAGCCTGGACGGAGGATGAGGCAGCGGATCTGGTGGCGACCCTGCACATCGGCATCGAACCGGCGGGTAGCCCGTTGGCCACCATCAACGA
>NZ_BACU01000263.1 GCF_000333275.1 Azospirillum sp. B4 | reverse complement strand
CATCAAAGACAAAGAGGCGGTCCGATGAAACGGCGGTCGTGGACACCCGCTTCCTCCTTCTTCAGCGTTCAGGCATCGCGCCTGGATACCGGGTGGGTTGGATGACCCGTGCCCCCGGCCGTGCGAACGAAGTGGCTGTGGCGCATGGCGCGTCAAGGGGCCGGTCGCCGCTCCTGTCCGTCGGTTAGGCGTGCCACCCCTTTGGTGTAAGCCGGTTCCTCAGCGGTCGCTGGCGTGGACGAACGACACGATGGCGCTGGTGATGCCGGGGTTGATGGCCAAGCCGGGGTCGCCATACGTCGCCAGGTTGGCGGCGCGGTCGTTCAACGGGGCGTTCTTCAGCACGTGATTCACCCCCTCAAGCCGCACCAGGCGCACGCCCTGCCGTGCCTGGGTCAGGCGCACCGCGTCCGACATGTCGACCTGCACGTCGTTGGTCCCTTGCAGTACCAGCACGGGCAGGGTGGTGCGCGCCAGCTCCGCCGCCGGGTCTCGGGTCAGTTCGGAGATGAGGTAGGGCTGCACGCTGGGACGGAACAGGGTCATCAGCGGGGGCGGCACCTCGCCCACCGCCTGGCCGCGCTCCAGCCGGGTGATGGCGGTGAACGCGGCCTGCTGTACGTCCAGCGGCATGTCCGTACGCGGCAACTGCTGGCGCAGGAGGTCACCGAAGGTACGGCCGGGGGCGGCCACCAGGATCAGACCCGCCATCGGCACCTGCTCCGCCAGCAGGATGCCAATCAGGCCGCCCTCGCTATGCCCGGCCACATAGATGGGGCCGATACCGGGCTGGGCGCGCAGGAAGGCCAGCCATTGGCCAGCATCCTGAACATACGTTTCCAGCCGCAAATCCTGCTCACGTGCCAGCGCACCCTTGCTGGCGGCCACCCCACGCTTGTCCACCCGCAGGGTGGCGATGCCCTTCAGCGCCAGGGACTGGGCCAACTGGCTCAGGCAATCGGTCCGCATGCTGGGGCCATTGCCGTTGCGGTCGGTGGGACCCGATCCGGAAATGAATAGCACGGCCGGCACGGGACCGGGGGCGGCGACGTCCGGCATCGACAGCGTGCCCGCCAGCGGCCCGGGGCCACCGTCGATGCTGACCTCCCGCTCGGCCGCCGCTATCGGACCGCCGGTCAGCAGCAGGGCCGACAGCAGCAGGGCCATGGCGACAGGTGGTGGGCGCATCAGCAATCCTCCTCCGTCGATGCAGCGTCGGCCATCATCGCACCATCGGCACCGGGGTCACCAAGCCAAGATAGAGGTCGCGCATGCGCCTGCCCACCTCGGCCTCGCCAAATTCCGGATCCACCACCGCCCGGCTGGCCAGGCTGAGCCGCCGGCGCAAGGGCGCGTCCTGGGCCAAGCGGGCCAGCGCGTCGGCCAGGGCCGCCGGGTCACCGGGCGGGGCCAGCAAGGCGTTGCGCCCATCCACCGCCACCTCGCGGCTGCCGGGCACATCCGTCGCCACGATGGCGCGGCCGCAGCTCGCCGCCTCCAGCAGGCTCTTGGGCACCCCCTCGCCGCCGCGGGAGGCGAGAACGGCGATGTGGGCGCGGGCCCAGACGCTCCGCACATCGCTGACCGCACCCAGCCATTCGATGCCGGCCTCGTCATTCCAGGCGCGCAACGTGGCTTCCGGGATGGCGGCCGGGCTGTCGGGATCGGGGGCGCCGGCCAGGATCAGGCGCAGGTCAACGCCCCGCGCCCGCGCCAGGCGCACCGCGGCCACCAGATCCTCCACGCCCTTGAGGGTCAGCATGCGGGAAACCTGGGCGCAGGTGACAGGACCCAGGGGCTCGGCCAGTTCCTCATAGTGGGCCAGGTCCACGCCGGAACCGCGGATGAGACGCGCGGCCGGCGGGCGGGGCCGGCCGCTGGCCAGCAGGGCGGCGTCGTCGCCGTTCTGCACCACCAGGGCATGGCCGCGGCGCCAGCCGGCGGCGTTGAGGGCGCAGCGCAGCAGCACCCGGCCCAGGCTGGCCTTCGCCCCCCGGCCCGACAGGCCCAGGCCCAGGCCGGCCAGGGTGGCGACCACGCGGGTGTCGCCCAAGCCTCTGGGGAACCCCGCCAGGAACAGGGCGAAGCCGCCCAGCACCGTGGGCTTCACCGCGATATGATGGATGATGGTCGGCCGTTCGCGCCGGTACAGGCGGGCCAGGCGGCGGATGTCACCCAGGGCGCGCAGGGGGTTGAAGCTGCCGCGCTGCCAGGGCAGGGGGATGACGCGGAACCCCTCGGCCGCGATGGCGGCCCCGTCGTTCACCACGCGGCAGGCCACCGCCACGTCGAAGCCGGCGTCGCGCGCCGCCCGGGCGGTGGGCAGGCGGTGGGAGCGGAAGTACCAGTCCTCCGTCACGACGAACAGCAGGGTGGGGCGGGGGGCGTCAGGCATGGTGACCAAAGTTCGACATGACCCAGGTAATGGCAGGGAACAGGGGGCGAGTTCTACCGGTTTTCCGCCTGCCTGTCGTATACGTCCTATCGGGTACGTCACATTTGAGGACGTGGGACCATGCATCACCTGACCTTGTACCGGGACGATCGCTACTACGCCTCGTTTCCGGCGGTGGCCACCCTGGCCGATGGCACGGTGGCGCTGCTGTTCCGCCGGGCGCGGGACCAGCGCTGGTTCGCCCGCGCCCTGGGCCTGACCGACCGGACCGGGCTGATGAGCGTCGACCATGTCGACAGCCGGTCGCAGCACGTGCTGCTGCGCCTGGACGGCCGGACCCTGGCACCGCTGGGCGAGCCCGAGGTCCTGCCCCCGGATGGGGAGGCGGCGGACCAGGACGCCAACCTGGTGACGCTGCCCGACGGACGCCTGTTGCTGACCGGCTTCTCCTGGTACCCGCTGGCCCCGCGCCTGGCCGACGCCGTACGCGCCGCCGGCGGCCCCGTGGTGGGCACGGCCGACGACAGCGGCCAGTTCCTGTTCTGGGGCGGCTATGCCCGGATGGGTGACGCGTCCGCGCGACACTGGACGCCCCACGCCTTCCTGCCACCGCTCCCGGGCCAGCCCGACCTGCTGGCCGGTGTGCGGCCCCACCATGGCGGGGCACTGCGCGGCCGCGCAGCCTTGCTGCCCGATGGCGGCGTGGTCCAGGCGGTCTATGCCGGCGGCGCCCATGGCAAGCGGGGCAGCCACCTGTTCCGCGCCGACCCGGATGGCGCTGGCGGGTATGCCTGGCGCCCCCTGGGGCCCATCGCCCACGACGGTGCCGGCCGGGGCTGCCTGGTGGAACCGGCCCTGTTGCGCACCCGGGGCGGAAAGCTGATGGCCTTCCACCGCACCGCCGGCATGGGCGACCAGATGGCGCTCAGCGTGTCGGAGGATGACGGCCTCAGCTGGACCGCCTGGCGCCTGACCAGCGTGGTCGGCCATCCCTTCGATCCGCTGCCCCTGCCGGATGGGCGGGTATTCCTGGTCTACGGCTATCGCCACGCCCCCTACGGCATCCGCGCCCGCGTCTACGATCCCGACACCCAGCGGCCGGAGGATGGGGCGGAGATCGTGCTGCGCGATGATGGGCCGGGGCCGGACCTGGGGTATCCCTGGGCCACGCTGTTGGCGGACGGACGGGTTCTGGTGGTGTACTATTTCGCCGGTGAGGATGGCATCCGCCGTATCGACGCGACGGTGCTGGACGCACAGACTTAAGGTGATTTGTCACCTTAGAAAATGGCGGTAACGTGTTGTTTGTATTTATTAAAATCAGATCATGAGAAAGTGGATGAAGATGACGCAGCGCCCACGCTTCCACCTAGCCTTCCCGGTTCACGACCTGGCCGCCGCCCGCGCTTTCTATGGCGAGCTGCTGGGCTGTCCGGAGGGGCGCAGTTCACCCGAATGGGTGGACTTCGACCTATACGGCCACCAGATCGTGGCCCACCTGGTGCCGGGCAAGGCGGCGCCAAGCGGCGACCATAACCCGGTGGACGGTCACGACGTGCCGGTGCCGCATTTCGGCCTCATCCTGGCGTGGGATGATTGGACCGCCCTGGCTGACCGCCTGCGCAACGGCGGCCAGCCCTTCGTCATCGAACCCTATATCCGCTTCAAGGGCCAGGTGGGGGAGCAGGGCACCATGTTCCTGTACGACCCCAGCGGCAACGCCCTGGAATTCAAGGCTTTCCGCGACGAATCCCTGATTTTCGCCCAGTGAGGCGCCCCCTCCGACTGTAACGGGCGCTCCCCTCCGTTTCCGCCACAGGGAAATTTGCTACCACTTTGCAACGCTTGCGTTTCTTGGGCTTCCCGGCCCAGCTTTGGCATGTTGTCCTGTCCCCGGATCATCGATCTTGAGATGGGGATTTAAGATGAAGCGGAGGATGTGGGCGGCGCCCCTGATAGGGCTGGCGCTGCTGGCGGCGGGAAGCGCCGTGGCGGGACCGCAGGAGGTGCGAACAGCGTTGGACCAGAGCGTGCCCGGCCTGCTGGCCGGCGCCAAGGTGCCCAGCGTTTCCATCGCCGCCATCGAGGACGGCAAGGTTGTGGTGACCGCCGCCTATGGTGAGCAGAGTGCCGGTGTCCGCGCCACGCCGGCCACGCTGTACAACATCGCCTCGCTGACCAAGCCGGTGACGGCGGAGGTGGTGCTGCGCCTGGCCTCACGCAAGACCGTGTCGCTGGACGCGCCCATGGCGGACTACTGGACCGATCCCGACATCGCGGGTGACGACCGGCGCCACCTGCTGACCGCGCGCCTGGCGCTCAGCCACCAGACGGGCTTCCCGAACTGGCGTGGCCAGGGCAAGCCGCTGGCGTTCCATTTCACGCCCGGCACCTCCTACGGCTATTCGGGGGAGGGCTACCAGTATGTCGCCCGTTATGTGGAGAAGAAGACGGGTCAGGACTTCGAAAGCCTGGCCCAAGCCGTCCTGTTCAAGCCGGCGGGCATGAACGACACCGCCAGCGGGCACAAGCCCTGGTTCGACGGACGCATCGCCGTGCCCACGGATGCCAACGGCAAAGCGCTGGAGCCGGGCTTCACCCAGCACTACAACGCCGCCGACCTGCTGTACACGACGGCCGGCGACTATGCGCGCTTCGTCGTCAGCGTCATGAAGGACCAGGACCTGACGGCCGCCGTGGCCGCCGACCGCCGGCACATCCAGGTCAGCCAAATGGCGGAAATGTGCGCTGGCGCCAAGGCCGCCACTTGCCCCGCCAACGCCGGCTTCGGCCTGGGCTGGCAGGTGCTGGAGTTCCCGGGGGAGACGGTGATGATGCACACCGGCCGGGACGAGGGCGTCGCCACCTTCGCCTGGTACAGCCCCACGACGCGCAGGGGCGCGGTCTTCCTGACCAACAGCGACAATGGCTTCCAACTGGTGCTGCCGGTGTTCGAGACCATGGGCGCCAGCGCCGCCTTCATGGCCTATCTGCGCAGCCAATAAGGGGCGGCCGGTCCGGAGCCAGCCCCGTTACCCCTAAGATTTCTCCAGCGGCGATGTCGGATCCGGGCATACTCGGCCGTCCTGAGGAAGAACCGGGCCTCAACCCGGCCACCCCGCCGCTGGAGGATCATCCCATGCTGTACGCCATCCTGTGCTACCACCGCGAAGACGTCGTCGGGTCCTGGACCAAGGAGGAGGACGACGCCGTCATGGCCAAGCTGGCGGTGGTGCATGAGAAACTGGCGCGCGAGGGCCGCCTGGGCCCGGTGGCCCGGTTGCTGCCCACCACGGCGGCCACCACCCTGCGCAAGGACAGCGACCCGCCCCTGGTTATCGACGGCCCCTTCGCCGAGACCAAGGAACAGCTGCTGGGCTTTTACCTGGTGGAAGGCGAGACGCTGGAGCAGATGCTGGACACGGCCCGCGAACTGGGCCGCGCCAACCCGGGCGGGTCCTATGAAATCCGGCCGGTAGGCCTGTACCACCCGGCCGCCGCGCCGGGGGCGTGACATCATGACCGGGGCCGACATGGCCTGGGTCAACACCGCCCTGACGGCCGCCCGGCCGCAGGCGATGGGGGCCTTGCTGCGCTATTTCCGCGACCTGGACACGGCGGAGGAGGCGTTTCAGGAAGCCTCGCTGCGGGCGCTGAAAGCCTGGCCGCGCAACGGCCCGCCCCGCGACCCCGCCGCCTGGCTGATCTTCGTCGGCCGCAACGCCGCGCTGGATGGCGTCCGCCGCCTGGCCCGCCAGCAAGCCTTGCCTGAGGAGGACGTGCTGGTGGGAGAGGGGGGTGACGGCGATGCCGAGGCCACCCTGGCCGACCGGCTGGACGACGCCGACTACCGTGACGACATCCTGCGCCTGCTGTTCATCTGCTGCCCACCCGACCTGCCGGCAACGCAGCAGATCGCTGTGGCGCTGCGCATCGTCTCCGGCCTCAGCGTGGCGGAGATCGCGCGTGCCTTCCTAGTGGGGGAAAGCGCCATGGAGCAGCGCATCACCCGGGCCAAGGCGCGCATCACCCGGTCGGGCGTGGCGTTCGAGACGCCAGGCGCGCCAGAGCGGGCGCAGCGCCTGGGTGCGGTGGCCGCCATGTTGTACCTGCTATTCAACGAGGGCTATTCCGCCGGCGGCGATACCGTGGAACGGCGGGCGCCCCTGGCGCATGAGGCCATCCGCTTGGCCCGTCTGCTGCTGCGCCTGTTCCCGTCGGAACCGGAGATCATGGGCCTGCTGGCGCTGATGCTGTTGCAGCAGTCACGCGCCGCCGCCCGCTTCGACGCCAACGGCAACGCCGTGCTGCTGGAGGACCAGGACCGCGGGCGGTGGAACGGCCCCATGATCGCCGAAGGCCTGGCCCTGATCGACAAGGCGATGCGCCACGGCCGGCCCACGCCGTATCTGGTCCAGGCGGCGATATCCGCCCTGCATGCCCGGGCATCCACCGCGGCGGCGACGGACTGGACGCAGATCGACCTGCTGTACGCCACGCTGGAACACATCCAGCCCTCGCCGGTGGTGACGCTGAACCGCTCCGTCGCCACGGCCAAGGTGCGGGGGCCGGCGGCGGCGCTGGCCATGATCGAACCGCTGGCCGACCGGCTGTCGGGCTATTTCCATTTCTTCGGGGCCAAGGGCGCCTATCTGTCCCAACTGGGCCGGGCGGCCGAGGCGAAGGCGGCGTTCGACCGCGCCATCGCGCTGGCCCACACCCCGGCGGAAGCCGCGCACATCCGCCAGCACCTGGACCGGCTGCAGCGTGACGCCCCGCAGCGTGACGCCCCATCGCCGACGTGAACCGAAATAAATTCAGCGTCCCTGTCGGAAGGGGGACGGGTCCACCGTCCTTGGGGCAGCCCCGCCATTGGGGGCCAACCTGATCCAAGAAGAACGGGAGAGCGTGACCATGTCCGATGCCGTCCAACCCATTCAGCAGGGTGTCATTCCCCATC
Source organism: Azospirillum sp. B4 (assembly GCF_000333275.1). GTDB lineage: Bacteria > Pseudomonadota > Alphaproteobacteria > Azospirillales > Azospirillaceae > Nitrospirillum. The sequence continues at coordinate 10,196 of NZ_BACU01000263.1, read as the reverse complement.
TGGTGGTCAGCGACGCCAACGCGGCGCTGAGCTTCTACGTCCAGGCCTTGGGCGCGCGGGAAGTGTTCCGCATGCCGGCCAAGGACAGTCCCCGCCTGCTGCACGCTGAGATCCACGTCAACGGCGCCCGGGTCTTCGTGCGCGACGACTTCCCGGAATACCGGGCGGACCATGGCGGTACCAGCGCCCCGCCGGCCGTGCTGAAGGGCACCAGCGTCGCCCTGCACCTGGAGGTCGCCAACTGCGACGCCGCCATGGAGCGGGCGGTGGCCGCCGGCGCCACGGTGACCATGCCGGCGATGGACGCCTTCTGGGGCGCCCGCTATGGCCAGGTGGCCGACCCCTTCGGCCATCTGTGGAGCTTCGCCCATCCCCTGGGCAACCCAGGCGAACCGTGCCCCCTGGCCCCCGCGGCCGACCAAGGCTGAGCAATGGCCTGAGAAATTAAAGGATGCTGCCATGACCGACACACCCGAATTCAGCCTGTCGCGGCGCTTCGCCGCCACCCCTTGCCTGCTATGGTCCGCCTATACGGAACCGGAGCGCCTGCGCCTGTGGTGGGGGCCTAAGGGCTTCACCTGGGTACGCGGGTCACTGGATCTGCGGCCCGGCGGCGCCTTCCTCTATGGCATGACGGCGCCCGGCGGCGACTTCACCATGTGGGGTAAGTGGACGTTCCGGGAGATCATCGCGCCCACGCCGTCGTCGCCAGGCGTCCTGTCGTTCGTGGTGTCGTTCACCGACCCGGATGGCACGCCGATCCGCCATCCCATGAGCCCGACCTGGCCGCTGGAGCTGCTGAGCACCGTCAGCTTCGTCGCCGACAACGGGGCGACGCGCCTGGACAACACCGCCGTCCCCGTCAACGCCACGGCGGAGGAGGAGGCCACCTTCGCGGCTGGCCTGGAGGGTATGCGCCAGGGCTGGGGCGGCACGCTGGACCAGCTGGACGACTATCTGGCGCGGGCACAAGCGGCGTAACCCTGGCGGTGGCGGAAAGACAAGAAGAACGGGGAAGCAGCCATGAAAATCTTCATCATGGTCGTGGTGGCCGTACTGGTCATCCTGGCCATCATCCTGGGTGCGGCGTCCACACGGCCGGACAGCTTCAGAATCCAGCGCACCGCCACGATCAAGGCGCCGCCGGAGGCCATCTATCCCTTCATCGCCGACTTCCACCGCTGGTCCGCCTGGTCGCCCTGGGAGAAGATGGACCCGGCCATGACCCGCACCTTCGGCGGCCCCGACAGCGGCGTGGGCGCCAGCTACGCCTGGCGGGGCAACAAGACCGTGGGCGAAGGCCGCATGGAAATCACCCAGGCGGCCGAGCCGACCACGGTGGGGATCAAGCTGGATTTCCTGAAACCATTCGAAGCCCACAACACGACGGAGTTCACGCTGACCCCACAGGGTGACGGCACTACCGTAAGCTGGGTGATGTCCGGCCCCAGCCCCGCTGTGACAAGGTCATGACGCTTTTTGTCAGCATGGACGCCATGGTGGGCAAGGATTTCGGCGCCGTTCTGGCCAACCTGAAGACGACGGTGGAACGGCAACCCACGCAATAGGGGGAACCCGTTCATGGGGGCAGGGGTTGTCCTGGCCCCGCCTTCATGAAAGGAACGCCTGCCATGGCTGACATCCACGACGCCCGCATCCTGATCCTGGCCACCAATGGCTTCGAACAGTCGGAACTGACCGTCCCCAGGGATGAATTGCGCAAGGCCGGCGCCACGGTCGACGTCGCCACGCCGGACGGCAAGCCCATCCGCGGCTGGAACCACACCGACTGGGGCGACACGGTAGAGGCCGACACCCGCATCGCCGACACGCGCGTGGAGGATTACCAGGCCGTCGTCGTGCCGGGCGGCCAGATCAACCCCGATCTGCTGCGCGTGGATCCTGAGGCGGTGCAGCGGGTACGGACTTTCCTGGATAGTGGTAAGGTGGTGGCCGCCATCTGCCACGGCCCCTGGCTGCTGGTGGAAGCCGATGCCCTGCGGGGCCGGCGCGCCACCTCCTACAAGTCCATCCGCAAGGACGTGGAAAACGCCGGCGCCCATTGGGTGGATGAGGAGGTCGTGGTGGATGGCGGCGTCATCACCAGCCGTTCGCCCGCCGACCTTCCGGCCTTCGTCGCCAAGATCATCGAGGAAGTGGGCGAGGGACGCCATCCCCACTGACCTTTTGGCACGTGGCGACTTGGCGCCTGAAAAAAAGGCCGGCCCCGTCAAGGGTCGGCCTTTCTTTATCGGAGCTGACGTTGAGGCCTAGTTGAGCCGTGTTTCCCCCCGCAAGCGGGCCAGCAGGATGTGGATTTCGGGGGGCAGGGGCTCCGCCACGACGTCGCAGAACATCTCCCGTACCCGTTCGTCCACCGCGTCCTGGATGATGTCATAAGGGGGGGCATAGGCCGCGCCACGCGGAAACGCCGTCGCCACCAGCGGGATGGTTGCCCGAGTGCGCTGGAATTCAATGTTTTTTTGCCGTTTGATCATGACATCCTTCCCAATCGGCCGGGGCCTATGCCCTTCGCTCAATTACTAAAGCGTCCAGCGACGGCTTTGTTCCACGCCGGCAACGGGATAACCGTCCTTCCCCGCGTACCTCCGCCTGTGACGATCCGGTGGCGGGAGGCGTAGGCGGGGCGGCAACCCTTACCGCGAAATTTCCCTTCCCCCCTTTTGAATAGACTAACCCGGCACGCGTTCCCCCGGGAAAACGCATAATCGGTTGGTCATAGGCCGTCTGTTAAATAGACCGATTAAATACAGCGATAAACCTAGAGGATTTTCCCGAAATATGGAGAGACGACTTCCGACAAGTTTGCATATAGTGAGCATGGAAGACAGATGAATTCCCAGGGTAACGATCCCAATTCGCCCAAGATAATCTGCGATTTCTTAAGAAACTTGAAATCGTAGCGGGCCTTTCACAAAAAAGGGTGACCCATGCCATCCGCAGAAACCTCGCCCACCTTTCGCGACGAACTGGTCAAGCTGATACCGGCCATGCGCGCCTTCGCCCGGTCGTTGACCAACAACGCGGCCGATACCGACGACCTGGTGCAGGACGCCATCGTCCGCGCCTGGTCGCATGCCGGGCAGTTCACGCCCGGCACCAACCTGCGCGCCTGGCTCTTCACCATCCTGCGCAACCGCTATTACTCCGTCGCCAAGCACCAGCAGCGCGAGGTGGGCGACCCCGACGGGGTGCATACCGCGCGGCTGACCATCAGCCCGGCGCAGGAATGGGGCATCGCCGGCCGTGAGTTGAAGGCCGCCCTTATGAAGCTGCCGGTGGAACAGCGCGAGGCGCTGGTCCTGGTGGGCGGCGCCGGCGCCAGCTACGAGGAAGCGGCCGAGATTTGCGGTTGCGCGCTGGGCACCATCAAAAGCCGCGTGAACCGTGGCCGCGCCCGCCTGGCCGACCTCATGGGCATGGACCCTGGCGACACAGGCCTGGGCGCGCCGGCCGGAATGACGGCATCGGGCGCCTGGGACGTGTCCCGCCCCGTCAGCCACTGAGCACCCCACCCTGACATCAACGTTCGAAACAAGGATCCAGGTGAAGTGCCTGATAGGAAACCATGGTCGCGGGACGTCACCCAATGGACGCGCATGTCGGCGCAATGGCTGGAGCGGGCCGGGCAGCGGGCGGATGAGCGGGCGGAGGGCGGAAGGGAACGCGAAGCCCCGCCATACTCGCCCGTGAGGGAAACGCCCTGGTCCGGCACCCGACCGCCGCTTTCCTGTGAGGTCATCACCCACCCCAACCCGGCGGCCCGCGTCGCCGCATGACAGGCGGCGGCCCGCATCCGCACCGGCCCCTGACCGCCCATCACCAAACGGAGGCTTCGTTCCATGCTCGGCACCATTCTGCTTGTCGTTCTGGTCCTGCTGTTGCTGGGCGCAATCCCCAGCTGGCCCTACAGCCGTGGCTGGGGATATGGCCCCAGCGGCTTGTTGAGCATCGTGCTCATCGTCGTTCTCGTCCTGGTGCTGACGGGCAGGGTGTAGCCCACCAGCCCCTTGCGCCATCCGTCCAGGAGGAAATGCCATGACCGTCCACGAAGCCCTTCCCGACATCGACACGCTGCTGGGCGACGTGTCCCGCCATTTCGAGACGCCGCATGATCTGGTGGTCTGCGACCAGCTGGACCGCTCGGAAAAAATCCTGTTGCTGCGCCATTGGGAGCATGACCTGCGGCTCCTCATGGTGGCGTCGGAGGAGAACATGACCACCGACCTGCCGCCGACCACGGCCGAGCAGTTAACGGCGGTGAAGGCCGGCCTTACGGCCTTGGGCGATGTGGCCGACCCATCCGGCCCCGCGAAAATCGGCTGAGCCAGGAGGTATCACGTGCCCACCAACCGCAGCCCTAATGAAGGTGAGGGCAACCGCACCGCGACCCGCGCGTACGACACGCATGCCCGGGAGTTCGTCGCCTCCGGCAAGGTGGCGCAGAAAGCCCGTGAGGCGGCCGACGCGCTGGACGGCCCGGAAGGGCCCGGCCTGAAGTGCGCCGAAGCCGAGGGCAAGTCCCGTCGCCCACGATAGCCTATAGCCTAAGGAATGATTATGCGCGGCGCCGGTGAACAACTGGCGCCGCATATTTGTGTCCACCCCGGCGCCGATTTAAAACCGATAAGGAAGATTATGGAAATAATGGAGGCGATGAGGCGTTGAATGTGGATTTCGGCATCGCATAATGGCGGCAACCGGACACGGGTGCGATACATGATGATGGAACACAAACTTGGAGGATTGGTATGGCACGTAAGACGATGGTATCGCCCCAATCGACGGCCATTCCCCCAATCGGCAACCTACTGGTGGCGCTGCCGGCAGCCACCGCGGATGAGCGGTTCACCGACATCCTGCACCGTCCAGGCTGCCGCATCGAGCGGATCGTTTCGCACGGGCAGACCACAGCAGTCGACCGGCCTTACTGCCAAGCGCATGATGAATGGGTGCTGGTCCTGGCCGGCGCCGCGCAGGTGAATGTGGAGGGTACCGAAACAGTATTGTCGCCTGGAGATCATTTATTCATTCCCGCCCACGCCAGCCACTGGGTCACCTTCACCGCGCCGGACCGGCCGACCGTATGGCTGGCCGTGCACATCGGCGAAGAGGAAACGCCGCCAACCTGACCTGACACGGGACGGACTTTGCGCCAATTTGCACCCATTTATTCGACAAGCGCGGCGGGCTGGCGACAATGCCATCAGGATCAATCCGGGGATGAAGCCATGCTTACGATCGTGCCGGGTCCTGGAGTTGCCGCCGCCATCCGGCGGCGGGATGAAATTACCGCCCTGCTGCGGGACGCCTTGGTCCTGCTGGAGAACGACAGCACCGCCGCGTCGGCTTGCCTGCAGCGGGCGGCGGATTTGTTGCGTGACCGGGCGGCCGAGGCGCCACCCGTTACCGGTGGCCTGGCGCCGTGGCAGGTGCGCCGGGTTCAGGGCCACATCCGCATGCACCTGGCCGAGGCCATCCGCATCCGCGATGTCGCCGGGCTGGCGCGGCTCAGCACCAGCTATTTTTCGCGCGCTTTCCGCATCACCTTCGGCATGCCGTTCACGCAGTATGTCATCCATCAGCGGATGGAGCGCGCCAGGCACCTGATGGCCACCACGGACGATCCGTTGTCCCATATCGCGCTGACCTGCGGCCTGGCTGACCAGGCCCATCTGACGCGACTGTTCCGCCAGACCATGGGCGTGACCCCAGCCGCCTGGCGCCGGTCGGCGCAAGACAGGCCGGACGGGACGGGAGAGCTGGAGATGGGGGTGGAGACGACGGCGCCACGAGCGGCCTGAGCATCGAGCGGGTGAAAAATAATCACGAGGGCGCCGGGCCCCGTGGTGCTATAGAGGCGCCACGGGCGCCCACCTATTCGTCATCGCCCCGTCGTCATCACCCCCTCGTCATCACCCGAGAAACAGGCCCCATGGATTCCGTCGAACAGCGCCTTATCGACCTGGAAACGCGCATCACCCATCATGAGCGCATGGCGGAGGAGCTGTCGCAGGTGGTGGCGGACCAAGGCCAGATGATCGACATGCTGACGGCCCGCATCCGCCGCCTGATGGCCCGCCTGCAGGAGGCGGAGGCCGGCTGGCGCCCCTCCCCCCAGGATGAGAAGCCGCCGCCGCATTACTGACGCATGTGGCGTTTCCAGGGTCTCCCACATGCTGGGCGCATCCCACGACGGCATGGGATGGCAGCTGGCCGATTTCGCCATCATCGAACCAGGCGGATCCATGGCAAGCTCGTCGTGGCGTCCCCTCCGCCTGGGGGTGCGCCGCCATCGGAGGAGCTGTCATGACCACCTGGCCCGACCGCCGCGTTCTTGACCTGTTCGATATCGACCATCCCATCCTGCAAGCGCCCATGGCCAACGCCAGCACCCCGGCCATGGCGGTGGCGGTCAGCGAGGCCGGCGGCCTCGGCGCCCTGCCCGCCGCGCAATACACGTTGGATGGGCTGAAGGCCGCAGTGGCGGAGGTACGGCGTGGCACCGGCCGGCCGTTCAACCTCAATTTCTTCTGCCACACCCCGCCGGTGCCGGATCCGGCCCGCCTGATGGCCTGGCGCGCCCGCTTGGCACCCTATTACGTAGAACTAGGCCTGGACCCGGAAGCCACACCGCCGGCCGGCGGTCGCACGCCGTTCGACGCCGACTTCTGCGCCCTGGTGGAACAGGTGAAGCCCGCCGTCGTCAGCTTCCATTTCGGCTTGCCGGGCAAGCTGCTGCTGGATCGGGTGAAAGCCACGGGCGCCAAGGTCATCGCCTCGGCCACCACGGTGGCGGAGGCGCGCTGGCTGGAACACCATGGCGTCGACGCCGTCATCGCCATGGGGTTGGAGGCCGGGGGCCACCGGGGCAACTTCCTGTCCGATGACATGTCCACCCAGGTCGGCACCTTCGCGCTGGTGCCCCAGGTGGCGGATGCGGTGTCGGTGCCCGTCATCGCCGCTGGTGGAATCGCCGACGGCCGCGGCATCACCGCCGCCCTGGCGCTGGGGGCATCGGCGGTGCAGATCGGCACGGCCTATCTGTTCTGCCCGGAAGCCAAGATCCCCGAGGTGCACCGCCTGGCGCTGGACAGCGCCACGGACGATGCCACGGCCCTGACCAACCTGTTCACCGGCCGGCCGGCGCGGGGCCTGGTCAACCGCCTGATGCGCGAGGTCGGACCGCTGTCCACGGCCCCAACCGCCTTCCCCACCGCCGGCGGGGCGCTGGCCCCCCTGAGGGCCAAGGCGGAGGCGACAGGCTCCGGCGACTTCACCAACCAGTGGGCGGGCCAAGCCGCCCGCCTGGGCCGGGCGCTGCCCGCCGGTGAACTGACAGCCCTGTTGGCGCGGGAGGCGTTGGCGCGGCTTAGCGGCAGGTGAGGACGTGCTCCTTGTTCAGCTTGCAGGGATGCAACTGGCTGCCCAGGTAACGCTGGTCCAGCGTTGAGCCCGTGTTCATCTCCGGCAGGCGCAAGTATTTATCTTCCTTATTGGGGTTGTAATAGGTCTCCATATTGTTGAAACGCCACTTCTCGGCCTCCTCCCGCAGGAAGGTTTCCTGTTCCAGCGGGTCCGGAAGGATGAAGCGGGGCGCCTCGATGATGAATTCGGAGGTTGGCGCGTCCGCCGGCTTCGGCGGGACGGAAGGCTGTGGTTTCAGCGGCGTGGCCGGCGCCAGAATCGTGGGACGTGGCGGGGATGCCGGCTGGTCCTGCGCCGCGGCGGCGCCCGTAGCCATCGACATCGCGATCCCCAGAAGAATGCCCCATCGCCCACGCCGCATGCCCTGCCCCATCCGCCGGCAATCTTTGGCCCAGTGAACCATGCTGCCAGCCAACGTACAATCACTAAGCCATTGACCCAAAAGAAAACGCGCGCCGGACGGGTGCCGACGCGCGCGGGGAAGTGGAACGCAGTAGGGTGTCATGAGGCGACGGAAGGGAAGCCGAGGCGCACCCGCACCCCGGCTGTCTGAGACTCAATACTTGAACGAGAAGCCCGCCTCATAAATACGGCCGGTGCAGTTGTAGTAGTTCAGCCGGTTGACGGAACCAACGTACTGGCTGTTGCACTCATTCGTCAGATTGACGGCGTTGAACATGAAGGTCAGCCGGTCGTCGATCGCGTAGGAAGAGGCGAAGTCCACGTTCATGGTGGAGTTGGTGCCTTCCACGTCGTTGCCATTGCGGCCCGGCACCTGGGTCAGGTAACCGCTGCGATAGGCCGCCGAGATGCGGGCGCTGAAAACCTTGTCGTCATAGTAAAGCGTACCGTTGTAGGCGTTCTTCGACAGGCCCACCAGGTCGGCGAGCGTGGTGGTGGTCGAGGTCGCAGACAGCAGGTAGTTGATGCGGCTGTCCACGTAGGTATAGTTCAGCAGGATGCCGAAGTTGCTCCAGAAGTCGGGCAGGAAGGTGAACGGCTGCTGGAAGTTCACCTCCAGGCCCTTTAGATCGCCGCCCTTGGTGTTGACGGGCGTGCTGAAGGTGAAGACCTCGCTGCCGGTCAGGCCTGTGCCGTTCAGCAGGCTGAGCGGCAGGCCGGAGCTGCTGTAGACCTTGTTCTCGCTCAAGGTCTGCACATAGCTGTTGATGTCCTTGTAGAACAGGCCGACCGAGATCAGCGCGCCCGGCTGGTAGTAATATTCGAAGGACACGTCGGCGGTATTGGCGCGGATGGGCTTCAGGTAGGGATTGCCCGAGGTGACCGTGCGGTTGGTGCCGGCCACGTTGACGCTGCCGCCCGGGTTCAGGCCGCTGAGATCATTACGCACCATCACCTTGGCCAGCCCGACGCGGACCAGGAAGTCGTCGGTGATGTCGCCCACCAGGTTCATGGAGGGCAGCACGTCGTGATAGTCGGTGCCCACCGTCACCCAGGTCGGGGTGCTGCCCACCGCCTGGTAACCGGAGGAACTCTGGTCCGTGGTGACGAAGCGGACGCCGACGTCGCCGCGGATGGGCAGGCCCAGCCGGTCGGTCTTGAAGTTGGCCTGGACATATCCGCCGTAGTCCTTCTCCTCCACGGCATAGTTGCTGCCCAGCGAACCGGTGCCCGTTTGGCTGACGGACCATGTGCCCGTCTTGCTGTAGATGCCCAGCGCGTTGGCGAAGGCGTCGATGTCGGCCACCAGCCAGTTGGTGGGTGTGCCCGCCGGGGCGAAGCCGGCCACGCCGCCGCCCAGCTTGGTCAGGCTGGCCAGCGTCACACCCGCCGGCAGGCTGGGCACGGCGATTTCCGAGGCGCGGGTCTTATTATAGGTGGAGAAGGTGAAGTCCTTGAACTGGAAGCCGGCCTTGAGCGTGATCTCGTTGGTCAGATCATATTCGAAGTCCAAATCGCCATTGCCGTAGGTGTTCTGCGTGCCGTTGGGACGCAGGCGGATGTTGGACAGGCCGTTCACCAGCTTCCAGTTCGCCGGGTCCGTGACGTCGAAGCCGTAGGACAGGACCGGCAACTGGCTGTTGGCGCGGTAGTCGTAGGAGTAGCCGTTGCTGCCCGTGCGATCCAAGGTGATGGTGGTCTGGACCGGGTTGTTGAAGGCGGAGACGGAGTAGCCACCCAACGCGTTCATGCGGAAGCTGTTGGAGAACCGGTGCTTGATGTTCAGCGTTTCCTGGCCGAACTGGGTGCTGAGCACATCGTAGCGCGCCTCCGACCGGATGCCGACATTGTTGAAGGTACCGGCCACCAGGTTGCCGTTGGCGTCCAGCGTGCCGGAGGTGATCTGCATGACCGGCTTGCCGGTGACGATGCTGCCCACCGTGGTCCGCGATTGGCTGAAGCTGATGGCCTCCAGATCATTCTGGGTGCGGGTACCCCACAGGTCGGAGAACACACCGTCCAGGCTGATCTCGGTGTCCTCGTCCGGCTTGTATTGCAGGGAGGTCACCAGGCCGGCGCGGCTCTGGTTGTACTCATAGACGCTGTAGCGCGGGATGCGCGGCATGAAGACGTTGGGCGCGTTGACGGCCGACAGCGAGGACGGGGCCGTGACGCCGCCGTTGTAGGATCCTGAAGCGTTGGAGGCGTTGGACGCCCAGCGCGTGGTTTCCGAGCTCAACTGCTGGGTGTCGCGCTTGGAATAGGACAGGCCAACCAGCAAGCCCAGCTTGCCGTCGGCGAAGGTGTCGCTGAACAGAACGGCGCCATTGGGCTGCTTGCTCTTG
>NZ_BACU01000264.1 GCF_000333275.1 Azospirillum sp. B4 | reverse complement strand
TGAGTTCCGCAAGGATGCCCTTACCTATCTGATCGCCGCCGCGATACTAACCATGGGGCGCCAGCTTGTCCGCCTGTCGCGGGTCGTGGCGCTGGTCGAGGCGCAGCAGACCACCGCCGTCCTGGCGCCGGTGGTCCCCCCGGCACCGGAACCGCCGGCCCGCCTGGAACTGAAGGTTGGGTCACGCCGGGTGTTCGTGGCGCCGGAGGAGATCGTCCAGGTCAGCGCTGCCGGCAAATATGTGGAAGTCATGACGGCGGAGCGGGTGCATCTGGTGCGCCGCGCCCTGGCCGACCTTCAGGCCGAGTTGCCGGCCCACCTGTTCGTGCGCGTCCACCGTTCCCGCCTGGTCAATCGTGCCGCCATCCAGCGGGTGGACACCCGCCCCTCCGGCGACCTGGACGTTACCCTGAACACCGGCCTGACCGTGACCGCCAGCCGCCGCTACAAGGCGGACCTACTACAAGCCGGCGCTTAGGCGCTGTTCACCTTTCCTGCCTCATCTTTCTGGGTTCATCTTTCCGGATGGGGACATTGCGCCGCGGTGTCGCGCGTCCACCGCAGGTGGGCCGGACGTTCCCCCGGCAGGGCCGGACAGGACATATAGCCGCGGTTGGTCATCACCGTCTGCACGATGATGGTGGTGAGGGGCGACGCCAGAAGGGCGAGCACGATCCCCAGCACAGCCACCCCCAGACAGATGACTGGGCCATTGAAGCGGCTGGCCGGTGCCGCGTCCCGGCGGCGGTTGCGCTTGGCCGGGCCGATGTCCGGCGCGCGGAACAGCGTCATCGTCGCGAACGCGAAGAGCGTTACCGCCAGGGGCAGACCGATGGCATCGCGCGGAGCCAGGGTGATCAGGGGGGCGCCAGCGCTGATATTGTGGGCCAAGGGGATCAGGCTGACCAGGGCCAGGGCCAGCAGGATGCCGCCCACGGCGGCGAATCCCAGGAACACAGGCAGCGCTTTCAGTCGTTCTCGCAAAGCCGGAATCCCCATCACCAATGCGCCAACTCCCATCGCACCCAGTCGGCCTGCCGGGCCAGCTTGGCCGCGATGTCGTGCGCCTCCTGGGACAGGTCATGAACCATCTTGCTGTTGGCCAACTGATGGAAGCGCTGCTCCGCCTCCGCGCCCAATTGCTGGAAGGCCTGGCCCAGTTTCGCCAGCCCCTTGTCATAGGCCTCGCTCAACTTGTCGGTCAGGTGGAAATACTCATCAAGCCTGTACAGGCCGTAGCCCACCGCCACCCCGACGGCCAGGGCCACCAGGAACGGGCCACAAGCGAAGCTGCCAATGACGGCCAGCCCCGCCACCGCGCTTCCGGCGACGTAGGTGCCGGCGGCCGCACCCGCGACCGACGCCAGAACAACGGATGGGATGTCCACGGTCAGGCTGCCCAGCAATTGGCCCAGCGTCGCGTTGTCCCGCAGGATGTAGTCTGCCACATCGACCGCCACGACCAGGTACACGCCGAAGCGGGCCGATTCCTTGGCAGCCGCGCGGATGCCGGGCTTGCCGATTTGAAGCTCGACGATCTTTGGGTTGTCCACCCGGTAGCGGGTGCCGGTCAGGATGTTCCGCCCGGCCGGGCATCCCTTGATGGTGACCAGATCGCCGGTCTTCCCTTGTGTGAAATAGACGCGGGGCGCTTTT
>NZ_BACU01000265.1 GCF_000333275.1 Azospirillum sp. B4 | reverse complement strand
GCGCCGTCCACCTGATCATTGAATCGATCACGGCCGAGGACATGGGCAAGATGCCCGACCAGGACATCGCGGAATCGCTGCAGCGCCTGTCGGGCGTGCAGATCGACCGCGACAATGGCCAGGGCACCCGCGTGCGCATCCGCGGCCTGAGCCAGAACGTCACGGTGCTGAACGGCGAACCCTTCCTGTCCGGCCTGGAGGCCTACGCCAACGGCGAGGGCTCCGGCGGCGGCGGCAACACCGCCACCAGCTCGCTGGAGGCCATCCCGTCCGACCTGATCGCCGGGGTGGACGTCTACAAGTCGCCCCAGGCCAGCCTGGTGGAAGGCGGCATGGGCGGCATCATCAACCTGAAGACCCGGTCGGCGCTGGACGCCCCGCAGGGCTGGAGCGTGGGCGGCAACCTGCGCATGACCACCGGCCAGCATGCCCGCATGGAGGACTGGACCCCCGTCGGCGCCATCGTCGGCACCTACAACTTCAACAACAAGATCGGCGTCACGGCGGCGTTCTCGTATTCCGAGACCGACACCCACACCGACATGATGCAGGGCCAGAACCGCGCCGGCTGGGCCATCGAGCCGGCGGCGGGCACGTCCAGCAACCCCATGGCCACCATCCCGCAGAAGTACATCTCGCCCGAACTGCTGTACTTCACCGACCGCGACACCGACCGCACCCGCATCAGCGGCCAGCTGGGCATCGACTACGCCGCCACCGACAGCCTGACCCTGAACGCCGACTGGCTGCATTCCACCTACGACATCCTCACGCAAGAGGCGTCGAACAAGCTGTGGTTCAATTCCAACGGCCTGGGCCTGGGCATCGACCCCAGCCAGCCCTACAGCGTGGACAGCAACGGCGTCATCAAGTCCGCCACCATCCGCGCGCTGGGTGCCGAGGGCGACAGCGACGTGCAGAACGTCCACCTGACGGCGGACAACTTCCACTTCGGCGGCAAGTGGGACAACGGCGGCCCGCTGCGCGGCAGCTTCAAGGTCTCCTACGCCAAGTCGGAGTACAATTCCGACAGCGCCCAGCAGGACGTGGAATATTCGCAGTACAACGCCGCCCAGCCCTGCGCCACCAGCCCCAATGGTTATTGCAACCTGCCGCTGAACCCCTCGGCCCCCGGCGGCAGCAGCCCGGTCAGCCACGGGCCGGCCTATTCCTTCAACTATGTCAACAACGGCAGCCTGCCGACGGTGTCGTACAACGCGCCCTACGCCGACCTGATCAGCAATCCCAACAACGCCGTCTTCAAGTCCGCCTGGGCGTGGAACATCCATTCCAAGGATGACCTGTGGTCCGGCCATGCCGATGGTGAGTACGACGCCGAATTCATCAAGGTGGTCAAGACCACCTTTTCCGCCGGCGTGCGCTACACCGATGACAAGATCAACTACAGCCTCTCGCATTACGAGCTGGACAAGTCCTCGGCCGGCCAGACCGGGTACTGCAGCAACGGCACCTGCTATGGCACCTACGGCTATTACATGGACCCGGCCATCCTGAACGAGGGCCTGACCAATCCCGCCACCGGGGCCAGCGCCGGCGGCAACTTCGTCGGCGCCACCGGCACCCCGTCGCAGACCCCGCCGGTCATCCCGGCGGCCACCGCGCTGTCGGCGCCCAACCGGGCGCAGGTGATCAAGAACTTCTTCCCCAGCGGCAACGTCGGCAACACCATCCTGGTGCAGAACCTGTCGCAGATGCAGAACCCGGTGCAGTGGCTGCAGGGCAACTTCCCGCAGTTCCCCGGGGTAAGATGGTGCGGGGACCCCATCACTCCTTCAACATCGAAACCCAGCGCGTCTCCGGCTATGCCATGGCCGACCTGGGCGACAAGGGCGACCGCTTCCACCTGAACATGGGCGCCCGCATCGTCGACACGGTGCAGCGGGTGATGGCCGGCGCCCTACCGGCTAACCCCATCTACATCTCCGACGAGTCCTGGGACGGTTCCAACGCCATCACCAACCCGGACGTCATCAAGGCGGAACGGCACTACACCGACGTCCTGCCCAGCATGAACCTGGTGCTGGACGTGGCACCGGACCAGAAGGTCCGCGTCTCCGCCGCCCGCGTCATGTCACCCCCCAGCCCCTACCAGCTGGGCACCGGCGCGCAGTACAACTTCACCCGCGAGACCAACACCGCGGGCAAGCAGGGCTTCGCCTTCGTGGGCGGCAGCGGCGGCAATCCGGACCTGGATCCCTTCCGCGCCACCCAGGTCGACATCGGGTATGAGTGGTACTTCGGAAGCCAGGGCGCCCTGACCTTCGGCGGCTTCTACAAGTCCATCGACACCTTCATCCAGACGACGACCACCTCGATCACGGTCATGGATGATTTCGGCGGCAGCACCGCGGGCTTCACCGCCCCCAGCAATGGCGCCGGCGGCAGCATCAAGGGCTTCGAGGTCGGGGCGCAATACGCCTTCGACTTCGGTGTCGGCTTCAACGCCAACTATACCTACTCGCTGTCCACCTCCTCCACCCACACCGACTTCGCGCGCGACCTGCCCATCCCCGGCGTGTCGCTGCACGCCCTGACGGCGCAGGCCTACTACCAGAAGAACGGCCTGGAAGCCCGGTTGTCCTACAGCTGGCGGTCCAGCGCGGTGAACGGCGACGCCATCGGCTCCGTCTTCTCCGTCCTGGACGCCACCACCAACAAGTCTGTCGCCTACGGCGTGTTCAGCCGGCCCTACGGCCAGTTGGACGCCCAGGTCGCCTACCAGTTCACGCCTGAGTTCGGCATCACCTTCGAGGCCATCAACCTGACGGAGGAATCCCAGGAGACCTACCTGCAGTTCAAGAACCAGCCCTTCAGCTACATGAACTCGGGTCGCCGGTTCATGCTGGGCGGCCGGTTCAAGTTCGGCGGCTGATCGCCCGGTACTTGATCGCCCGGTACTCAAGCGTCGCGTGATCAGGGGCCGGCCGCCGAGGGTGGCGGGCGGTCCCTGATGCCGGGGGCCGGCCTTTCCGGCCGTTCCCCGGGCCTTCTTCTTGATCTCCCTTCATCGCGCATGCCCTCTCCCCGGGGATATGCGCCCACTCTGGGCGGCATGATGGTATCGTGCCGCCCTTTCTTTTTCCCGCCACCCTTGTCCGGCCTTGCCGTTGGGAGCCACGCCTCATGGGGAACGAAGTCCGGAAGCCGACGATCATCGACGTCGCCCGGGAATCCGGTGTTTCCATCAAGACAGTCTCCCGGGTGCTGAACGGCGAGCCCTACGTCAACCGGGCCACGCTGGACCGGGTGCTGAAGGCGATGCACGACCTGGGCTACCATCCCAACATGTCGGCGCGCACCCTGGCCGGCAAGCGGTCCTACCTGCTGGGCCATCTCTACGGCGACCCGGCCGGTCCCTACACCATGGAAATCCAGGTGGGCCTGCTGAACCGCTGCCGGGCGCGGGGCTACCACCTGCTGATCGAGGAGATCGACTATCGCGGCCAGGATGTGGAGCGGCGGGTGCGCGCCGTGCTGGATTGGCTGCGCCCCGACGGCATCGTGCTGACCGCCCCCATCACCGACGAGCCACGCGTGCTGTCCGTGCTGGCGGAAAGCGGCATCCCCCTGGTGCGGGTGACGGCGGAGCGCGGGAACGAGGTGTCCTCCACCGTCTGGATCGATGAGCGCCAGGCGGCGGCGGCCCTGGTCCGCCACCTGCTGTCCCTGGGCCATCGCCGCATCGGCCTGATCAAGGGCCCCGCCAACCATGGCGCCACCGAGCGCCGCCACCTGGGTTATCGCGAAGCGTTGGCCGAACTGGGCATCGCGGAGGATCCGGCCCTGATCGAGCATGGCGCCTTCACCTTCCCCTCCGCCCTGCCCTGCGCCGAGCGGCTGCTGGCGCTGGACGACCGGCCCACCGCCATCTTCGCCTGCAATGACGAGATGGCGGCGGCCGTCATCGTCGTGGCCCAGGGCCGGGGCCTCAGCCTGCCCGGGGACCTGTCGGTGGCGGGCTTCGACGATTGCCCCATCGCCTCCATGACTTGGCCGCCCCTGACCACGGTGCGGCAGCCCATGCGCCAGTTGGGGGAAGAAGCGGCGGACCTGTTGATCGCCCGCCTGACCGAACGGCCGCGCGGCGACGCCACCGTGCCCCATCGCCTGGTGGCGCACGAGCTGGTGGTGCGCGCCTCCACCGCCCCGCCCCGACCTGCCCCGCCCCGACCTGCCCCAGGGCGTGTGAAGGCGTCCTAGAACGCCCAGACGGCGCGCAAGACCCCGGCGTGGCTCTGATAGTCGCGGCGGAGGTCGCCGGTGTACTCCAGGCGCAGGCTCAGGCCGTCGCCCTGGTCCAGCGTGGCGCCCAGGCCCAGGGCCAGGCCGTCGGCCGCGACCTGCGCCGTGCCGCTGGCGAAGCTGACCCCCGCCAGCACGCCCGTCGTCGCGACCGGGCCGTTCAGGTAGTCGTGCGTCCACGCCACCCGCACCTCCGGCACCAGCGTGCCCAGCCCGGTGCGCACCCGGCTGTCCACCTTGATCCCCAGTTCCTGCGTCAGGTTGCTGGTCACCAGCGCGTCCACCGCCAGTCCGGCCACGCCGGCGTCGCGTTCCTGATAGCCGTGGTTGGTCAGGCGCACCGCCCGCAGGCTGACCTGCGGCGTCAGGGTGAAGTCCTGCGCCGGCAGGTCGTAGCCCACGGTCAGCTTGCCCAGGTACTGCTCCCCGCCATAATTGGCGTTGGCGCGGGCGCCCAGGAAGGTGATCCACCGCCGCTGGTCGTAGTGGTTGTAGCCGACGCCGGCCTGCTCCTCCACCGACAGCCGCTGGTCCGCCCAATCCGGACGCCAGACGGTGTAGGCCGTCAACTGGTAGCTGCCCACCCGCGTCAGGCTGCCGGCGCTGCTCCCCTGCCCCACCGCCGCGCTGGTCAGCCAGCTGAACGCCAGGCCGGCCATGATCTCGGAATTGGCGTACCAGTCGGCACCCAGCACCAGCCCGGCGCTGCTGGCGCGGTAGCCCGGCGCCTCCCGGCTGTTGCCGCGCAGGGCGCCGCCGCCCAGGATCTCACCCCAGATCGCCCCCTGCTGCCCAGCGGAGCCGGAGGCCATGCCTTTTCCACCGTCCATCAGGCCGGCCACGGTCTGCTGGTGTTGGCTGATGGCGGTGGTCATCGGGGCGGTGACGGCCGTCGTCAGCTGCGGTGTCAGCTGGCTGGGCGATAGCTGTGCCACCGCCTCCCGCTGCGCCGCCCCTGTCAGGGTCGCGAGCGGCGCCAGCACCCCCGTCTGGAAGGCCGCGGCCGCCGGGCCGCTGGCGGCGGCGATGACGTCCAGTGCCGCGCCCGTACCCATCGCCGCCCCGCCCTGCGCCTGACCCATCGCCTTGTAACGCGTGACCGGCGTCGTGGGCTTGGTCGGATCGACCGGCGTGCCGCCACCGGTGGTGCCCGTGCCGCCGCTGTCCAGGGTCAGCACCAGGTCGGTGGTGCCGCCGCTGGTGATGGTGGAGCTGGTGACGGTGTAGCCGGCGGCGGTGAGCGTCAGGTTGCTGGTGGTCAGGCTGGCCCCGGCCGAGACGATGGTGTAGCTGCCCGCCGACAGGGCCCCACCGTTGACGGCGGTCAGGGTGATGCTGCCCCCGGTCAGGCTGGCGCTGCCGCTGATCACCAGGCTGCCGTGGGTGGTGCCGCTGACGCCCACCACCAGGCCGCCGCCCGTCTGGCTGTAGCTGCCGGCGATGTTGATGGCGCTGTTGACCAGCAGGGTGGCGCCGCTGTTGACCACGCCATGGCCGCCCACGTCGATGCGGTCGTTCAGCAGCAGCACGCCCCGCACGAAGCGCAGGTTGGACTGGGTGTTGCCGATGGTGCCCTGGGTGCCGTCCCGGCCGGTCAGGACGCCGGGGGCGGCGTCCGTGCCGCCGCTGATCGACAGGTCGTTGGCCGACAGGTTCAGGATGTCGCCGGCGACGGTGCCGGTGTCGGCCAAGGTGCCCAGGGCGCCGGTGCTGGCGATGTACAGCGCCGTGGCCCCGCCGGCGGTGTTGGTCAGCGTGCCGGTGACGGCCAGGCTGTCCAGGCCACCGCCGATGTAGTCGTTGCCGGCCACCGCCAGCAAGCTGGCGCCGCTGGTGGATCCTGAGGCGTCCAGGCCGGTGACGCCGCTGGTGACGGTGGCGCCGGCGTAGCTGGACCCCGCCCCGCCTTGGATCAGCGTGACGCTGTCGCCCACCCGATAGGTGCCCGTGGCCGACACGCCGGCGTTGACCACGCCGCCCGTGATGCTGGCGGCCCCGCTGACCGACAGGACGTGGCCGCCGGTGGCCAGCGTGCCGCCGGACTGGGCGAAGTCGCCCGTCACCGCCACGTCACCAGCCAGCGCCAGGCTGGCCCCGGTGTTGGCCACGGTGTGGCCGGCGACGTTGACCGCGTCGGCCAGGCTGACCGCGCCGGCGGCGAACACCACGTTGGAGGAGGTGTTGCGGATGGTGCCGCCGCTGAAGCGGCCCACCGAACCGTTGGCCCCACCGGTGATGGCCAGGTCGGCGGCCGACAGGTTGGTGACGTTGCCGATGATCGCGCCGCTGTTGGCCAGCGTGCCCAGGCTGCCGGTGGCCGCGATGTACAGCGCCGTGGCGCCGCCGGCGGTGTTGGTCAGCATGCCGGTGACGCTGAGGCTGGCCAGGCTGCCGCCGATGTAATCGTTGCCCGCCACGGCCAGCAGGCTGGTGCCGCTGGTGCTGCCCCTGGCGTCCAGGCCGGTGACGCCGCTGACCACCGTGGCGCCGCCGTAGCTGGACCCCGCCCCGCCCTGGATCAGCGTGACGCTGTCGCCCGCCAGGTAGGTGCCCAAAGCCGACACCCCGGCGTTGACCACGCCGCCGCTGACCACCGCCGCATCGCTGACGCTCAAGCCATGGCCGGCCACGGCCAGGGTGCCGGCCGACTGGACGTAGGCGCCGGCGATGGCCACGTCGCTGGCCAGGGTCAGGCTGACACCGGTGTTGCTGACGGTGTGGCCGGTGACGTCGAGGACATCGGCCAGGCTGACGGCACCCGAAGCGAAGGTCAGGTTGGACAGGCTGTTGTGGATGGTGCCGCCGCTGAA
>NZ_BACU01000266.1 GCF_000333275.1 Azospirillum sp. B4 | reverse complement strand
GCGGATTCATCGCCTGCGCCGCTACATGGGCGACACGGCGGCGGACGTCGACTGCACCTTCGACCCGGAGGGCGGTGAGTTCGCCATGACCGACGCCCTGCGCCGCGTGCGGCAGGAGGCGGAGGACGCCGTGCGCGGCGGCGCCACCCACCTGATCCTGACGGACGAGGCCATGGGCTCCGGCCGCGCCGCCCTGCCCATGATCCTGGTGACGGGCGCGGTCCACACCCACCTGATCCGCCAGCAGCTGCGCACCTTCACCTCGGTGAACGTGCGGTCGGGCGAGTGTCTGGACGTGCATTACTTCGCCGTGCTGATCGGCGTGGGCGCCACCACCGTCAACGCCTACCTGGCGCAGGAGGCCATCGCCGACCGTCAGCGGCGTGGCCTGTTCGGCGACATGGCGCTGGAGAAGTGCCTGGAACGGTACAAGAAGGCCATCAACGAAGGCCTGCTGAAGATCATGTCCAAGATGGGCATCTCCATCGTCTCCAGCTACCGCGGTGGCCTGAACTTCGAAGCGGTGGGCCTGTCCCGCTCGCTGGTGGCCGAGCACTTCCCCGGCATGATCAGCCGCATCTCCGGCCTGGGCCTGGTCGGCATCCAGAAGGACGTGCTGGAGCAGCACGCCCTGGCCTGGAACGAGGAGGTCGTGGCCCTGCCCATCGGCGGCTTCTACAAGTTCCGCAAGGGCGGCGACCGGCACGCCTGGGAAGGCGGCCTGATCCACCTGCTGCAGCAGGCGGTGTCCAACGACAGCTATTCCACCTTCAAGCGCTACTCCGAAGGCGTGCACAAGCGCCCGCCCATGCAGTTGCGCGACCTGCTGGACTTCCGCCCCTCCAAGGGCAAGGTCCCGGTGGACGAGGTGGAAAGCATCACCGCCATCCGCAAGCGGTTCATCACCCCCGCCATGTCGCTGGGCGCGCTGAGCCCCGAGGCGCACGGCACGCTGAACGTCGCCATGAACCGCATCGGCGCCAAGTCCGACTCGGGTGAAGGCGGTGAGGATCCGGCGCGCTTCAAGCCGGACGCCAACGGCGACAACTGGAACTCCGCCATCAAGCAGGTGGCCTCGGGCCGCTTCGGCGTCACCGCCGAATACCTGAACCAGTGCCGCGAGATCGAGATCAAGGTGGCCCAGGGCGCCAAGCCCGGGGAAGGCGGGCAGCTGCCCGGCTTCAAGGTGACGGAACTGATCGCCCGCCTGCGTCACAGCACGCCCGGCGTCATGCTGATCAGCCCGCCCCCGCACCATGACATCTATTCGATCGAAGACCTGGCGCAGCTGATCTACGACCTGAAGCAGATCAACCCCGACGCCAAGGTCTGCGTGAAGCTGGTCAGCCGCTCCGGCATCGGCACCATCGCCGCCGGCGTGGCCAAGGCCGGTGCCGACGTCATCCTGGTGTCGGGCAACGTCGGTGGTACCGGCGCCTCGCCGCAGACCAGCGTGAAGTTCGCGGGCCTGCCGTGGGAAATGGGCCTCAGCGAGGTGCAGCAGGTGCTGACGCTGAACCGCCTGCGCCACCGCGTCACCCTGCGCACCGACGGTGGCCTGAAGACCGGCCGCGACATCGTCATGGCGGCGATGCTGGGGGCGGAGGAGTTCGGCGTGGGTACGGCCAGCCTGATCGCCATGGGCTGCATCATGGTCCGCCAGTGCCACAGCAACACCTGCCCCGTGGGCGTGTGCGTACAGGACGAGGCGCTGCGCCAGAAGTTCGTGGGCACGCCGGAAAAGGTCGTGAACCTGTTCAGCTTCATGGCGGAAGAGGTGCGTGAGATCCTGGCCAGCCTGGGCTTCCGTACCCTGCGGGACGTCATCGGCCGCACCGACCTGCTGCACCAGGTCAGCCGCGGCGCCGTGCATCTGGACGACCTGGACCTGAACCCGCTGTTGGCCCAGGCCGATCCGGCCGGCGACAGCGCGCGGTACTGCACCCAGGTGGGCCGCAACGAGGTGCCGGACACGCTGGACGCCCAGATGATCCGCGACGCCCGCCAGCTGTTCGAGGACGGTGAGAAGATGCAGCTGGCCTACAACGTGCAGAACACGCACCGGGCCATCGGCACCCGGATGTCGGCCATGATCACCCGCAAGTTCGGGATGAGCGGCCTGCAGCCCGGCCACTGCACGGTGCGGCTGCGCGGTTCCGCCGGCCAGTCGCTGGGCGCCTTCGCCGTGCAGGGCCTGACGCTGGAGGTGTTCGGTGACGCCAACGACTATGTCGGCAAGGGCCTATCGGGTGGCACCATCATCGTCCGGCCGATGACGGCCACGCCGCTGAAGTCGAACGAGAACACCATCATCGGCAACACCGTGCTGTACGGGGCCACGGCGGGCAAGCTGTTCGCCGCCGGCCAGGCGGGTGAGCGCTTCGCCGTCCGCAACTCCGGTGCCACGGTGGTGGTGGAGGGCTGCGGCTCCAACGGCTGCGAGTACATGACCGGTGGCATGGTGGTCATCCTGGGCGGCGTGGGTGACAACTTCGCGGCCGGCATGACCGGTGGCATGGCCTTCGTCTATGACCAGACGGGCAGCCTGCCGCTGCACATCAACCCGGAAAGCGTCATCTTCCAGCGCATCGAGGTCCAGCATTACGAGGACATGCTGGTGTCCCTGATCGAGGAGCACGTGGCGCGGACGCAGAGCCGCTGGGCCATGACCCTGCTGAACGATTGGCCGCTGGTGCGCGGCCACTTCTGGCAGGTGGTCCCGAAGGAGATGCTGCACCGCCTGGCGGTGCCGGTCGTCCCGCCCCAGGCCCTGAGCGCCGAGTAAACCTTCCCGTCCGGGCGTCCCCGGGGCTTGGTGCTCCGGGGCGCCTCCCGCCTAGGGAGCCCCACGAAGAGGGACGAAGGAGAGGGGGCACGGGGGTTTCCGCTCGGGAACCACCACCGCCCCCCGGAAACGCGACCGCCACCGGAGTGCCCCTCCAGTGGCGGTTTTTCTATATGCGTGGCGGTTCGGAGGAGGTCAGCCGTTGGGCGTGGCCCCGGTGGCCTGCAGCGACTGCGCCCGCGGCTGCGGCACCGGCGCTTCGTCACGATTGCGGATCGTGGCTTGGCCGGTGGTCTGGAAAATGGGGCCACCGCTGTAGGTGAAGTAAATACGGCGCTGGCTGTAGGCCACGTACACCCGGTGGGACCGCAGGAAATCCGCGCCCAGGATCATGTCCACGCCGCCGCCCAGGGCGTCGGTCAGGTTGCCGTCCGTGACCAACTGGCCCTTGTCGTCCCGATAGGCCAGATGCCGCAGCTTGGCGTTCTTGACGGTTTCGTCACCGATGCTGACGGTGTCGAACGTGCTGACCAGGGTGGGGATGCCGTGTCCGCCGATACCGCGCAGCGGGCCGGCCCCCTTGGCCGCCAGGTCCGGATCGGTGCTGCCGCTCACGTCGCCGGCGCCATTGCGGACGGTGCCGCCCACCTGCGCGCCCGTGCCCGCGACCACCTTGTCCCGGCCCAGGCGGCGCATGGCTCCGGCGTCCAGCAGGGTGGCTGTGGCGCCGCTGTCGATCAGGGCGTGCATGGGCTCGCCATTGACGGTGACGACCAGGCGGATGCTGGAGCGGCCGCGCCAGATCTCATCCATTTCCGCCACGCTGTAGGTGTTGGACCAATAGGCCAGCACCGCGTCGTCACAATCCTCGGGCTTGTAGAGGTTCAGCACGTTGTGGGCGAAGTCGAACTCCAGGTCATGGCGTTCCAGGAAATCCATGCCCAGCACGCCAACCACGTCGCTGCCGGTGCCGAAGTCGGCGTAACCGCCGACGAACACCCGGACGTCCTCGCCCCGGTAGGTGCCCATCTCCAGCGTTCCCATGGTGGACTGCAGCAGGCGGCTGGACCCATCCAGGCCGGTGATGCTGCCGCCGCTGTCCTTGACATGCAGCCCCAGGCGGGCCGCACCCGGCCGGCTGATGACGGAGCTGTTCGCCCCGGTGTCCAGCACGAAGCGCACCGCCTTTCCGTTGACGACGGCGCTGACCAGGGGCTGGTTACCCTCCAGCGTGACGGGTACGCTGCCCACCTTGGTCAGTTTGCAGGACGATGCCGCCAGCGCCGGCGCGGCGGTCATCGTCAACGCCAGGACGGCGCCGGTGCCCAACGCCCGCGCCCATGTGCTGAAAGTCATGGTTCTTCCCCATAGATTACGTGCGCGAAGCCCACCATTCCGCATTGTCGGCCAGCATATCGCAACTATTGCGCGGTTTGCAGCTGTCCGCTGGCGGGAGGTTGCGGTGGTGGGGCCGTTTCCGTCTTCCGGTTGGTGACGTTGAAGATGGGGCCGCCGTTGTGGGTGAAGTACAGGCGGTTCTGGCTGCGCGCGACCAGCACGTGGTGGGCCATCAGGAAGTCGGCCCCCAGCAGCATTTCGGTCTTGGCCCGGCCATTGGAAACCAGGCCCTTCTTCTGCGCCTCCTCCCCGGCGTCGCCCTGCAGGTCGCTGAACGCCAGCTTGGCATGGCGCACCGTTTCCTCCCCGATGGTGATGCTATCGAAGGTGCCGATCCAGGTGGTCACGGCCTTGGAACCGATACCGTGGCTTGTTCCGGCGAGTTTGGTGCTGGGGCTGTCCGGGGTCAGGCCGGCGCGGGCGGCGGCGGCCATGGCGAGCACCGAGTGGGTGGCACCGCTGTCGAGGTGGGTCCGGACCTTCTGGCCATTGATCTCAACCGATAGCACGATGTGGGGACTGTCGTAGTCCAGCGGCTCGATCTCGGCCATCAAGGCCGCCTCCGACCAGAAGGCGAGAAAGGCGTTCTGGCAGCCCCTGGGCTGGTACAGGTTCAGGACGTCGTGGGCCAGGTCGAATTCCAGGTCGAACTTGGACAGCACGTCCTCGCCCAGGATGCCGACGATGTCGCCGCCCAGGACGCTTGGATCATCCTCCTTGGCGTCCTTATCACCCATGAGCACCAGATGGACGTCGTGCGCGGTCTGCTGGCCCAGGGTCAGACTTTGCACCTGGGTGCTGTGGATTTCCGACAGGCCGCCCACGCCGGACATGTAGCCCACCGTGTTGGTGAACGCGGGCAGGCCCAGTTCCTTGGCCTTGTTGCGCTGGATGGCGCTGCGATAGGCGCCCGTGTCCACCAGGAAACGGACCGGGTGGCCGTTGATCTGCAGGGGCACCAGCGGCTGGTTGCCGACCATCTTCACCGGCAGGCTGTCGGCCTTGATCATCTGGCAGGTTTCGGCCGCCCGCGCGCCCGTCCACCCCATGATGAGCAGCGCGGTCATCACCCCGTGCGCGGCCAGCATCCTGGCCTGCCGGCGCGCCGTGCCGGCCCCGTCGTTTCCGTTCCGCATGCCTGTCCCCATCCGTCCCGCCTGCTGGCAGATGATGGCATTTTTGCACGCGACAGGCGCGTGGGTAAACGCCGCAAGGAAGGGACGGGCGATGGGGGGGGCTATTCCTTGGGGCGGGGCGTTTCCACCACGGGCGGCCGGGCCGCCGGCGCGCTGCTGGCGGCGGCGGTGGAGCCGTCACCGTTCCATACCATGGCGGGCCCGACCACCTGGAAGACGGGCCCTCCCTGGTAGGTGAAGTAGATTCTGCGCTGGCTGGACGCGATGTAGACGCGGTGGCTGCGCAGGAAATCGGCACCGATATACATGTCGGTATCGCCCTGCGAGGTGGCCAGGCGGCTGCCGACATAGGCCTCGCCCACCCGCCCGTACAGGTCGGTCAGCCGCAGCCGGGCGTGCCGAATGGTCTCGTCGCCGATGGCCAGGCTGTCGAACACGCCGATATGGCTGTCGATGCGAAAGCCGTTGGCGCCCTGCAGTGGATCGGCCTTCTGCACGGCGTCGCTGTTCACGTCCACCCCCAGGCGGCGGGCCACCGTCTCATCCATCAGGGTGATGGCCGCCCCGCTGTCCAGTTCGGCGTGCACGGGCTGGCCGTTGACGGTGACGGCCAGGCGGATGCGGGACCGGGCGCCCCGCATGGTCTCCATCTCCACCAGGTTATAGCTGTCCGACCAGTAGGCCAGGACCTTGCCGTCGCAGTTCTCCGGCTTGAACAGGTTCAGCACATTGTGGGCGACGTCGAATTCCAGGTCATAGCGCTCCAGCAGGTCCATGCCCAGGAAGCCGACGATGTCGCCATCCCATTTGCCATAGCCACCGACATAGACACGCACGTCCCGGCTCTGCCACGCGCCCAGCTCCAGCGTGTCCATGGTGGTCTGCAACAGGCGGCTGCTGCCGTCGATGCCGATCAGTTCGCTGCCGGCGTCCACCGCGTGCAGGCCCAGATAGTCCAGGGACGAACGGTTCAGGATGGACATCCAGGCGCCGGTGTCGACCAGCAGGTGGGCCGGCTTGCCGTTGATGGTCGCGCTGGCCAGCAGCTGGTTGCCGTTCAGCTCCAGCGGGATGGTGGCCACTTGCGCCAGCTTGCAGGCGGGGGCCGCTTGGGCGGTGGCGGACGCCAGCACGACGGTCCACGCCAGCAGCATGGCGCAGACTCTCAGCGCTTTGGCCCTGCTTCCCACCGATGTGATGTCCCTGGC
Organism: Azospirillum sp. B4; assembly: GCF_000333275.1. GTDB lineage: Bacteria > Pseudomonadota > Alphaproteobacteria > Azospirillales > Azospirillaceae > Nitrospirillum. The sequence goes on along the minus strand of NZ_BACU01000266.1, from coordinate 22,981 downwards.
GGTTTGGATGTGCCCTATCATTAAGGACTATGGGTGGGGGCGAGGTGTGAAGCAAGGGGAACGGGGCCACGCCGGCGCAAGCGGCCGTTTACTGTCCCTGCGGCTTTGCCGGCGGATTTGCGGCCGGGGTTTGGGCGGCTTGCGGGCCGCCGTCATCGGGAGCGCCGTTGGATTCCCTGGCGCGCAGGGGGCCTATCACCTGGAAGACGGGGCCGCCCTGGTAGGTGAAATAGACCTTGCGCTGGCTGGATGCGATATAGACTCGGTGGCTGCGTAGGAAGTCGACGCCCAAATATAGATCGGTATCGCTGTAGGACGTGCTCAGGCGGCTGCCGACAAAACGTTCGCCCACACGGTTGTACAAATCCGCCACCCGCAGCTTGGCGTGGCGGATGGTTTCGTCCCCGATGCTGAAGGTGTCGAACGTGCCGATATGGTCCTCGACCAAACGGCCGTTGACGCCCCGCCCGCCACCACCCTTCTCGGCCTCGCCGGCGGCGACATCCACGCCCACGCGGCGGGCGACGCCTTCGTCCAAGACGGTAAGGGAGGCGCCGCTGTCCAGTTCGGCGTGGATCAACTGGCCATTGATGGTGATGGGCACGCGGATGCGGGCGCGGTTGCCGCGGACATCGTCCATGTCGGTGACGTTGTAGCTGTCCGACCAGTAGGCCAGCACGTCATTGTCGCACTTCTCCGGCTTGTAAAGGCTCAGCAGCTTATGGGCGAGGTCGAACTCCAGGTCATATCGTTCCAGTAAGTCCATGCCGAGGAGACCAACGGTGTCGCCGCGCCAGGAGCCATAGCCGCCGACGTAGACGCGCACGTCTTTCCCACGCCAGGTACCCAGTTCGAGGCTGTCCATCGTGGTCTGCAGCAGCCTGCTGGTGCCGTCGATACCAATCAGTTGGCCCTGGGCGTCGACGGCCTTCAGACCCAGATAGTCCATCGAGGATCGGCTCAGCAGCGATATCCAGGCTCCTGTGTCGACGATCATATGGGCTGGCTTGCCGTTGATGGTGACGCTGGCCAGCACCTCGTTCCCGTCCATCTCCAGGGGGATGGCGGCCACCTTCACCAGCTTGCATGATGACGCCGCGTGGGTGGGCGGGGCCAAGGGTAGGGACGCCAGGCACAGCGCCGTTGCCAGACCCAAGGTTCTACGCATCCATCCCATCAAAACCGACCTCATGCCCGTATGCTCCCCAACCCGGTTGCAGGATTATTCCGCTGTCGCGGCCGTGACTGGCCTGGCCTTCATTTGCCGGCAATGCCCGTATCGGAAATGGAGTCGATCTCCCTGCCTGATGTCAGGCCGGGCCCCACCGTCTGGAAGATGGCGCCGCCCTCATAGGTGAAATAGATCTTGCGCTGGCTGAAGGCGATGTAAAGCCGGTGGGACTTCAGGAAGTCGACGCCCAAGTACAGCGGGACGTGATCCTTGTCATAGGACACGTTCTGCAACTGCCCACGCCAGACCGACGACTGCTTGTAAAGGTTGGAAACCCGCAGCTTGGCGTGGCGCACGGACTCGTCGCCCAGGGCCAGCGTATCCAGTACGGCGATGGGCCCCTTGGTGGGATCCTGAGTGGCGTCGTCCGCGGGGGGGACAATTTCCGCGCCCAGCTTGCGGGCCAGGGCTTCGTCCAGGTGGCTGATGGACACACCGCTGGCCACCTGCGCCGGGATCTGCTGACCGTTCAGGGTCGCGAACAGGCGGATGTGGGCGCGCGGGGTCGGGTCCGGCGCCATTTCCGCCAGGCTGTAGTTGTTCGACCAATAGGCCAGTTCGGCGGTGTCGCAGCCCTGCGGCTGGTACAGCACGATCTGGCCATGGCCGATGTCGAACTCCACGTCGAACTTGCCGAGAATGTCCATACCCAGCAGGCCGACCACGTCGTAGGTGTCTGACAGGGTGCCATAGGGACCGGACAGGATGCGGACATCCTTGGCCGCCCAGTCCCCCAGTTCCAGGGTGTCCAGCGTCATCCAGTCCAGGCTGAAATATTCCGGTGCCACCACCTTGGCCTTCGTCGCCTGGCCCAGCTGCGCCAGGGCCTGGACGCTGATGACCGATACGTTGCTGCCGGTGACCACGCGAAAGTAGGCGGGCTTGCCGTTGACCACGGATTTCACCAGCACGACGTTGCCGTCCATCACCAGCGGCAAGGTGCCGACCTTCAGCAACTTGCAGGCCGATGCCGCCTTTTCAGCGGCGGAGACCGCCGTCATCGGCCAGGCGGCCAGAACCCCTATCACGACCGAGAACAGCCGCGCGACCACACTTCCTCGCCCCAACATCTTGCAACCATCCCCCATAGATCCCCTAAAAGGAGTAGCCAGTTCGTCAGGTTCACGCAACCATCCGTCACAGGATTGCAAGCTGCCCCATCGCTCACGGGCTCGGGGACGGCGGTTGCGCGGCCGTGGCTCCGGCCACCGGCGTGTCCGTCTGGAAGACCGTTCCACCGACATAGCTGACGTACAGCCGCCCCTGGCTGTGGGCGATCAGCACGTGGTGGGACCGCAGGAAGTCCGCGCCCAGCAGCATCTCCGTCTCGATGACCTGGGTGGGGATGTGGGATCCGACGGGCGTGACGGTGCCGTGCTTGAAGATGTCGCCGAAGCGCATCTTGGGGTGGTGGATGGTCTCGTCACCGATGGTGAAGCTGTCGAAGGTGCCAATCCACACCGGTTCCTCATGCGCGCCGATGCCGCCGGCCGTGCCGGCCTGGACCACGCCGGGGCTGTCCGGCCGGACGCCCAGGCGGCCCGCGTCCTGCTTGGTCAGGATGGAATAATAGGCACCGGAGTCCAGTTCGGCCCGAACAGGCTGGCCATTCACCTTCACCTCCGGACGGATATGCTGGACCGTCGCACCGATCTTGGGAAAGTCCGCGACGGTATAGGCCCCCTCCCAGGGGATCAGATCCACGTCGTCGCAATCGCCGCGCGACAGGTGGAAATTGATCTGGCCGTGGCTCAGGTCCATTTCCACGTCGAACTGGCGCAGCATGTCCTCTCCCAGCACACCGGCCACGGTGACCGGCTGATCGGCGGTCTTGCCTTGCCCCGTCACGATCAGGCGCAGGTTCTTCATCGACGACTTGTCCAGGGTCAGGCTGTCCACCGACGTGACCATGACGCTGCTTTCGCCCCCCACGCCATAGACGGTGGCGCCCGATAGGGCGGTGAGGCGCAGGCCCAGCTTTTCCGCCGCGTCACGGAACAGCAGGCTGGCGAACGACCCGGTGTCGACCAGGAACCGCACGCGCTGGCCGTTGATGCTGCCCTCGACCAGCGGCTGGTTGCCGCTCATCGTGACCGGCAGGCTGGCCACAATGCCGAACTGGCATTGCGTCGTGGCACCGGCGGGCATCGCCATTTGTGCCAGCCCCATCAGCGCCAGGCCCCCCAGCCGCGCCGCCCGTTTCCCCATCATGCCCCGCGTGGTCCTCTTGCCTGCGCCGTTTGACGGCGACGTGTGTTAGAGCGGAACGCGATCAGGTGGAGACACCTGATCGTGTAAATCCGCTCTATCATGAACAGGTTACGAGCGTGATGCGATCACGCGTGATCGCATCACGCTTGTCTTATGAATTTCCGTGCCGACGGGCGACGATGGAATCGCTGGGAGAGGGCTGCACCCCTCTCCCAGCGGCGAGGGACGGATCGAGTGACCGCAGGCTGTTAACGAGCCGAGTTAGAGTTTGATCGCCCTCGTCTTTTCCATTGGCCTGAACGGATACCGGGGAGAAAGCCCCGTATGACAAGCAGAGGCACGGAAAAGATGAGCCAAGTTACCATCGGCGTGGATGTTTCGAAAGACACCCTGGACGCCTATCGCCTGTCCGACGGTGCCAAGCGGCGGTTCGGCAACGACAAAGCCGGTCATGCCGCCTTTGTCGCCTGGTGCGGCCAAGACGTCGCACGGGTGGTGTTCGAACCCACCGGGCCCTATCACCGGGCCCTATCACCGGGCCTTTGAGCGGGCGCTTGCCCGGGCGGGGCTTCCTGCGGCCAAGGTCAATCCCCGNCCAGGCGCCGGCGCTTTGCCGAGGCGACCGGGAAACTGCCCAAGACGGACGGTCTGGATGCCGCCATGCTGCCCCGCATGGGCGCTGTCCTGGATATCGAAGCCAGCCGGGCAATAGCGATGAGATCATTGAATTAAAAGAGATGTTGGTCGCCCGTGAGGCGCTGGTGAAGGATCGGGTCGCGGCGAAAAACCGTGAGAAGAACCTGACCTTGCCATTGCTTAAGCGTCAGAACCGCTACCGCCTCAAGCAGATCGAGCGCCACCTTGATGCCTTGGACGCGAACATCAAAGCCCGTATCGCCGCCAGCGACGCGATGGCCAGCCGGTGCGCCATCCTGACCAGCATTCCGGGCATCGGTTTCCTAACCGCATTCGCCTTGCTGGTCGAAATGCCTGAATTGGGGACTTTGGAACCGGGCCAAGCCGCAAGTCTCGCGGGGCTCGCTCCAATCACCCGCCAGTCCGGACAGTGGCGCGGGCGCTCTTTCATCCAGGCAGGACGCGCCACTGTCCGCACTGCCCTTTACATGCCGGCCCTCGTCGCCGCCCGATTCAATCCAGACCTCAGCGCCAAATACACCCAGTTGATCGCAGCCGGAAAGCCTCCCAAGGTTGCTATCACAGCCATCATGCGCAAGCTCGTCGTCCTCGCCAACGCTCTCCTCAAAAAGGGCTCACACTGGCAGGAAAAAGCGGCTTGCACATAACGGATACTCTAGCGCCGGCCCCAAGCTGAGGAATGATGTAGCGCCACGGGGGAGGCACTCGTACGCCACGCGGTGGGCACCACCGGCCAGATGCGTCCTCTTGTGCCCAATTCGGGTTAACTAGTTTGGACATGTCCGACACGTCCGATACCCATCGGCTGCCTGTCCAAAACATCATAAGGTATTGATTATGCTTATATAATAGCATGGCATGAGAAATGCTCTCCGAAGAGCGCCCGGTGACGAATGTCGTGCCGGAACTCGACGTCAACTGACGACAAGCGGAGATATCATTATGCCTAGTATAAACATTCTGGCCATCGACGGCGGCGGGATGATGGGCGTCATCCCGGCCCGCATCCTGTCTTATCTGGATGGCTCCGTGACGAACCCAGTAATGGCGGGCGTGAAAAGCCTCACCACCTCAATTCCGGATACCTTTGGTTATGTGGCCGGGACGTCGACCGGGGGGCTATTGGCGGTTGGATTGACAGTGCCCATGTCGTCGGGGAGCACGCTGACCGGCAACGGCGCTTTGGAATTATACGTGAATAATGCGTCGTCAATTTTTCCGGGTGAAAAAACGCTCGTTGATGTGTTGACGTCCGGTGTGACCGCCTTTGGCAATGCCGGCGTAACCAAGACCGCCACCGGAACGACCGCCACCGGATTGGCGAGTGTGCTTGCCAGTAATTACGGCGCCCCCACCTGGGCGGGATGCTACTATCAAATCCAGCAAGGCCTTGTGGATGTTTGGGTGCCGTCCAACGTAAGCGGTGGAGCAAAATATGATTTTGGACTCAGTTCAACTCCTAATATAAATCCCGACGCGGTCCCTGTCGCCTACCTCTCAGATACGACCACGACGCTGATCATTCCAAGCTTCAATGGTAACTTGACCGCACCGCTGCCAACCCCGGAAACGTTCCAACCGGTATTGGCGCAGGTCAACAATTCGAAGGTTCCATGGGGCCCGGCGATCATCACCAACGAAACCAAGGTTTTGAACGCCGCGATGGACAGCACAACCGCCGAATCCATCAGCGTATTCCAGGCCTGCCTGATGACATCAGCCTGCCCGATGGTCCTGCCACCCGTGCCTTATGACCTGCAGTTCGGCGATATGCAGAAAGATCCCACCGGGTGCAATTACTTCCTTGATGGTGGTGTTTGGGCGAATAATCCGACTCAGGCGGCCTTGTTTTACATACAGCAGCAGAATGAATTGCGGAGTCAGAACAACGAAGAGCCCCTAACGATCAACTGCATCGTGTCGATTGGTTGTGGCATGTCTTCGGAGCCTACCGGCCTGAATTACCAAACAGTTGCGAATATGGGCGGGGGAATCATTTCCGACGGCAACGGCTGGATGAACTACAGCGGCATCAACGCGCTGGATGCCACGATCGCGTCTGGGGAGACCCTCTTTGCATCCGTCGAAATGCAGGAGAACTTTCCGAATACCTATTTCCGCCTGGATCCCGTGCTGACCTCGGCGGCGCCGTTCTGGAGCAATCAGTCCGCCACTCTTGACGATTGGATCTCCGCTGCGGATACCTTGGTGGAAAATTGGGTCAATAACGGTCAATGGGCGAAGTTGATCCAACAGCTCCAGACAGGCTTGCCAGGCTGATCTGATCCCGGTCGCTTGAAATCCCGACCTATGGGATTCCAAGCTCTGGCCGAACATCCGTGTCCTTCACGGGCGATGTGGATCGCATGGTTAGAGCCGGCCGCGTTAAATCGACGTCACAGCCGGCTCTAATCTCCGCTTCATCGCCGCCAACCTCGCGAGTGGCGACAGCCATTCTATTCTCGGGATCGGAAATGCGGGCCTCACACAGTTGTCAGGACCCGGCACCAGGCACGGCCATCAGCGGCCGCGCCTGGAAGACCGTCTTCAGGCAGATGCGGGTGGCGAATGTCTTGACCCCCGGCAGGTGGGACAGTTCGGCCCGCAGCAGTTCATCCAGCGCCCCGACGTCGCGCACCGCCACCCGCAGCACATAGTCGAAAGGGCCGGCGGTGGTATGGCATTCCAGCACCGAGGGGACGTTGGCGATGGCCGCCTCGAACGCCTGGTGACGGCCCAGGTCGATGGCCACGTCGACGAAGGCCAGCAACGGCAACCCCACGCGGGCACGGTCGATGTCCGCCCGGTATCCGGTGATCACCCCACTTTCCTCCAGCGCCTGCACGCGGTTCCAGCAGGGTGTCTTCGACAGGCCAACCGCCTCCGCGACCTGGGCGAACGAGGCGCGCCCGTCGGTTTCAAGCACGCTCAGCAGGCGCCGGTCGATGGCGTCCATGGTCATTCTCCCCAACGCAGCCCCTCAGGAACGATGTTCCTAAAATCCCCCATCCCTGGGCGGGTTCGCAACAATGTTCTGGGCGGCCCGCAGTATGATGGCCGCAGAGGGCACCCTGTGGGAGATCGATGGACATGAGCATGGACCGGGCGGCCTGCGCCGCTGTGGACCGGGCGGCCTGCGCCGCGCTGGATCGAGCGGCCTGCGCCGCGCTGGATCGCGACGACCCCCTGGCCGCGTTCCGTGAGGAATTCGACCTGCCGGAGGGGGTCATCTACCTGGACGGCAACTCGCTGGGCGCCCTGCCCAAGGCGGTGCGGTCGCGGCTGGGCGACGTGGTGGCGCGGGAGTGGGGCGCCGATCTGATCCGCAGTTGGAACACCGCCGGGTGGATCACCCTGCCCCAGCGCGTGGGCGCCCGCATCGCATCCATCATCGGCGCCGGAGCGGATGAGGTGATCGCCGCCGATTCCACCTCCGTCAACCTGTTCAAGCTGGTCACGGCGGCGCTGGCGGCGCGTCCCGGCCGCCGGGTGATCGTGACCGAGCCGGGCAATTTCCCCACCGACCTCTACATCCTGCAGGGTGTCCGCGACCTGCTGGGGGACCGGGCCGAGCTGCGGGTGATGGAGCCCGGAGGGCTGGAGGACGCCATCGACGGCGACACCGCCCTGCTGCTGCTGACCCAGGTGCATTACAAGACCGGCCGGATCCACGACATGGGCCGGTTGACGGCCACGGCCCAGGCGGCCGGCGCGCTCACCCTATGGGACCTGTCGCACAGCGCCGGCGCCATCGACGTCGACCTCAATGGGGCGAACGCCGACCTGGCGGTGGGCTGCGGCTACAAATACCTCAACGGCGGCCCCGGCGCCCCGGCCTTCCTGTTCGTGGCCAGGCGCCACCAGGCGCTCTTGCGCTCCCCCCTCTCCGGCTGGATGGGCCATGCCGCCCCGTTCGAGTTCAGCGACGCGTACGCCCCGGCCCCCGGCATCGACCGCATGCTGTGCGGCACGCCCTCCATCCTGGGCCTATCGGCGCTGGAGATGGGCGTGGACATCATGGCGCGGGCCGACCGCCGCGCGGTGCGCGCCAAGTCCATGGCCCTGGGCGACCTATTCATCCGGCTGGTGGAACAGGAATGCCCGGGGCAGTTCATCCTGCGGTCCCCCCGCGACGCCCGGGAACGGGGCAGCCAGGTCAGCTTCGGCCACGCCGACGGCTACGCCATCATGCAGGCGCTGATCGACCGGGGCGTCATCGGCGACTTCCGGGCGCCCGACGTGATGCGCTTCGGCTTCGCCCCCCTGTATGTCCGCCATGTCGACGTCTTTGACGCCGTGGCGACCCTCAAGGACATCATGGACAGCGGCGCCTGGCGCGGTGCCGCCTATCAGACCCGTGGAGCCGTCACGTGACCGCGACCCATCCCCCCCGTCCCCACACCCTGGCGGTCGACCTGTCGGAGGAGGCGCTGCACCAGACGCCCCCCATGAGCTATGGCGCCTATCTGGGCCTGGACCAGTTGCTGGCGGCCCAGCACCCGCGTTCCGACGAGCATGACGAGCTGCTGTTCATCATCATCCACCAGGCGTCCGAGCTGTGGATGAAACTGAGCCTGCACGAGCTGCGCGCGGCGCTGCGCCAGATCCAGGCGGACGACCTGGGCCCGGCCCTGAAGATGATCGCCCGCGTCAGCCGCATCCAGGCACAGCTGATCCAGTCATGGGAGGTGCTGTCCACCATGACGCCGGCGGATTACAGCCGCATCCGCCCACACCTGGGCCAGAGCAGCGGCTTCCAGTCCTACCAGTACCGGCAGCTGGAGTTCCTGCTGGGCAACAAGAACGCCGGCATGATGGCCGTCCACAAACCGGAACCCGCCCTTCACGCCACGCTGGAAGCGGCCCTGAACGCCCCCAGCCTGTATGATGAGAGCCTGCGGCTGCTGGCCCGCCGTGGCTTCGACATCCCGGCCGGGAAGCTGGACCGGGATTTCGCCCAGCCCTATGAGCCCGATGCCAGCGTGCAGGCCGCCTGGCTGGCGGTCTACCAGGACCCGCACAAGCACTGGGACCTCTACGACCTGGCGGAGAAGCTGGTGGATGTGGAATATCGTTTCCAGCAATGGCGCTTCAGCCACATGAAAACGGTGGAACGCATCATCGGCTTCAAGCCCGGCACCGGCGGCACCGGCGGCGTCAGCTATCTGGTCAAGGCGCTGAACCTCAGCTTCTTCCCCGAACTGCTGTCGCTGCGAACCGCGCTGTGAGGAGACCCCCGCCATGAGCCGCATCTGGGACATCACCCAGCCCCTGCGTCCCGGCATTCCGGTGTGGCCTGGCGACACCGCCTATCAGGAGGAGCGGGTCTGGGCCCTGGGCCCCGGTTGCCCCGTCAACGTCAGCCGGCTGACCCTCTCCACCCACACCGGCACCCATGCCGACGCGCCCCTGCACTATGACGCGTCGGGCCAGCCCATCGGCGCCGTCGACCTCACCCCCTATCTGGGACCCTGCCGCCTGATCGACGTGGCGGATGGAGCGGGTGCGGTGACCCCGGCGGAACTGGCGGGCCGCCTGGCCGGAACACCGCCGCGCGTCCTGCTGCGCACCTATCGCCGCTTCCCCCATGACGGCTGGGTCAGCAACTTCCGCGTGCCGGCTCCGGAAACGATCGAAGCCTTGGCCGCCGCCGGCGTCCGCCTTGTCGGTGTGGACGCCCCCTCCCTGGATCCGGAAGAGTCCAAGGACCTGCACGCGCACCATGCCGTGCGGCGCCACGCCATGGCCATCCTGGAGGGGCTGGTGCTCGACGGCGTCCCGGAGGGGGAGTATGAGCTGATCGCCCTGCCCCTGAAGCTGACCCAGGCGGACGCGGCACCGGTGCGCGCCATCCTGCGCGCCCTGGCGCCAACGGCTTAGCACCCCAAGAACGCCCTCCGACTTCCCGGGCCGGGTGCCCTTAGGAGGCGCGGCGCAACGCCGGCAGCATGTCCTCAGGCTCGGGCCGGCGGGTGTAATCCGGATTCACCTCGGCGTAGAGGATCGTCCCGTCCGGCGCGATGACGTAGCGGGCCGGCATCGGCAACGTCCAACTCTGGTCACCGTTGAAGGCCGGCAGGTCGTTCTTCAGGCCCTTGTAGAGATCGACAAGGTAACCGGGCAGTTCGAAGCGCAGGCCGAAGGCGGCGGCCACGTCGTTGTGGGTGTCGGACAGGATGGGGAAACCAAGGCCGTTCTGGCGGACGGACTTGCGGCTGTTCACCGGTAACTGTGGGGAAATGGCGACCAGGCTGGCGCCAAGGTCCTGGAAGTCCGGCAGGGCGGCCTGGAGCGCCTGCAGCTCCATGTTGCAGTAGGGGCACCACACGCCGCGATAGAAGCTCACCACCAGCGGCCCCTTGGCGAGCAGCGCCGCCGATGAGACGGGCCTGCCGTCGGGATCGTTCAGCGTGAAGCGGGGCGCTTGATCGCCGGCCTTCAGGGCGCGCGTGGCGGCCCCACTGGCGATCAGGTCGGCGGTCGCGCGGCGCATGGTTTGGATCACCGACGGCGGCACGCTGTAGGGCGGCTTGCCGGCTTCAAAGTCCGCCTTGAAGGCGTCGAGCTTGGATTGCAGGGACATGGGACTATCTCCGTGGAGCGGGGGGGCACGGCCCATTCCCCGCCGGAATTGCGGGTCAGTTGGACGGCAGCAGGGCGTTGACGCGGGAAAGGGCGCGCTGGACGGCGGGGCGCGCCGCGACATCGGCAAACCAGCGCGCGACATGGGGGGTATCCTCCAGCCCGACGCCGGCGAACTCGCGCCGCCACAGCCAGCCGAAATGGGCGATGTCGGCGACGGTGAACGCGTCGCCGGCGGTGTGGCGATGCCGCGACAGCACCCCGTCCAGCACCGACAGGGTGCGTTTGGCCTCGCCCAGGAAGCGCTCGATCGCGATCGGCTGCGGCTCGGCCGCGAAGCGCTGGAAGAACCCTGACTGGCCGAAGGCGGGGCTCAGCCCCGAGGCATGGAAGAAAAGCTGCTCGAACACCCGCGCCCGGCCCTCGCCGGAGGACGGCAGCAGGCGGCCGGTCTTTTCGGCGAGGTGGACCAGGATGGCGGCGGATTCGGTCAGGACGAGATCGCCATCGACCAGCACCGGCACCTTGGCGTTCGGGTTGAGTGCCATGAAATCGGGCGCCTTCTGCTCACCCTTGCGGACGTTGACGCCGTGCAACTCGTAATCGAGCCCCAGCTCCTCCAGCGCGATCGGCACCTTGACGCTGTTGGGCGTGGCGTAGGCGTAAACCTTAAGCATGGTGCGCTTCCTTGTGACGGAGCCCCGCCCGCAGCATCGGCGCGGCCAGCGCCAGAAGTGCCGAAACGGGGCTGCCGGTGATTTGAAAGGCGAGGATCCCCTGAAGGAGGGACGGCGCGGCGGCGGTTCCCATCAGCCAACAAACCATGATCCCGATCTCCTCGCTCCCTTCGGCCATCCGAAGGCGGACCAATAAATGCCTCTGGAAGGCTCGACGGGGCAGCGGGCTTGGGGTGATAATGCTCATTCCAAGGAGGAATGGCATGGACCGATATCAAGCAATGGCGGCCTTCGTGCGCGTGGTGGAGACCGGCTCCTTCTCGGCCGCCGCGCGGCAACTGAATGTCGGCCAGCCCGCCGTGTCGAAGACCATCGCCCAGTTGGAGGACCGGCTTCAGGTCAACCTGCTGATCCGCTCGACCCATGGCTTGAGCCCGACCGAGGCGGGCCACCGTTTCTATGAGCGGGCCAAGGCCGCCATCCGGGAAGCCGATGAGGCCGACCTGGCCGCGCGCGGCGCCGGGGCGGGGCTGTCCGGCGTCCTGCGCGTTTCGGCCGCCACCACCTTCGCCCGCCTGCATATCGTGCCGCTGCTGCCGCGCTTCCTCGAACAGCACCCGGAGCTTGAGATCGACGTGATCCTCGACGACCGCTTCATCGACCTGGTGGCCGAGGGTGTCGACGTGTCGCTGCGCATGGGCGCGCTGCCCGACTCATCCGCGGTCGCGCGCAGGCTGGCGACGGGGGCACGCTCCGTGTTGGCGACGCCCGCCTATCTGGCGCGCCGGGGGGAACCACACAGCCCCGCCGACTTGGCCGGGCACGAGGCCGTGATCCACAGCCAGTTGCCCAGCGTGTGGTGCTTCACCCGCGATGGCACCGAAGCCTCGGTTTCCATGCGCGGGCGCGTCAAGGTGAGCGCGGCCGAGGGGCAGCGGGCGGCGGTGCTCGCCGACATGGGGCTGACAATCGCCTCGGACTGGATGTTCGCCCCCGAACTCGCCAGCGGCGCGGTGCGCCGGGTGCTGCGGGACTGGGCCCTGCCTGCCCTGGACCTGTGGGCGGTGTTCCCCGGGGGGCGCATGGCCAGTGCCAAGGCGCGTGAATTCGCCCGCTTCGTGGAAGCGGCGATGGTCCCATCCTATTCCGGGATGGAATAAGCCATATCGCTCCGCGCCATCGTCCGTCCCGCCATCGGATGGCCTAGCTAGTCCGCCAAGCCGCCCCTTCCGGACGGCTGGAGACAAAGGATCAGCATCATGGCCAAGTTCGAGACCTATCGCGACGCTTTCCCCAACGCCCGCCTGGCCCGCAAGGACAATGGCGTGCTGGAGGTCGCCCTGCATACCGATGGCGGCAAGCTCGTCTTCAACGGGCATACGCATGAGCAGTTCGTGGAGCTGTTCCACCAGATCGGCGAGGACCGGGACAACCGCGCGGTGATCCTGACTGGCACGGGCGACGCCTTCATGGACATGATCAACCCGGAGGGCTTCGACTTCTTCACCCCCCAGGGCTACGACAAGATCCTGCGCGAGGGCCGCAAGGTGCTGTCCAACATCCTGGACATCGAGGTGCCCATGATCACGGCGCTGAACGGTCCGGTCCTGCTGCACAGTGAATACGCGCTGCTGACCGACATCATCCTGGCGACGCCGGACACCGTGTTCCAGGACAAGCCGCACTTCGAGTTCGGCATCGTGCCCGGCGATGGCATGCACCTGCTGTGGCCGCATGTGATCGGCTCGGTCCGCGGGCGCTACTTCCTGCTCACCCGCCAGGTGCTGAATGCCCAGACGGCGAAGGACTGGGGCGTCGTCAACGAGATCGTGCCGGCCGACCGCCTGCTTGCCCGCGCCCATGAGATCGCCGACGGCATCGCCGCCCTGCCGCCGCTGACCGGCCGCTACACCCGTATCGCGCTGACCCAGCAGCTCCGCCGCCTGATCGATGAGGGCACCGCCTACGGCCTGGCCCTGGAGGGCATCAGCGCCGCCGACGTGGCCCGCCGCATGGCCGCCCAGGGCTGAGACCACGACCGCCGCCCGGCCAACGCTGGGCGGCGGGCCTCAACGGGGACGCCGGCATAACCGCCGCTTTCACGGATGGCTCCCTCACTCGGGCGAAAACCACGCCGTCAGTTGGCCGCCCGCCAGCTGACGAGGCCTTGGTGATCCTGGCGCAGCAGATCCCCCATCTGCGATGCTGGCAACGGCCGGCTGTACAGGTAGCCCTGCATGACCTGGCAGCCATGGTACAGGAGGGCGCTGGCTTGCTCCGGGCGCTCCACGCCCTCGGCGACAAGCCGGAGTTTCAGGGCCGATGCCATGTTGATGATCGCCGCCACGATGGCGGCGTCGCTGGGGTCGTCCAGCATGTCGCGCACGAAGGTCTGATCGATCTTCAACACGTCGATATCGAAGCGCTTCAGATAGGCCAGGCTGGAATGGCCGGTTCCAAAATCGTCGATGGCGATGGTCAGGCCCAGTTGCTTCAGATCGTTGATCGCCCGCCGCGTATGCTCGATATCCCGGATCAGGGCGCCTTCAGTGATTTCCAGCTCCAGCTTTTCCAGAGGGAAGCCCGTATCCTGCGCCACCTCCCTGATCATCCCGGCAAGGTCGTCCTCCGCGAACTGCACGGGTGACACGTTGACCGCCAGATGCAAGGGAAAGCCTTCCTCGTGCCACAGCTGGGCCTGCCGGCAGGCCTGTCTGAAAATCTGGCGACCCAAGGGCACGATCAGCCGTGTCTCATCAGCCAGCGGGATGAAATCCGCCGGTGAAACCAGGGCCCCGGCGCTGTCCCGCCACCGGGCCAACGCCTCCGCCCCCACGATGCGGCCCGCCGTGATGTCCACCTTGGGCTGGAAATGAACCTCGAACGCCTCCTCCGCGGCGACCGCCTCGCGCAGCCGCATTTCCAGGACCTGGCGCTTCTGCAACGCCTGCTCGATATCCTTGGAAAAAAAACAATGCCGGTTCCCGCCGCGCTGCTTCGCGCGATAGATGGCCACGTCGGCATGGCGGTACAGCGCGTCCATGTCCTCACTGTCATCGGGATAGAGCCCGATGCCGACGCTGGCCGTCAGTGAGAAGCGATGCCCCCCGACATCGAACGGCGTTCCGAAGGTCCCCAGGATGGTTCGCGCCCGGTGTTCCACCCGCTCCGTGTCACCGGCGTCGGGCACCAATATGGCGAATTCATCGGCCCCGTGGCGGCTGATGGTCGTATCGGCCGGCAGAACGCCGGCCAGACGCCGCGCGAGATCCTGCAACAGGGCGTCACCGGCCGCGTACCCCGCCGTATTGTTAACGACCTTGAAGGTGTCGATGTCCAAGAGGAACAGCGCAGCGCGACTGCCGTTCCGCTGGGCTTGGCGCAGGGCCTGGTCTCCCCGGTCCCGCAGCAGCAAGCGGCTGGGCAAATTGGTCAACGGATCATGGTTGGCCAGGTGGGTCATCTTCAGCGCCATGGCCTGGGTCGCGCTGACGTCATGGAAGACGATGATGGCCCCCGTCACCTGACCATCATGATCGATGATGGGGGCGGCCGAATCCTCGACGTGGAAGAGTTCGCCATCCCGGCGCTGCATGACGCAATTAAGGGCCATGCCCACGATGCGCCGTTCCTTCAACGCCCAGCGGATGGGGTTTTGCAGGGGGCGTTGGTCGCTGCCATCCTGCAAGGGCAGGATCGTTTCGATGGCGTGTCCCACCGCGTCAACCCCGCGCCAACCGGTCAGTTGCTCCGCAATGGGGTTGAGGAAGGTGACGATGCCCGCCGTGTCGGTGGCGATGACCCCGTCCCCGATGGAGTTCAGCGTGATCCGCAGCCGCTCCTTCTCATCAAACAGGGCGAGTTCCGCCTGTTTGCGATCGGAAACGTCGGTGATCAGCATCAGGAAAGTGGTGGCCCCGCCTTCGGCCGGCCGATGCACCAGGGATACCTGGCCGAACAACGGCGTGCCGTCCGGTCGCGACAGCCGGAGCTCGGCGGAGCGTGATTGGCCCGCCAGGACCTGCCCCACATCGTCAGCCAACACCGCCACATTGGCGCCGCCCAGCACGTCGCCAAGGTGGCGCCCCCGCATCGCCGCCGCTTCCCGTCCGAACCACTGGCCCCTGATGTCGTTGCAGAACAGGTTCCGCAATTGATCGTCCCACACCGCGATGAACGCGGGCAACCGGTCGACCAGATCCGTCAGGTCGCGCCGGGCCTGCGCCAGTTGGCGCGTGCGGTTGCGCAGCGCCAGGTGGGTACTCACCCGCGCCTGGACGACAGGTATGTCCAACGGCTTGCGCAGGAAGTCGACACCGCCGCTTTGCAGGGCGCGTATCTCGTGGCTGGGTTGGTGGTGGGAGGTGACGAAGATGACGGGAGTATCCAACTGCCCGGCCTCGGTCTTCAGGATCCGGCACACCTCATAGCCATCAATGTCGGGCATCTCTATGTCCAGCAGGATGACATCGGGCCTGCAATGATCGGCGACGGCCAGCGCCTCGCGCCCATTGGTGGCCAGGAAAAGGTCGCCCAGCCCCGTCAGGGCATGGTGCAACATGCGGATGTTGGCTGGATCATCATCCACCAGAAGGATTCTGGGATTGGGCCCACCATCCTCATCAAGCATGGAAAAATCCATTCATACTGTAAACGGATGGGCGGAATACCTGCCTCAGCAGCTGTATAGGATGCCAACATTAAAGCAATCTTAAAATGCGCTAACGTATAGGATCTCGAAAGGATAGTGCGGAACGGCGCCAGCCGATCCCAAATTGTCAAAGGCCAGCAGGCCGCAATCAGATGCGGTCAATGTAGGATTTCATTAGGTCTTTGCAAGTGATTATCAATCATCATTCCCTATCGGGGAATATACGGCGCCCCTCCTGCCTTTGGTCATCTAGGCCCGAAACCTGGTTCCGCTAGTATGATCGCGATATCCAGGTGGTTCTCTTCCTTCCAATGGATCGTGGTCTGACATGACGGCTTCCAGTGCACGCTTGATGGGTCGATGGGCGATGGTGGTGCTGCTGGCGGGCTTGGCCCTGACCGGCGGGGCGGTCGTATGGACGATGTCCCACAATAGCGCGAAAATAGAAGAGGCGGTGCGACGTGACCTGGAACAGGTGGCGGACATCATCCACGACCGTGTGACCCTGTACCGCTACGGCCTGCGCGGCATGCGGGGCGCCATCCTGACCGCTGGGGAAAACGGAATCACGACCGCCGTGGTCCGTCACTACAGCCAGACCCGCGACCTGACCGGTGAATTCCCCGGGGCCCGTGGTTTCGGATTCATCCGCCGGGTGGCGCCGGCCGATGAGGCGCGTTTCCTGGAAATGGCGCGGGCGGATGGGCGCCCGGATTTCGCCATACGCCAGTTGAGCCCCCACGACGGTGAGCGCGACGTCATCCAGTTCATCGAACCCGAAGGCCCCAACACCGCCGCGGTTGGGCTCGACATCGCCTCGGAAACCAACCGGCGGGAGGCCGCCCAAGCCGCGATGGACAGTGGCGAAGCCCGCCTGACCGCGCCCATCACCCTGGTCCAGGCCAGCGGTGACAGGCTGCAATCCTTCCTTCTGCTTCTGCCCATCTATCACGGGTACGCCACACCGGAATCCGTGGAAGCGCGACGGCAGGCAGCCTTCGGCTGGGCCTACACGCCGCTGAACATGAAGGAAGTGCTGGCGGGGGTCGCGCCGGATCCCCGGCGGCTGGAATTGGATCTGCGTGACACCAAGGCCCCCGATGACCCGTTTTTTCACACCGTGAGCCCGCAGCCGGGCGATCGCGTCACACGCACGATGGAACAGTCGGTTCATGGGCGTACCTGGCGTATCCGGATAGGCGCCACGCCGGCGTACGTCAAGGCGATGAATCTGACCAACCCGACAGCGGTCACGGTGCTGGGGGTGGGGCTGTCGGCCTTGGCGGCCCTCTTCGCCGCCGTGGTGGCGCAAAGTCGGGCCCGGCGGCGTCAGGCGTTGCGGATGCAGGTCAGCCTGGCGACCATCATCGCCAACACCGCCGACGCCGTGGTCACCGAGACCTTGGACGGCATCATCACCAGCTGGAACCAAGGTGCCGAGGCCCTGTTCGGCCATAGGGCGGCGGATGTGATTGGCCGCTCCCTGGCCGCCCTGGTGTTGCCACACGACCGCCGCGAGGAGGACGGCACCATCCTCGCCCGGGCCACAGCCGGCGAAGCCATCCCCGCCTTCGACACCCGCCGCCTGCGGGCGGATGGCACCGCCGTGGACGTATCCCTGACCGTCTGCCCCATCCACGACGACAGGGGCACGCTGGTCGGGGTGGCCAAGCTGATGCAGGACGTCAGCGAGCGGGTAGCGGCGGAGCGGCAGTTGCTGGACATGCACACACAGTTGGAACAGGACGTGAAGGCGCGGACGAGCGAGCTGGGCACCGCGCGCCGTACCTTGCAGACCGTGTTGGACTCTGTTCCCTCCATGATCGGCTACTGGGACCGGGATCTGCGTTGCCGCATGGCCAACCGGGCCTTGTCATCCTGGCTGGGCGTCCCGCCCGCCAGCCTGATTGGGCAAGCCATGCAGGCGACGCTGGGCGAGGAGAGTTTCGCGCAATACCGGGCCTTCATGGAGGCGGCGCTTAGGGGCGAGCCCCAAGCCTTTGAACGCGCCGTTCGCGAACAGAATGGCCAAGGTACCAGACACTTCTGGATCAACTACATTCCCGACGCGCTCGACGACAGGATCCTGGGCTTCTATGTCGTGGCCCATGACATCACCGAACTGGCGGAGGGCCGCCGAAAGCTGACCGCCGCCCTGCGGGAAAATCAGTCGCTGCTGCAGACCATAGACGAACAGTTGCTTTGTTCAAGCACGGACGCCGCCGGCCGCATCCTGACCATCAATGACAATTTCTGCCGGACGATCGGGCACACGCGCGAGGAATTGATCGGCAAGAGCCACCGGATCATCAGTTCGGGCATGCACGACAAGGCGTTCTGGGAGCACATGTGGTCAACCATCTCCGCCGGGAAGACCTGGCGGGGAGAGGTCTGCAACCGTGCCAAGGATGGAAGCCTGCACTGGATGGATAGCCTGATCACGCCCTTCTTCGGCAACGACGGAACCATCGAGCGATATCTGGCCCTGCGCATCGACATCAATGACCGTAAACAGGCGGAGGCCGAGCGCAACCGCATCACCTCCCTGCTCAGCAGCGTCCTGGCCTCCGCCACGGAATTCTCCATCATCGCGACCGACCCCACCGGCATCATCACCATCTTCAACAGCGGTGCGGAGCGCATGCTGGGATACGCCGCTGAAGAAATGGTGGGGAAACAGACCCCGGCCATCATCCATGTGGCGGAAGAGATCGAGCAGCGGGGCCGGGAACTGAGCGCGGAATTCGACACGCCCATCGAAGGTTTCCGCGTCTTCGTCCACAAGCCGGAGATCGACGGGGCGGAGGCGCGCGAATGGACCTATGCGCGCCGGGATGGAACCCGCCTGGAGGTGGTGCTGGTCGTCACCGCCATCCGGACCGAAGATGGCGGCATCGCGGGTTATCTGGGCGTCGCCCAGGACGTCACCCAGCGCATGGAAGCGGAACGGCAGTTGCTGCTGGCCAAGCAGGCGGCGGAGGCGGCCAGTGTCGCCAAAGGGCAATTCCTGGCCAATATGAGCCATGAGATCCGCACGCCCATGAACGCTGTCCTGGGCATGCTTACCCTGGTTCAGCGCACGGCCCTGGACAGCCGGCAGCAGGACTATGTGACCAAGGCGCACACCGCCGCCAATTCGCTGCTGGGGCTTCTGAACGACATCCTGGATCTGTCCAAGATCGAGGCCGGCAAGCTGGAACTGGACGCCCATCCCTTTGAACTGGAGGGATTGCTGCGCGACCTGGCCGTCGTGTTGGCCGGCAACAGCGAAAACAAGGATGTCGAGGTCCTTTTCGACATCCCGATCGACCTGCCCCGGGCTTATGTCGGCGACAGCCTGCGCCTGCGCCAGGTGCTGTTGAACCTTGCGGGGAACGCCCTGAAGTTCACGGAGCATGGACAGGTGATCGTCAGCGCCGGCCTGGTCGCCGCCGAGGGGGTGGGCGTGACGTTGCGCCTGGCCGTCAGCGATACCGGCATCGGCATCGCGCCGGACAAGCTGCAACACATCTTCGGCGCCTTTCAGCAGGCGGAGGGATCGACGACGCGCCGCTTCGGCGGAACGGGACTGGGCCTGGCCATCACGCGGCGCCTGGTGGAGATGATGGGCGGGGACTTGCGGGTCGAAAGCACGCTGGGACAGGGCAGCCGGTTCTGGTTCGACATCCGGCTGCCGGTGGATGTCCCGCCCCCCCTGGTGGCGGCCGGGAAGGTGGGGCTCGCGGTTCTGGTGGCGGAAGACAATCCGGTGGCCGGCGCCATCCTCGTCAACCTGCTGACCAGCCTGGGGCACCGGGCCACGTTGACGGCCAGCGGAGCGGAGGCGCTGCGGCGTGTGGCGGACGCGGCGGGCGGCCCATCCCCCTACGACGTCGTGCTTTTGGATTGGCGGATGGCGGGCATGGACGGCCTGGCCACCGCCAAGCGCATCCGCGCCCTGGACGGCAAATGTCCCTCCATCATCATGGTGACGGCACACGGGCGGGAGGTGCTGGCGGACGCCGCGCAGGACCCGCTGTCGCCCTTTGACGCGATGTTGACCAAGCCCCTGACACCCGGCCAGTTGAACGCCGCCCTGAACGGCACGCTGGACCATTCCCCGTCCGCCACCGCGATCCCGGCGACCACGCCATTGGCCGGATGCCGACTGCTGCTGGTGGAGGACAATCCCATCAACCAGCAGGTCGCGTTCGAACTCCTGTCCGGGCTGGGCGCTTCGGTCGACCTGGCTGGCGGCGGTTTGATCGGTGTTGAAAAGGTTTTGACCTCCTCCCCCCCCTATGACGCGGTGCTGATGGATATCCAGATGCCCGACATCGACGGGTATGAGGCCACGGGCCGCATCCGGGCGGACGGCCGGTTCCGGACCCTGCCCATCATCGCCATGACGGCCCACGCCTCCCAGTCCGACCGGGAGGCCTGCCTGGCGGCTGGCATGAACGACCATGTGACCAAGCCCATCGACCTCGACGCCATGCTTGCGGTGCTGTCCAACTGGGTGGCGCTGGACGCCGGCACCATGCCGCGCCCGGCCATGTCCATCGAACCGGCACCCCGGGGGGATACCGACGACCTGACGGAAGCGATCGACAGCCTGACGCGACGGATGGCCGGCCGGCTGGACGTTCTCGCCAGCCTGCTGCCGGACTTCGAGACCCGCACCGGGGAATTGCTGACGGAGATTGAGCAGGGGATCGCCCGCCAGGACATTGCCCAACTGGCTGCCCTGTTCCACACCATCAAGGGCAGCGCCGGTTCCATGGGCGCGCGGCGCCTGGCTGCGGAGGCGGCGGCGTGGGAAGACCGCCTGAACGGCTATGGCGCCGACGCGTTGGCGCGGCTGCGGCGGGACGATGAGCTTGTGCCGGAACTGCGCGACCTGCTGGTCCGGTCGGTGCGGCGCCTGTCAGATCACGTGCCGGCCCAGCGGGCCGACACGGCCGAGGCCGGGCCCGCCCAGAGTCAGGACTGGCGGACGGCGCTATCTTCGCTACTATCCCTGCTCGACGCCAGGAACCTGCGGGCGCTGGAGGAAATGGCCGTGGTGCAGGCCGCCCTTCCCCCTGATCGCAAGGAGCGGTTCGTCACCGTGGCGGCGCAAATCCAGGCCTTCGACTTCATGGCGGCCGCGGCGGGACTGCGCGAGATGATGGAGAGGGCCTGATCCATGGCGCTTACGGCTCAAGCGATGGCCGACACGGACACGACCCGCCCCAAAATCCTGGTGGTGGATGACGACCCGCTCAACATCCGCCTGTTACACTTGGTGCTGGGGCAGCAGCATGACGTCTATATGGCGACCTCGGGCGAGCAGGCGCTGGCGCTGAGCGTCGAGATTAAGCCCGACGTGATTCTGCTGGACGTGATCATGCCGGGCATGGATGGCCATGAAATCTGCCGCCGGCTGAAAGCCAACCCTGTCACCATGGAAATCCCGGTCATTTTCATCACCGCCCAGAACAACGAGGCCGAGGAGGTCCGCGGGCTGGAGCTGGGCGCGGTCGACTTCATCCGCAAGCCCATCAACGCCGTGATCCTGCAGGCGCGCCTACGTACCCACGTCACCCTGAAACGGCAGGGCGACATTCTGCGCACCATGGCATCGGTGGACGGCCTGACGGGTGTGGCCAACCGGCGGCGTTTCGAAGAAATCCTGGGGTTGCACTGGCTGCAGTCCGCCCGTACTGGGGCGCCGCTGTCGCTCATCCTGTTCGATGTCGACCATTTCAAGAAATATAACGATCACTATGGCCATCGCGCGGGCGATGACTGCCTGGTGCGGGTGGCGGGGGCGGCGGCCAAGGCCATGCGGCGCCCCTTCGACCTGATTGCCCGTTATGGCGGGGAGGAATTCGCCTGCGTCCTGCCCGACACCGACACGGCCGGCGCGCTTCATATCGCCGCCCTCATCCTGGCGAACGTCGCCCAGTGCGCCATCCTGCATGAGACGCTGGGCGCCGATCGGCTGGTGAGCGTCAGCGCCGGGATCGCCACCCAGCGCGGCGCCGTCGACCAGGATTACGAGGCATTGGTCAAGGCGGCGGATCAGCAGTTGTATCGTGCGAAGGCCGATGGTCGCAACCGGGTGGCGGCCGCCCCCGCTTGACGCGGGAGCGACGTCTCACCCCAAGCGGCGCCTCTCGTCTGCCGGTACCGAGATAAAGGAACGGACCTGACCATCGGGCGACACGCAGCGGTGTAAATCGGCGCGATCAAATGATCGCCACCGATTTAAATGAAATCAAATGGATACCGTGCCGATCGGTGCCCAAGCCGCGTTCCGCTCAATCATGAACAGGTTACGAGCGGGATGCGATCACGCGTGATCGCATCCCGCTAACACTCGGCCCTATGTCACAGCCAGCAGTTGGAAGATGGCGGCACCGGCAGACGCCCCAGTCGCCCTGACACGCCGAGGGCCGCGCATAAATTATCCCCGCACCCTCCCGGCGCACCCGGAAATTCCTCAACGATTTCAACGGTTGGCCACTTTATGTGATGGAAGTTTGGCCATTTGGTGCGTTGGATGGCCACTTTATGTGTTGGGGGACACAACCGATAAAAAAACCAAAAAGTAGAAATCGTTTGACAACGCTGTCAACACAACTGCTAATAACGCTGCTGATGCACGGGCGGTGACGCCGGGGCGTTGCCTGCGGTCTAAGACGGGCAACGATCGGTAAAGTTCACCAAGTCCCATGCGTCATCATGCATGGCCTTCAGACCAATGCGCCAAGTAAGAACAAATATAGCTTCGGGAGGATAGAGACATGAGCGCGCAAGCACTATGCCGATCCTGTCATGGACATACTCGTTACAGTTAGAGTTGGTTGATTTTTCCCGGTAACGGGAAGGGGCGGGCATAGCCGGCTGTCAGACCGGCACGCCCCGTCTTCCAGCATCAGGTAGATCCGTCGCGACCGGACAGCAACGCTGTGCCGTTCCCTGGCGCGCACCCTAAACCATGGGTTG
>NZ_BACU01000267.1 GCF_000333275.1 Azospirillum sp. B4 | reverse complement strand
CCACGGCATAGCCGAAGGACTGGCCGGCGGGGCNGTCACGGGGATGGGGGTGACGGCGTTCGCGCGCCGCTGCACGTGACGGATGTGGGCCGGGCCGTCGGCTGCCGCCTGCTCCCGCACCAGCCCGTCAAGGTAGCGCCCGAACTCCAGCCGGCTGGAGAAGATGTGCCCGCCCTTGACCAGGGCCTGCGGGTCGGTGGCCAGCACGCCGGAACGGCGCAGCCAGCGGTCGTAATGCCCCATGTCGGCGGAAAACGCGCTCATGCGCGCGGCCGGCACGTTGATGCGGTGCTGCGGGTCGGGGGTGGAATAGGCGACCCCGCCGCCCAGCAGCAGGCGCGGCTCCACGATGTCGATATCCACCGGCACGGTGGCGGTACGCGCCAAATGCAGGGCGGTGACGGCGCCACTGAACCCGCCGCCCAGGATGACGACGCGGGGGGCGGTTCGCTGTTGGGGGGCATTGCCCAGGGACATGGGAAACCCGATCAAGTGATACCGGTTACAGGTGGCGCTGCGTCGGGGGGGCGGGGTGGGGCTTGGGGGGGCTGTCCGCTTTGGGACCGGCCGCTGTCGCCAGGCTTGATCTTCATGGGTCCATCCGGGTGCCGTCCGGCGGCCGGTGGTGTCGGGCCGCATGCGAACCGCGCCCATGATTTCATAGGCTTGATGTGCAGCCTGCGCATGTGCTGGCGAAGCCGCAACGGTTCTTTAGTTCTATTGCGCGATCAAGGCAAACGACTTCAAGTTTCAAATTAAGGTGGGGCCCAGAAAGACCCCGCCAAACAGCAGGGAAATGATCGGCGCGCGGAAACTTCCGCCGAATGGCATTTTAGTGCCATCACCCTCGGGCCGACACCCCGCGAATATAAGCCGGGAGGAAACAAGAATGAAATCCAAGCGGATGGCATTGTTTCTGGGCATGACGGCGATCAGTGGCCTGGCCTGTCTGCCAGTGTCGATCGCCAAAGCGGATACCACCGACGATCTGCTGGCCAAGCTATTGGCCAAAGGCATCCTGTCCCAGCAGGAATACGACCAGCTGAAGCAGCGCAAGGCGGTGGAGACGCCGCCCCCACCCCCACCCGGGGCCGTGGCCAGCGCCAGCGCCGCGGCGGTGGCCGCGGCCCCGCCGGTCGACCCCCTGGCCGTGCGCCGGACGGAAAAGGGCATCGGTGTCCACGTCGGCCCCGTTGACGTCACCCTGTCGGGTGAGATCAACGGCTTCTACGTCCATGACAGCCCGGACAGCGTGGCCCCCAACCATGTGGTGGCGGGCGGCCTGGCGGCGGTGGGCAGCAGCGACAACTCCTCCGTGCGCAACGGCCTGCTGCCGGGCAACTTCGCCGTCGAGCTGAAGACCCAGCAGGAAGGTTTCGACATCGTCGCCCACTTCGGCCTCTATCCCGGCCTGAACAACGTGTCGGGAAGCGGTGGCGCCAATTCCGGCGGCGCGTCCCGGGCGCTGGGCACCTCCGGCATCGACTTCCGCCAGCAATACCTGACGGTGGGCACGCCCACCATGGGTACGGTGAAGGTGGGGCGCGACATCGGACTGTTCGGCCAGCAGGCCATCCTGAACGATTTCACCCTGTTCGGGGTGGGGTCCACCGGCGGTAACGTGGCGCCGTCCAACACCTCGCTGGGGCGCATCGGCATCGGCTATGTCTATACCGACTGGCTGCCGCAGATCACCTACACCACGCCCAAGTTCGCCGGCCTGACCGCCAGTGTCGGCATCTTCCAACCCTTCGACGCCTTCAACTTCTCAGGCCTGTCCGGCACCCTGTCGGCGCATGACGAGCCGCAGCTGCAGGCCGGCTTGAACTATGAGTTGCCGGCCGACGCCAGCAGCCTGGTCAAGGCGCAGCTGTGGACCAACGTCGTCACCGAGAACCTGAAAAGCGTGTCGTCCAGCGAGGCCCTGGCCCAGGGGCACAGCGTCCGCGGCACGGGCTGGGATTTCGGCGCCAAGGTCGATGTCGCGGACGCGGAGTTGGTGGCGTACGGCTACCTCGGCGATGGGCTGGGCACCACCGGCCTGTTCTTCGACGGCGTCAGCACCACCGGCCAGACGCGCAGTTCCGATGGTTATTACGTTCAGGGCAGCTACACCTTCTTCAAGAAGTTAACCCTGTCGGGCAGCTATGGCCTCAGCCGTTTGGGCCTGGCGACCGGCGAGTCCAACCCGCTACTGGTCAAGACCAACGAATCCTACGCCGTGGGCTGCAAGTATAAGCTGACCAGTTGGGTCAACCTGATTTGCGAATACGCCCACACCACCGCCACCGCCCACGGCGGCAACAAGGCCCAGGAGGACACGATCGCCGCCGGCGCCATCGCCTTCTTCTGACGCGTCCCGGCTTCTTCTGACGGCGCCCATGCCTATATGGACTAGAGCGGAACGCGATCAGGTGGAATCACCTGATCGCGTAAATCCGCTCCACCATGAACAGGTTACGAGCGGGATGCGATCACGCGTGATCGCATCCCGCTCTGGGTGTGGGCGCCCGACCTCTGGTCTTGACGCAACGGTAATTTAGAATTATTATAAATACAGAACAAGGTGATTCGCCTTGTTCTCAAAACCGGAGGAAATGTTATGAGCTGGAAGACTCCGAAGATCGTTGAAATCGCGCTGGGCATGGAAATCAACTGCTACGCCTGCGCGGACGTGAAATAACCTTATCAGCGACTTGGGGCCGCCGCGGGTCTTCCCGTCCTGGTACCTGCGGCCCCGTTGGCGGCCCCCCGTGCCTCGGTTACTGCCTTAAGGTGTCATGCATATCCTCGTCCTCGGCTCGGCGGCCGGCGGTGGGTTCCCGCAGTGGAATTCACATGCCGAGGGCTGCCGGCGGGCGCGCGCCGGTGATCCGGCGGTGCGATCCCGCACCCAGGCCTCGCTGGCGGTAAGCCGCGATGGCCGGCGGTGGTTCCTGCTGAACGCGTCGCCCGACCTGCGACAGCAGATCGCCGCCAATCCGGCGCTGCATCCCAGCCATGGTCTGCGCTCCACCCCCATATCCGGCGTGGTGTTGAGCGGCGGCGACGTGGACGTCATCGCCGGGTTGCTGAACCTGCGCGAACGCCAGCCCTTCACCCTGCACGGGACCGCCCGCACCCTGGGCATCCTGGACGCCAACCCGATCTTCGAGGTGCTGGCCCGCGACGTGGTGGCCCGCAACATCCTGCCCCTGGGGCAGCGCGTGCCACTGACCGGCGGTGGCCTGGCGGGGACCGACAGCGGCCTGTGGGTCGAACTGTTCGCCGTGCCGGGCAAAGTGCCGCTGTATCTGGAAAGCCAGGACGGGCCGCCGCCCATCGTTGAAGGGGAGGACACGGTGGGCGTGGTGGTGGACGACGGCGACCGCCGCTTCTTATTCATTCCCGGCTGCGCCGCCATGACACCGGCCCTGGCGGATCGGCTGCGCGGCGCCGACCTGGTCTTCTTTGACGGCACGCTTTATACCGATAACGAAATGATACAGGCTGGGCTTGGATCCAAGACCGGATTGCGCATGGGGCACATGAGCGTGGACGCCACCCTGGCCGCGTTCGCCGGCCTGGAGGTGCGCCGCCGCGTCTTCATCCACATCAACAACTCCAACCCCATCCTGATGGATGACAGCCCGCAGCGCCGGGTGGTGGACCAGGCGGGATGGGAGGTGGCCTACGACGGAATGGAAATCACCCTATGACCGCAGAGCCGCAGGACCGCGTTCTTTCGCCGGAAGAGTTGGAAGCCGCCCTGCGGGCGGTGGGGGCGGAGCGCTACCACAACCTGCATCCCTTCCATAAGCTGTTGCACGGCGGCAAGCTGACGCGCGGCCAGATCCAGGCCTGGGCGCTGAACCGCTATTATTATCAAAGCCGTATTCCCGCCAAGGACGGGGTGCTGCTGTCCCGCCTGCCCACGCCCGACCTGCGCCGCCTGTGGCGCAGCCGGCTGGAGGATCATGACGGCTTCCCCGGCAGGGAAGGGACCAACGGAGAAACGGCCAACGGCGGCATCGAGCGCTGGCTCCGCCTGGCCACCGGCGTGGGCCTGGACCGTGACTACGTGCAGTCCACCGCCGGCATCCTGCCCGCCACCCGTTTCGCCGTGGACGCCTACGTTTCCCTGGTGCGGGACCGCAGCGTGCTGGAGGCGGTGGCGTCCTCGCTGACCGAAATGTTCTCCCCCACCATCATCGCCGAGCGCGTGTCCGGCATGCTGGCCAATTACGACTTCATCACCCAGGAGACACTGGCCTATTTCGCCCCGCGCCTGACCCAGGCGCCGCGTGACGTGGACTTCGCCCTGGCCTATGTGAAGCAGCATGCCCGCACGGCGGAGCAGCAGCAGGCCGCCATCGCGGCGCTGCGGGAGAAGTGCAACATCCTGTGGGCGCAACTGGACGCCCTGCACTTCGCCTATGTCGAGCCTGGCTACATCCCGCCCGGCGCCTTCGTGCCCGAGGGGCACCGGCGGGAAGGATGGCTGCGATGACGGGGACGCCGCTGGCGGAGACGGTGGGGGAGGCGGCGGTGCCCCGCTTTGCCCGCGGGGTGAAGTTCCGCTTCGATGAAACCCGGCAGAACTGGATGGTTCTGGCACCGGAACGATTGTTTCTGCCCGACGAGGCGGCGACCGAGATCCTGAAGCTGGTGGATGGCCAGCGCAGCTTGGGCGCCATCATCGATGACCTGGCCACCCGCTTCGACGTCCCCCGGGCGGAGATGGCGGGCGACGTGCGCGGCATGCTGCACGAGTTGGCCGGGAAAGGGGTGGTGCTGCTGTGACCCGCCCGTCCACCCCCGGTGTCGAAGCGCCGATGGGCCTGCTGATGGAGTTGACCCATCGCTGCCCCCTGCGCTGCCCCTATTGCTCCAATCCCGTGGAGCTGCAGCGGGCGGGGGAGGAGATGGACACCGCCACCTGGAAGCGCCTCCTGACCGAGGCCGCGGCCCTGGGCATCCTGCAGGTGCATTTCTCCGGCGGCGAACCCACGGCCCGCAAGGACCTGCCGGAGCTGGTGCGCCATGCCGCCACGCTGGGCCTCTACAGCAACCTCATCACCTCCGGCGTCCTGCTGGACGCGGCTTCGTTGGCCGTGCTGGCCGACGCCGGACTGGACCATGTGCAGCTGAGCTTCCAGGACGTGGAGGTGGCGAGTGCCGAGCGTATCGGCGGCATGCCGGGCGCCCAGGCGCGCAAGCTGGCGCTGGCCCCCCTGGTGATCGCCGCCGGCCTGCCCCTGACCCTGAACTTCGTCGTTCACCGCCAGAACCTGGACCGCCTGCCCCAGATGATCGATCTGGGATTGGAACTGGGCGCCGCCCGTATCGAGGTCGCGCACGTCCAATATTACGGCTGGAGCCTGATGAACCGCGACGCCCTGCTGCCCAGCCGCCGGCAGCTGGACCAGGCCACGGCGGTGGTGGAGGCGGCACGCCTGCGGCTGAAGGGCCGCATGGTCATAGACTACGTCCCGCCCGACTACTATGCCGCCCGGCCCAAGGCCTGCATGGGGGGCTGGGCGCGGCGCTTCATGAACATCTCCCCCGCCGGCCTGGCCTTGCCCTGCCACGCGGCGGAGACGCTGCCGGGCTTCGACTGGCCGTCGGTCGCCACCGGCAGCCTGGCCGCCGCCTGGTATGAGAGCGAGGCGTTCAACCGCTACCGCGGCACCGCCTGGATGCCGGAGCCTTGCCGGGGCTGCGACCGCAAGGAGATTGATTGGGGCGGCTGCCGCTGCCAGGCCTTCGCCCTGACCGGCGATGCCGGCCGGGTGGACCCCGCCTGCGCGCTGTCGCCCGACCATGGCGTCATGCTGGCGGCCGTCGGGGCGCGGGGCGAAGCACCGCCGGATTTCATATATCGCCAATACGGGCCGGCGCCAGCTATGCCCGCCAAGGCCCCCATGGGGGAGGCATGGTCCGCCGAACCCTGATCCGGGCCGGTTTGTTTCTCATCGCGGCGGCCGGTGTGGCGCTGCCCCTGTCGGCGTGGGCGGGTGCCCTGGTCCAGGTGGCGGCCGGCGTCTACGTCCGCCCCGGCGCCCTGCAAGACGCCAGCGCCGCCAACGACGACGCCATCGCCAACATCGGCTTCATCGTCGGCCGGGATGCCGTGGCCGTCATCGATCCTGGCGGCAGCGCTGGCGACGGCGGCAGGCTGCGCGTCGCCATCCGCGCCGTGACCCCCTTGCCCATCCGTTATCTGATCTATACCCACGTCCATCCCGACCATGTGCTGGGCGCCGTCGCCTTCATGCAGGACCATCCCGAGGTTGTGGCGCATGCGCGCTTCGCCGCCGCCTGGGGCGAGCGGGGCGCCTATTACCGCCAGGGCCTGGCCCGCGTCCTGGGCGGTGACCCCGCCCAGGCTGGGGACGCGCTGCCGCCCACCCAGGCCGTGGACACCACCGCCGACATCGACCTGGGCGGCCGCGTGCTGCATGTGTTGGCCTATGGCGCCGCCCATACCGACAGCGACCTGACCGTCTATGATGACCAGACCCGCACCCTATGGGCTGGTGACCTGCTGTTTGAGGATCGTGTCCCGGCGCTGGATGGCAGCCTGACCGGCTGGTTGAAGGTACTGGGCCAGTTGAAGGCCTTGCCGGCGGTGCGCGTCGTGCCCGGCCATGGTCCCGCCCAGTTGCCCTGGCCGGTCGGGGCGGCGGATGAGGAACGTTATCTCGCCACGCTGTGCCGCGATGTCCGCGCCCTGCTGAAGAAGGGCGGGGACATTGATTCCGCCGCCACGGTGGCGCAGTCGGAAAAGGGCCGCTGGAAACTGTTTGACGCCTACAACGGCCGCAACGCCATCACCGCCTTCAAGCAGCTGGAGTGGGAGGATCCGTCATGATGAAATCCCGCCTGTACGCCTTGGCTCTGCTGGCCACCCTGGCGGCCCCCGTCGCTTGGGCCGAGGACCCGGCAGCCGACGCCGCGCGGTGGAATGACCTGCGGCAGGCCCTGTTCGCCAACCAAGCCTTGACCCCGGCCAAGGGGCAGATCGCGCTGGACGCGCCCGACCGGGCCATGGACGCGGCCCTGGTGCCGGTCACCCTGACCCTGGACGCCACGCTGCCGGTGAAGACGGTCTATCTGGTGGTGGACAACAACCCCTCGCCCCTGGTCGGCACCTTCCGGTTCGGCCCGGCGGCCGTGCCGTCACAGCTGAAGACCCGAATCCGGGTCGATGCCTACACCCACATGCATGCCATCGCCGAAACCACGGACGGCCGCTGGTTCGTGACGGAACGTTACATCAAGGCTGCCGGCGGCTGCTCCGCCCCCGCCACCAAGGACGCCCAGCTGGCCATGGAACGCCTGGGGCAGATGCGGCTGAAGACCGTGTCCGATGGGCCGGCCGGCCTGCCCCAGGGTGCCGTCACCGTCCAGCTGCTGGTCAGCCATCCCAACTACAATGGCATGCAGATGAACCAGGTGACGCGGCATTACACTCCCGCCCGGTACATCCGCGACGTCACGGTCAAGAGCGGTGAGGCCCTGGTGTTCCAGCTGGAGGCCGACATCTCCCTCAGCGAGGACCCGGCCTTCACCTTCAGCTATCGGCCGCAGGGTCCCCTGGCGGTGACCGTGCGCGACAGCACCGACGCCACCTTCAGCCACACCTTCGGTGAGGGTGGCAGCTGACCTCAGTCCTGTGCCCAGCGGGCCATGGTGGGGAAGGGGGCGAGTCCGTTGTCGCCCATGAAGGCCAGCAAGCCCGAGAAGCCGGTCATCCCCACGCGCGCCAGGCTGCAGGGGCCGTGATGGGTTCCGCTTTCCAGCCATCGCTGCATGGGATGGACGCCATCGTAGGCGGCGATCTTGTAGGCGCCGGGAAAGAATACGCATTCCAGCGGCACCCCCAGATGCAGGGCGGCGGCGAAGGACCAGGCCTGGGCCATGAATTCCGCCTGATTCAAGGGCAGGACCAGCACCGGATCGACGGGCAGGTCGGGACCCGCCTCGGCCGCGATGGCCGCCTTCATGCCGGCATACAGGTCGGTCCCCAGCCATGGGCGGAAGCGCCGGGGCAGGATGGCGATGTGGCCGGCTTCATGCAGCACGTCCCCCGACCCCATGAGGGTGTCGGGATCGACATGAATGGCGCCGGCGTGGATATTCAGGCCGGGAAGGAAGCCGTTTTGGGCACCGGACCCGACCACCACGTCAATGCCGATGTCCCGAACGAAACTGATTATGGGCTCCAAGGCCTCGGGATGATACATCCGCCCCTCTCACCGGTTCTGGAACAGCGGGAGTGTCGCGCAACCGGTGACGGTTCCGCAAGGTGGACGGGTTATCGCGGGTGTTCCTGCGACCCAGGGGATCAGCATCAAGCGATCAGGTGCAGCGCAGGTTAACCTCGGCCTGGGCGCGGCGCAGCTTCTCCACCTCCTCCTTGGCGATGGGGGTGTCGCGGAACATGGCGCCCCGGTCGCCCAGGCCACCCTGCTGCATGCGCAGGATGGTGTCGGCCTTCTCATAGTCGTCGTAAGGCATCATGTCGGCGATGGTGTCGATGCCACAGGCGCACTTGCCCAGCAGCTCATGCTTGAAGCCGTTCGACGCCATGCAGCCGATGACATAGTCCGCCCGCACGGCGGTGGGATAGTCGTAACGGGGGTGATGATCCGTCTTGGGTGCGGCGGCCTGTGCTGAAAGCGCCAATCCAGTCAAAGCCATCGCTGGCAGCAAGCCCCGCAGGGGGATGCGCGCCATGGGGTCCTCCCTCCTTATTCTACGGCCACGAGGGTAACCCAGGCATCGGGCGGCGACCATGACCGATTGGTAGTAGAAAAGGAAACGGGGGCCGACCCGGGCCCCCGTTGATGCGCGCGGTCAGCCTGTTGATACGGCTTACACCCGCAAACCGAACCGCAGCAGGCCGACCTGCTGGCTGAAAGCGGCGTTTTCCACTGACGAATAACGGCGGCGATAGCCGATTTCCGCGCCGATGTAATATTCGGGAGCCAAAGACCAGATGGCGCGGAGGCGGTTGTCGTACGTCCAATCCTGGCGGCCCGACCCCTCGAAGTCGTCGTTGTAAATGTAAGAGCTGAAGGTGACGACGACGTTGCGCTGAAGTTCCCGTCGAACCAGGACACCGCCGCCCGAATGGACGATCTGGGAAGAACGACTCAGCGTCGTTTCCTGCAGGCTCCGTTCCAGTGACGGAACCACCACTGTCATGCGGTCGGGCGTCCAGTTGAAGGCGACCTTGACGGCCAGGCCGCTGGGGTCTTTGAATCGGGGGTCATCGATGTTCTGGTGCAGGTAGCCGATCAGGAAGTCGCCCCGAATCAGTTGGGTCAGGTCGACGCCGACACCCGTTTCCAGCCGGTAGCCCTGGCTGGAGCGCTTGAAGCCGTCGTCATCGACCTTCTGGTCATACATGACCTTGTTGAATGAGGCCTGGCCCACGGCGGCATAGCCGGGATACAGCTCGTAAGCGGTGCGGCCGGTGACAGTGAAGTCGCTGCGGTCGCGGTCGTCCTCATCGATGACGCCGCCATCGGTGCGCGGCACGTCGTGGAAATCGTGAACCCCGCCCGCCAGGCTGCCCGACACGGTGAAGCGGCCCAACTGCTGCTGCAGCGCCGCCTGGCCCCCGATGTTGCGGGTCCGCACTGGCTCCAGTCCGCCCTGGTCGTCGGGGCTGCCACGGTCCTCATAAGCCTGCGTGGCGTCCACGCTGCCGGAAAACTGCGTGTCCCGGCTGATGTGATACAGCCCGTCGGAATGCAGAGTCGCGTCCAGATGGCTGTCGTGATTGAAGGTCTTGTAGTAGGACTGCTCCAGCCGGCCCAGGAAGTTCAGCTGGTCATCGGCGAACTGCGAACGCGCCCAAATCTCCGGCGCGATTCGGGTGATGAAATCGCTCTTCGCCTTCTGCTGGGTGGCGTAGATGTTGCTGTTGTAGGTCTCGGACAGGTCCACCAGCGGGAACAGGATATAGTTGCCGACCGCGATGCCCTTGGGCTGATAGGCCGCGTTCACGCGCTGCGGGTCACCGACACCGCCGTCGTCGGTCAGCGCCCCCTGCTCGGTCACGACGCTGGAACTTTCGGCGCCGCGCCGCAGGTCGTTCGTCGCCGATTGCGCGGTGGCAAGATGGGGCGCCAACAAAGTCGCCAGGCAACTACCCGTCAGACAAACCGCCCTGATGTGACGAAGGCTGACAAGAAATGAAACATCATTGCCCTTAAACGATCCAGGCATTGCGCAACCTATATTATCCGAGAGCAGAATGGGTTGAACCTAACAGGATTGATGCTGTTGTCCAGGTACAGTTGTATAAAAGGGCGCGCAAATCAGCCGGCTGTGGCCTAAATGCCGCCGTTCCGCGCGGCATGCGGGCCCTGGGGCGTGGCCGTCGCCAGGTTGAAGATGATACAGTGAACGAACCAGGGCTTGAGTCCTGGGTGGGGTACATCGACGGAGATGTTCCCTTCTCTGGAAGGTGGGGATTTGGGGGTTATGGCGCGGCGTTTTCATTTCTGGTGCCTGATGGTCGTGGTCGGTCTGGCACCCGCCCCCCTCGGATCGAATCGCCCCCTGGCGTGGAGCGTCCTCGCCTTGGCCGTCGGCGCGCTATGCGCCACGTGGCCGCTGGTGATCCGCCGGGAGCGCCGACACCAGGCGGTGGCTGTCCGTGCGCTGGTACTGCCCCTGGCGGCGTTCGGTGCGGCGGTGGGGTGGGCCTTGATCCAGAGCCTGCCGGGCGTGGGCCTGGTGGCGCCGGAGGTTTGGACCGCCGCCGGTCCGGTACTGGCCCAGGCAGGGCATTCCAGCCTGGCCTCCAGCCTGTCGATAGACCCCTATGCCACCCGCGTTGGCGTCATGCGCCTGCTGACCTATGGCGGTGTCTTCTGGCTGGCGCTGCAGCATGGACGCCTGTCCCGCCGTCCCTTCCGGTTGGTGGAGGCGCTGGCCGTCATCGCCGTGCTCTATGCCGGTTATGGGCTGCTGGAATTCGTCTCGGGCACCGAGACCATCCTGGGCATGCCCAAGTGGGCTTACATCGGTGAATTGACCAGCACCTTCGTGAACCGCAACAGCTACGCCACCTTCGCCGGGCTCGGCATGCTGTGCTGTGTGGCGACGGTGGCCCACCGGCTGGAGAATCGCCGGCCTGGCCTCGCTTCGCTGTTGCTGCATCTGCGCCG
>NZ_BACU01000268.1 GCF_000333275.1 Azospirillum sp. B4 | reverse complement strand
GGGAGGGCTCCACCAGCACGTCGGCGCCGGCGGCGACGGCGGCCTTGGTCGCCACATCCATGTCGGTCACCAGATAGCCGGTGCGCTCCGCTCCGAAGGGGTGGGGGATGGGCGTCTTGAAGCCGAACAGCGACACGGTGCCCACCGGCGTCTGCAACAGCTGCGAGGTCGTGCTGCTGGGCGTGGGGGTGACGGTGGCCACCACCTGCTTGGTGCTCTGCCCGCCGAAGGTGGCGAGGAAGCTGGCCACGAACTTGTCCACATCCTCCACCGCCACATAGACGTGGGTGGTGTCGTATTGCGGGGCCACGCCCACGGCGGGCAGGGCGGGCTTGGCGGCGGCGTGCGCCTGGCCGGCCGCCAGCGGCAGGGCCAGGCAGGCGCCCATCAGCAGGGCGGTGGCGTAAGAACGGATACGCATCGGAAAGGCTCCCATCAGGATGCGGAAGGGGAAGATGTGTGGGACTTCAGGTCGTGCCAGGCCACCAGCAGGAAGCCGCCGACCAGTCCCAGATGTTCGTAAAAGGCGTTGGCGGTCATGGCGCGCTCGGGCCCCGCCATCTCCCAGTAGCGATTGGCGACGAAGGTGGCGAACAGGGTGAACCCCGCCAGCGCACCGGCGCCCAGCCAGCGCAGGCGGCCGCTGAGGATCAGCAGCGACGCGCCCAGTTCCAGGACGATGACCGCCGCCGCCAGCAGGGGCCAGGGCGGCATGCCGAAGTGCGCCAGCTCCGCCACCGCCCCGCCGAAATCCAGGGCCTTGTTGATCCCGCCCTGGATGTAGGCGGCGCAGAGGCCCAGCAGGGCGACCCAGCGCAGCCAAGGGGGTGTGAGAGCGGTGGGGCCCATGATCAGACCGCCCAGCAGGCGCAGCCCAGGGCGCCCCAGAAGGACTTCAGGTCGCGGATGGGCAGCTTGGATGACCAGGCGGTGGCATGCGCGTGGCCATGGACGCCGCAGGCGCTGTCACAGCCGCAGCTTTGCGCCGCCTGGCGCTGCAGCTTGGTGTCCTTCGCTTCCAGCAGGTTCCAGGCGCCATAGCCGCCGAAGGTGCGCACGGGCGACCAGTCGGGCATGGCCGGCGGTACCGGGGCCTCGTCATAGGGGGCGAAGTCACCGGCGCCATAGACCACCTTGCCGCCCACCACGGTCAGCAGTGCCGTGGTGTCCGCGATCTCGCTTTCAGCACAGGCGAAGAAGTCGCGGTCCGGCACGATCAGGTCGGCCAGCTGGCCAACTTGGATGCGGCCCTTCTTGCCCTCCTCGTTGGAGAACCAGGTGACGTTCTCCGTCCACATGCGCAGGGCGGTTTCCCGGTCCAGGCAGTTGCGCTGGGGATAGAGGCGCAGGCCGCCCACCGTTTTGCCGGTGATCAGCCAGGCCAGCGAAACCCAGGGGTTGTAGCTGGCGACGCGGGTGGCGTCGGTGCCGGCGGAAACCTTCACGCCCTTTTCCAGGATGCGCGCCACCGGCGGCGTGGCCTCGGCCGCGCCCAGGCCATAGCGCTCGACGAAGTATTCGCCCTGGTAGGCCATGCGGTGCTGCACGGCGATGCCGCCGCCCAGGGCCGCGATGCGGTCGATGGACTCGTCCGAAATGGTTTCGGCGTGGTCGAAGAACCAGTTCAGGCCCTCCAGCGGCACGTCCTGGTTCACCCGCTCGAACACGTCCAGCGCGCGGCTGATGGTCTCGTCATAGGTGGCGTGCATGCGCCAGGGCCAGCGGTTCTGCGCCAGGATGCGCACCACCTCCTCCAGGTCGCCTTCCATCTCCGGCGCCATGTCGGGGCGGGGCTGGCGGAAATCCTCGAAGTCGGCGGCGGAAAACACCAGCATCTCGCCTGCGCCGTTGTGGCGGAAATAGTCGTCGCCCTGCTTGTAGGTCGACGTCCGCGTCCAGTTCAGGAAGTCGTCCTTCTCGCCTTTGGGCTTCTGCGTGAACAGGTTGTAGGCCAGGCGGATGGTCAGCTGGTTATCGGCCGCCAGCTTGGTGATGACCTCATAGTCATCGGGGTAGTTCTGGAAACCGCCGCCGGCATCGATGGCGCCGGTGACGCCCAGCCGGTTCAGCTCCCGCATGAAATGGCGGGTGGAATTCAGCTGGTACTCCAGGGGCAGCTTGGGGCCCTTGGCCAGGGTGGCGTACAGGATGGCGGCGTTGGGCTTGGCCAGCAGCAGGCCGGTGGGGTTGCCCTGGGCGTCGCGCAGGATCTGGCCGCCCGGCGGCTCCGGCGTGTCCTTGGTGTAACCGACGGCGCGCAGGGCGGCGCCGTTCAGCAGCGCGCGGTCGTACAGGTGCAGGATGAACACCGGCGTGTCGGGGGCGACGGCGTTCAGCTCCTCGATGGTGGGCAGGCGCTTTTCCACGAACTGGTGCTCGGTGAAGCCGCCCACGACGCGCACCCATTGCGGGGCGGGGGTGATGGCCACCTGGCGCTTCAGCATGGCCATGGCGTCGGCCAGGCTGCGCACGCCGTCCCACCGCAGCTCCATGTTGAAGTTCAGGCCGCCGCGGATGATGTGCAGGTGGTTGTCGATCAGCCCGGGCAGGACGCGGCGGCCCTTCAGGTCGATGACCTTGGTGCCGGGGCCGGCATGGGCCATCACCTCACGCTCCCCGCCCACCGCCAGGAAGCGGCCGTCCTTCACGGCCACGGCGGTGGCGGTGGGATTGGCGCGGTCGAGGGTGGTGAACAGGCCGTGATGCAGGATCAGGTCGGCCGTCTGGACATCGGCAGCGGTGGTCATGGTTTTCAGGTCCCTTTAGCGGTATCGGTGGCGTCCGTGGCGGCGGCGGCTTTGGCGCCCCGCGGCAGGTGCCCGAACATGTGCGGTCCCACCTGGTCCTGCAGCCAGGACACGGCCGCCGGCTCCTTGGCCCACAAGGTCTTCAGCAGGGGTGGGATCTGCTCGCCCACCAGGATGCCCAGCAGGCCCACCAGGGCCACCACGGGCGGGGCGGGCGAACGGACGTTGATCAGGGCGTAGATGACGCCCACCAACAGCCCGGCACCCAGCGACATGAGATAGATTTTCATTGGGGGCCTCCCCGCCGCCAAGAGGGGCGCGGCCGGGCGTATTCCCGGCCGCGCGTTGCGGTGAAGGGCTCAGCCCTCGTGGGCGCCGAACATGGTCTTGGCGTAGATGATGCCCAGGCCATAGGCGCCGCCCCACTTCTTGGCGATGCCGGTGGTCATGTCGTAGGTGCCGGTCCGGGCCCAATCGCGCTGCAGTTCCAGCAGGTACTGCAGGGAGGTGATGGGCTGGGCGCCCGCCTGGACCATGCGGTCCATGGCGCGGTCGTGCGCCTCGGTCGAGACGTCGCCACAGGCGTCGGCGATGACGTAGACCTCAAAGCCCTGGTCGATGGCCGACAGCGCCGGGCCGACGATGCACACGCCGGTCCACAGGCCGGACAGGACGATGCGCTTCTTGCCGATGGCGTTGATCTGCTTGATCACCGCCGCGTCTTCCCAGGTGTTCATGGACGTGCGGTCCAGCAGGTCCTGGCCGGGGAAGGCCTCAGTGATTTCACTGAACATGGGGCCGGAGAAGCTCTTCTCCGCCACCGTGGTCAGGATGGTGGACACCTTGAAGCCGGCGGCGGCGTTGGCCACCAGGGCCGCGTTGTTGCGCAGCGTGATGGCGTCGATGGACTTGGTCGCGAACGACATCTGCGACTGGAAGTCGATCATGATCAGGGTGTGATCGTCAGCGTTCAGCAGCTTGGCGCCAGGGGTGGGCGTGGCCGTGATGGACATGGTGTTTTCCTCGCGTGGGCGGGTTTGAAAGGGCTGCCGTGCACGATTGCCGGCGCGTCCCAACAGTGCGCCCGGGGACGTTTGGGGTCTTGTCGAATGGGTCGCTGATTTGAAGGGCGGGACGGTTCAGTCACCGACGCATCGGATGGGGGCAGCCTTCTGGACAGGCCATCCGGGATTGGGGATCATGAACTTGCCGAAAATCATTACGGTTCGTCTGGAATGGATCCCTTGAGCGATGTCATCGCGCTGCTTCGGCCGCACACCGCCATCTCCAAGCCCATCACCGGGCGGGGCCGGTGGGGTGTGCGCTATGCCGCCCATGACGCCCCCGGCTTCACCATCATCCTGAAGGGCGAATGCTGGATCGCCCTGGAGGGGCAGGCGGCGGTGCGGTTCCGCAAGGGGGACTTCCTGCTGCTGCCCGCCACTCCCGCCTTCACGCTCAGCAGCCACCCCGGCATCGCCTGCGACCTGCGGGAACCGGTGGACGCCCCCGTCCGGCACGGCGACCCGGCGGGGGAAGCGGACTTTGAATCGCTGGGTGGCACCTTCCGTATCGAACAGGCGAACGCCCCGCTGCTGCTGGCCTTGCTGCCCCGCGTCATCCACATTCCGGCGACGGAGGGCCGCACGGGGCGGCTCACCCGCATGATCGACCTGATCATGGAGGAATGCGCCGGTGAGGAGCCGGGGCGGGAGATGATCCTGCAGCGGATGCTGGAGGTGCTGCTGGTGGAGGCCCTGCGCTGGCGGGGCCTCGCGGCGGATGATGCCCGCGCCGGCCTGCTGAACGGCCTGCGCGATCCGGCGCTGGCGCGCGTCCTGCGCACCCTGCATGCCGATGTGCGTGCCGGCTGGACGGTCGCCGGCCTGGCCAAGGTGGCCGGACTGTCGCGCTCGGCCTTCGCCGCCCGCTTCGCCGAGGGTCTGGGCTGCGGCCCGATCGAATATCTGGCCCGGTGGCGCATGGCGCTGGCCAAGGACGCCCTGATCCAGGGGGCGAAGACCCTGGACCGGATCGCTGATGAGATCGGCTATGAATCCGCCAGCGCCTTCAGCACGGCGTTCCGCAAGCGCCTGGGCTGTTCACCGGGCCGGTTCGCGCGCAATGGAGGCGCCGCGATCTGGACGGATGGTAATTAATGCGGACGTTCAATTATATTCCGTCCTGTGCGGCAGGTGTATCCAGGGTCATCCACAGCAAACCTGGACGATCCCCATGCAAACGATCCTGATCACAGGCACTTCCTCCGGCTATGGGCTGGAAACGGCCCGCCATTTCCTGGCCCAGGGCTGGACCGTCATCGCCACCATGCGCCGGCCCAATGCCGACGTGCTGCCCCGGTCGCCCCGGCTGCGCATCCTGCCGCTGGATGTCACCAGTGCTGACAGCATCGCCGCCGCCATCGCGGCGGCCGGCCCCATCGACGCGCTGGTCAACAACGCCGGCATCGGCGTCGTCGGCGCGTTCGAGGCCACGCCCATGGCCCACATCCGCCGGGTGTTCGACACCAACACCTTCGGGATGATGGCGATGTGCCAGGCCGTGATTCCGCAGATGCGCCAGCACCGGTCGGGGGTGATCGTGAACGTGACCTCCACCGTCACCTATACCGGCATGCCGCTGGCCGCCGCCTATACCGCCAGCAAGCAGGCCATCCAGGGTTTCACCGGCTCGCTTGCCCATGAACTGGCCCACTTCGACATCCGCGCCAAGCTGGTGGAGCCGGGCTACGGCCCGACCACCCGCTTCGCCCAGAACACGGACATCGACATCAGCAGCCTCATTCCCCCGGCCTACGCCGATTTCGCCCAGCCGATCTTCGCGGCCTTCGCCACGCCGGCCCTGACGACGACGGAGACGGACGTGGCGGCGGCGGTGTGGGCGGCCGTCAATGACACGTCCGACCGGCTGCACTTCCCGGCCGGCGCCGACGCGGTCGAGCTGTACCGGCAATCCCGGTTCAGCTGACGGGTGGCTTACGTCTCCGCCGGCTTTTCCTGGAGATTGAACACGGCCAGCGCCGGCACGCCCAGCAGGCGTTCGGCGCGGGCCGGATCGTAGATGGTGTCCGAGGCGAATTCCGACAGCAACGCCGCCACCACGGCCAGGAACAGGCCGGCCAGAATGCCCAGCGCCAGGTTCAGCAGCGGCTTGGGTTGCACCGGCTCTCGCGACATGGATGGCGCCTGGACGATGGCGATGTTGCCCACCCGGCCCCGGTTCAGGCTGTCGGACGCCCGCGCCTCCTCCAGCCGGGACATCAGGGCCTTCAGGCTTTCCTGGGCGGTGGCCAGGTCGCGCTCCAGCGTCCAGCGCTGGGCCTCGCTGCCGGTCATGGTGTTGATCCTGCCGTCCACGCCAGCGATCTGCGTCTCGATGTCGCGCTTGCGGCCTTCCAGGGTGGCGGTGTC
Source organism: Azospirillum sp. B4 (assembly GCF_000333275.1). Lineage (GTDB taxonomy): Bacteria > Pseudomonadota > Alphaproteobacteria > Azospirillales > Azospirillaceae > Nitrospirillum. The sequence continues at coordinate 25,058 of NZ_BACU01000268.1, read as the reverse complement.
GGCCAGGGTGCGGTTCAGGTCCTGTTCCGCCCCCGTCAGCACGTCGTTGCGCGCCCGGCGCACCGTGCCGGCGAACTTGCCCTCCTCCGTCTTCAGGAACTGCTCCGCCACGGCGATCTCCTGGCGCAGCTGCTGCATCTGCCGGCTTTCGTCGGTGAACTGGGCGCTCAGCTCCTTCTCCCGCAGGTGCAGGTTCAAAAGTTTGGTGCGCGCCTCGTCCACCACGCGGCTCTGTTCCCGGTCGGTGTAGGCGGTGACGTCGGGCGGCGTCTCCTTGATCTGGCGCTTCAGCTCCACCGCGCGCTGGCGGGCGCCGGCCAGGTCGGCGTCCACCCGCTTGGCCTCGCTGTCCAGGTCCAGGCGCTGTTGCAGCAGCAGGGCCATCTGCCCGTCGAAGGCCTGCACGCCGTGGGCGCGGCGGAAGTCCGCCAGCTTCTTGTAGGCGGCGTCGACGCGGGTGTGGCCTTCCGCCACCTGGGTCTCATAGAACTGGGTCTGGGAATTCAGGTAGACGGTGATCGACTTGTCGCGGAACACCTGGATCAGGGTGTCCAGCGTGGCCGCGGCCACCGTCGCCTCGCGGTGGCGGAAGGACAGGTGCAGGATGTTCGACGTGCGCTGCGGCACCGTGCCCAGCGCGTCGGAGAAGCGGTCCACCACCTTGTCCCAATTCACCTTGTCCGGGTCGCTTTTCGCCAGCGCGGGGTACAGCCGGTCCAGCCCCACCTTCTTGACGGTGGCGATGATGACGTCGCGGCTGCGGATCAGCTGCACCTGGGTGTTCAGCAGCTCCTCCGGGTCGTTGGTCATGGGCACCAGGGCCGCGGCCGCCGCCGCGCCGGCGTCCGCACGATAGGTGAACTCCCGGCTGAACTTGTTGATCAGAACCGAGGCGTCGGATTCGTGTACCGGCCGCATCAGGACGCTGACCAGGATGGCGGCGCCCAGGCAGAAGCCGAACGCCGCCAGGGCCCGTTGGCGATAGCGGAACAGGATCAGCACCAGGTCGCGGACGGTGAACGCGATCGGCAGGGCCGGGCTGGTGAAGGCTCCGGGGGCGGCTCCAGGGGGGACTGACGTTTGGGTGGTTGGCGGCATAGTTCAGGCTCGTGACGGCGGAAGGGTCAAGGTGGACAAGTATGCAGAGGAATAGATAGCTGGAGAGCGCCAGTAATACCGGAGAAACTGGAGGGAGTTGTAGCAATTATGGCTATAAATACATAATATGTGGTTCCATTTTCGTCGGAATGGTCTAGGATAATCATCCGTTCCTTTGCATGAGCCCCGATTCATACGTAGCTGCCCACCATGAAACGATCCCCCTCGCTTATTCTGTCGCTGCTCGCGACCGCCGCGCTGGCCGCCTGCGTGCCCAACTCCATCCAGCCGCCGGACGACAGGACGCTCGCCGCCCAGGCGGCGGCCCAACCCGGCGCCGGCCGGCCTGGCAGCCAGGTCGCCGCCTTCACGGCGTGGACGGAGGAGGAGACGGACTATCGCCTCGGCTTGGGGGACGAGGTCGAGGTCAAGCTGCCGTTCAATGGTGAATTCAACGACCGCGTGACGGTGGGGCCGGACGGGCAGTTCACCCTGCCCCTGGTGGGCATCGTTCATGCCGAGAACCGCACCGTGGCGGACATCACCGCCGAACTGAACCAGCGCTTCGGCCGCGACCTGAAGGACCCGCGGGTGCAGGTGGCCATCCGCGCCTACGCCTCGCAACGGGTGTTCGTCGGGGGTGAGGTCAACAACGCGGGCCTGTTCAACATGCCGGGCCGCATCGGCGTGATCGAGGCCATCGCCATGGCCAACGGCTTCATGGAAACGGCCCAGAGCCACAAGGTGGTGCTGATCCGCCGCGCGCCCAACGGCCGCCCGATGATGAAGGTCATCGACGTCGCCGGCTTCGTCGGTGGCGCGGCCGACGATGTGCGCCTGCACCCCTTCGACATCGTGTTCGTGCCCAAGACGTCGATCGCAGAGGTCGACCAGTGGGTGGATCAGTTCATCACCCGTGTCGTGCCCTTCCAGCGCAACTTCAGCTACACCGTGGGCCGGCAGCAGAACTTCCAATGACGCGTGCGGCCTTTGACCGGTACCGGTCAAAGGTTCCCCCGGGCGGCGGGCGCGGCCATCCGGTGTCTCGTGCCGGTGGTGGAACGCGGTGGACAGGTGGGCAGCCATGCGCATCCTCACCAGTCCGCCAGGCATTCCGGCGGCAGGTCGAAGCCGCCGGCCACGTTCACGATGCTGCCGCGTTCCAGGTCGGCGTAGGTGCCGGCCGACTGGCGGGGGCAGTCGCGGGCGTAGCCGCCGGCCACCATCTCCGCCGACAGGTCCTTGCCGTCCGCCTTGCAGCGGGCGACGGCGACGCCGTTGATGCTCTGGCCCGTCGGGGTGCAGGCCACCGGGGCGTCGTAGACCAGCTTCACCAATCCCTGCAGGGCGGTATAGCCGCCGAACGCGTCCATGGCCGGGGTGGCGATGCCCCACAGCCGATACATGACCGGCCCGACGATCAGCGTGCCGCCATCATAGGCGCGAATCTGCGTGGGCGCCGCCTTGGCCGTCACCGCCGGCGGGTCGGCATCCAGGCGTGAGCGCAGGTCCTGGCCCTTCTCGATGAGTGTGCGCCGCTCCAGCCGGTTGGACAGCGCCTCCTCGGCATGGGCCGGGCGCGGGTCGGGCAGCAGCAGGATCATCCCAAGAAGCGCAAGAGCCGAACGCTTCATCATTTCTTCCTCGAAATGATGTCGCGAAGGCGTAGCGGAACGTGGCCTATAGAGCCACGATATTCCGGATCATACCGTCCAGCCAGGCGACACTGAAGAACGCCAGGGGGGCCGCCACGGCCAGGGTGGCGGCAAGCCACAGGCGCGACCCGGTGCGGATGCGCCGCACCGCCCAGGGACAGCCGGTGGCCAGAAGCCCCAGGGTGCCGACCACGAAGCCGCCCACCACGTCCACCCAGGTGTGATGGGTCAGCAGGATGCGCGACCATCCTTCCAGCAGGGCGACCCCCGCCAGCGCCAGGCCGACGATGGGCAAGGCCAGGCGCCCGTGGCCATGGCCGCCGCGCAGGTAGATCACCAGCAGCCCGCCGTAAAACGCCACCGCCAGGGTGACGTGGCCGCTGGGGAAGTAATACAGCTCCGGCGTTTCGCGCGTCATGCCCCGGATGGCCAGCGCGATCAGCAGCGACATCATCACGCCGCCGCCCCAGGCCGCCGCGACCAGGTAGTCGCGCCGGGCCAGCAGCATGCCCATCAGGGCGGCGAACAGGGGCAGGACGAAGCCGATCGTGGCCAGGGTGCTGAGAATCTGCATAACCACCCATCACAGGAACCTGTAGATGAAGTCGGAGATTAGCAGGCGACGCTTGTTGATGACTAGGCCCAGCGGCTTGCCGCCGTTGGCCCGGATCTGGTGGATCAGCTGCTGCACCACCGGCAGGCGGGTCTTCTCCGCCTCGACCACGATGACCGTGCCGTTCACGAAGCGCGACAGCACGTGGGCGAAGGCCAGGTTTTGCGGCGGCGCGCTGTCGAAGATGATCCAGCGGAAGCGCTGGCGCAGCTGGGCGACGATCTCGCCCATGGCGCTGATGGACAGCGACCAGGTGACGTGGCCGTCCTCCCGCCGCGTGATGGGCTGGGTCAGGGCCGCCAGCATCAGGTCGGCCGTGCCCATGGGACGCAAGGCCTCGTCAAGGGACACCAGGCCCTGCTGCGCGTCATGAAGGCTGTTGGGCAAGGCAATGGCCGAGAGCCGCACCTGTTCCCGGTCAAAGGGGTCGGCGTCCACCAGCAGCACGGGGCCGTCCACGTTCACGGCCGCGAACTCCGCCAGCGCGCGGGCGATGGTGGAGGCGCCGGCGCCGGGCCGCGCGCCGATGATCTGGATGGCGTAGCCTTCCGGCCCGTGGGGCATCATCGCCAGCTTGTTGAACAGGCTGAACAGCGGCTGGCCGGCGATGGCCGCCGTATCCACCGTCATGTCCACCGGGTCCTGTCTGCGCGACAACCAGCTCATGGGCCAGGCCTTGGAAGAGAATCGAGCCATCATCGTACGGGGCTTCCGGATAACAGGAATTGGTAAAGAGACACTGTCTGCGCGACCATTCGGGCCCGCCCGCCGGGGGCCACCCGGGCGGCGGATGCGGCGGCGTACCGGGCCAGGCGTTCGGGATCGGTCGCCAGGTCGGCCAGCAGCACGCCAAAGGCGCCGCCGTCCGTCCCCGCGCCTGGCCCTGGCGGGGGCGCCACCTGGCCGGTGACGTCGTCGACGACCACGTCGCGGGTTCCGCCCACGTCGGTGGCCAGGATGGGCAGGCCGGCGCCCGCCGCCTCCAGCAGGGTGTAGCTCAGGCCCTCATACCGGCTGGGCTGGGCCAGCAGGTCGAAGGCGGCGTAATAGCGCACGGCGTCGCGGACGCCCATCCAGGTGATGGCGGTGGCGCAGCCCAGGGCCTCGGCGCGGCTGCGGGCGTCATCGCCCAGGACGCCGTCGCCGATGATGATCAGCCGGGCGTGCGGGGCGGCGGCATGGGCGCGGGCGAAGGCGGGGATCAGGATGTCGATGCCCTTGTGCGCCGTCAGCCGGCCGACGAAGCCGATGGCCAGGTGGCCGGGCGCCAGGCCCAGTTCCCGCCGGGTGTGGGCGCGCGGGGCCGGCGCCGGTGGTTCGATGTCGTTGGTGATGGTGGTGACCTTGGCGGCTGGGATGCCCAGGCCGACGATATGCTCCCGCTCCCCGGTCGAGACGGCGATGACGCGGTCGGTCAACGCCGCCAGCGCGACCTCCCCCGCCTTGTAGACGGCCCGCTTTCCAGCACCCAGGGTGGGGTCCAGGGTGGAGATCGCGTGGGGGGTGTAGACCACCTTGGCCGTGGTGCCGATGGCGGCCAGGCGGGCCAGCATGCCGCCCTTGGACGAATGGCCGTGGATGATGTCATAGGGGCCGAAGCTGGCCATGTGGCGGCGCACCGCCCACAGCGCCCCCAGGTCCAGGGGCCCGGGGGCGCGGCGCATGGCGATGGCGCGGAAGCGCACCTTGCTCAGCCGGGCGCGGCCCTGGCGGAAGATGTCGTCCTCCCGGATGGGGGAGAACAGGACGTCGGCGCTGTGCCCCTGGGCCAGCGTGCCCTCCAGCAGGTCCAGCAGGTGGCGGCCCACGCCGGTGGCGGCGGATTCCACGATGTGCAGGATGCGCAGCGGCCGCGCTGGCGCCGTGGATGCGCGGGCCGCGTCCACGGTGTCCGGGATGGGATGGAAAGCGCTGTCCATGGCCGCCCTCACGCGTATCGCCGGGCGCCGATGCGGGCCAGCACCTGGCCCAGGATCAGCAAGGCCCCCAGGACGTAGACGCCGAAGAACGCCGGGGTGAAGACGACGCTGTCGATGACCTGCAGCATGACGAAGCCGGTCCACACCACCACCTGGGGCACGGGCTTGTCCGGGGTGTCGGGCAGGTCCAGCGTGCGGGTGATCCACACCATGACGCGCCCCACCATCAGGCCGTAGAGGAAGCCGCCCAGCGCCACGCCGGGCAGGCCGAAATTCACGTACATCTCGCCGAAGATGGGCGGGCGCAGGCCGCTGTGGAACATGGGGTCCAGGCCGGCCAGCGCCGGGCTGACGCGGCCGAAGCCGAACTCCACGCGGAAGGGGAAGACGTAGGCGGGGATGAAGCTGAGGTAGCCCGCCGCGTAGGTCTTGCCCCAGTACAGCGGGCTGTCGTCCATGCCGGTCAGGATCCAGGCGAAATCGCGCAGGTCGGACAGGTCGTTGCCATACAGCAGGCTGAACAGGAAACCGCGCTGCTCATGCAGCGACGCCTCACGCAGCGACGCGATGGTGACGGCCACCGACGCCAGGCCCAACGCCGCCAGCAGCATGACCGGCAGGTTGCGGAAGCGCTGGGGCATGGCCAGCATCACGCCCGCCTGCATCAGCGTCAGGATGGCCACCGTGCGGTTGCCGCCGATGATGCCCAGGCTGGCCAGCGCCAGGCCCAACGCCAGCACCGTCCACTGCCGCTTCGACGCGCCGTAGACGATGGCGTTGATGGCGAAGAAGGGGACGACCTGGCTCCACAGGTTATAGAAGGGCCGCAGCTCGTTATGCTCGAACACCAGGCTGCGGGCGACGAAGGCCTGGAACCCCATCAGCGACAGCGCCACTGTCAGCATGGCCACGATCAGGGTGCCGATGGCCACGCCGCCACCGCTCTGCCAGCCGCGCGACAGCACGTCGTAGACCACGGCGCATCCCACCGGCGCGCGGCGGGTCAGCACGCGCGCCGCCATCATGCCGCATAGCATGCAGACGAAGCCGCCGATGGTGATGTACAGCGCCTTGTCCAGATGGACCAGGATGGAGTCGAAATGTCGCGTGGTCGCCAGGATGTTGTTGGCCGACCAGGCGAAGGGGTACATCACCACCACCTTCAGGAAATAGTTGAAGGCGAAGAAATAGCTGGCGAAGGACAGGCAGCCCCACTTGCGGTAGTCCAGGACGTAGAAGCCCAGGAAGGCCACGGTGCAGACGGCCAGGACCAGCCAGTTCACCGCCGGGATGCGGCCCAGGATCTGCCAGACGTCGATGTGGATCATGGCCGGGCCTCCGCCGATGCGGCCGGGACGCCACCGCGCAAGGGCCGGGCCAGGGCCAGCCCGGCGTAGATCAGGGCGCTGACCGCGTAGGCCGCCATGTACAGGGTGGCGAAGCCCAGGATGCCGGGCGCGGCCACGATGTCCGCCACCGCCACCACCGTCATCAGTGCCGCGACCACCCCGGCCGACCGGGCGATCAGGGTGAAGAAGCCGGTATGGACCAGCAGGAAGTTCGACACCGTCTGCACCAGGTTGGCCAGGACCAGCACCACCAGGATGGGGGTGATGCCGGACGGCATGACGGCGGCGGGCCCCAGCAGCAGGCGGTAGACCTGGTCGCCCGCCAGCAGCAGCAGGCCGCACAGGCCCAGCGCCGGCACGGCCGCCAGGGCCAGGGCCAGGGCGGTGGCCCGGCGCAGGGCCGCCACGTCGCCGGCGGCGTGCGCCCGGGTCTGGCGTGGCACCAGCACGTCGCACACGGCGGAGAACAGCACCGTGGCGCCGCGAAAGATTTTGAAGGCGGTGTCGAAGATGATGACCGGGGCGCCCAGGCCGTGGACGGCCGGCACCACCACGCTGGGGAAGGTGTAGACGTACATCTCCCCAGCCGCGTACCCGCCGCTGGCCAGCAGGGTGCGGCGGTGGCCACGGAAGAACGCCGCCAGCGCCCCGGGAATGGCCGACAGACGCCCGTCCAGCGCGCCGGCATGGCCCAGGCGGCGGCAGGCCAGGACCAGCAGCACCCCCCAGACCAGGTTGCTCAGCCCCAGGAACACCGGGAAGGGCAGGCGCGCCAGCAGGCAGACCATCAGGCCCAGGTGGCCGAAACGGCGCACCGCCTCCAGTGTTTCGAAATACAGGAAGCGGTCGGTGGCGGAACTGATGTTGCGCAGGGTGAACCAGACCAGGTTCAGGGCGGAATAGCAGAAGAACAGCGCGAACTCCGCCGCCTCCAGCGGGGTGGCGGTGCCGGTCAGCGCCATGCCCGCCATACAGGCCAGGGAACCCAGGGCCACCAGGCCGCCGTACAGGGCCACCACGCCCGTCGCCTGCGCCGCCACTGGGTCGCCCGGCAACCGGCCCGCCAGGAAGCGCTGGCGCAGCGCCACGTACAGCACCTTGGCGATGCCCAGGTCGAACAGCCACAGCGACAGGCCCAGGTTGCCGACGACGATGAACAGCGAGAACAGGTGCGGGTCCAGCACCCGGGCGAAGGTGTAGGTCTGGCAGACGCCGGCCAGCAGTGTCGCCACCGCCGTGCCGCCCCGCAGCGCGAGGTAGCGCGGGAGGGGGCCGGCCAGCAGGGGGCGGACCCGCGCGGTCATGACGCCACCGCCGGGGCCATCCTCAGGCAGGTATCCAGCAGGATCCGCGCCGTCGTGGACCAGCGGAACTGGGCGGCGCGGGCGCGGCCGTTGGCGGCCAGCCGACGGCGCAGCGGCTCTTCCAGCGCCAGGCGGCGCAGCAGCCGGGCCAGGCCCTCGGCGTCATCCATGCCGCAGACCAGGGCGGCGCCCGTGGTTTCCGGCGCCGCCACCTCGATCAGGGCCGCCTGGTCGCTGATGACCACGGGGCAGCCGCAGGCCATGGCCTCCATGGGCGGCAGGCCGAAGCCCTCGTAACGGGATGGATAGACCAGGGCCAGGGCGTTCTCGTACAGCGCGCGCAGCTCGCCGTCGCTGACGTGGCCCACGGGGCACAGCCGATCGGTGGCGCGCTGGGGGGTGGTGACCCCGGCGGCGGGATGCACCCGGGTGTCCCGCCTGCCGGTCATGACCAGGCGGATGCCGCCCAGGTCGGCCCGGTCGAAGGCGTCGACCACCAGGTCCACGTTCTTGTTGGCGCTGCCCACGCCCACGGCCAGGAAATAGGGGCTGCCGCCTAGGGTGCCGGCGTGCAGCCCGTGACGCGCCAGCACGTCCAGGTCGGCGGCCGGTTCCAGGATGTGATCGCCGCCCTCGCCGCACAGGGTGATGCCGCCGGCCGGAATGCCGTACCAGCGGGCGATCTCCCGCCGGGAGAAATCGCTGATGGTGACGATGGCGGCGGCTGGGCGGCCCGGCAGGGGGCGGCCCAGCAGGGGCACCAGCACGCGGTAGGCCAGGCGGAAGGGCAGGGAGAAGCTTTCCGGGCTGACGCGGGGGGTGGCGTCGTGCACCACCACCACCTGCCGCCGCTTGGCCACCGGCCCCAGGTTGCACAGGTTCAGCAGCACGCCCCCGGCCGACAGGCGCGGCAGGTCCAGCTGTTCCCAGGCATAGCCCCCCCGGAAGCGCCCGGCCGCGCGCGCCTGGATGGTGGTCAGGCGCAGGGGCGCCAGGGCGGCCGGGTCCGTGCCCGGTGGCACCAGCAGGGTGACCCGGCCGGCCAAGGCCTGGTGGGCGGGCTGGCTCAGCAGGCCGTCCAGCGCGCGCACCGTCTCGCGGGCGAAGCGCTGCACGCCCGTCTGACGCTGGCCCACGAAGCGGCCGTTGATGAAGAGGGAAGGCGGCATGCGGGCCGGCCTGGCTTCAGATCCCGCCATCGCACGGAACCGCGTCACACATTGTTCTTGGGGAACAGCATGGCGGGAAGGGTGCGGAACAGGATCACCATGTCCAGCCAGAACGACCAGGTCCTGATGTAGTCGAAATCGAACTCGACCCGCTTGCGCAGCTTCTCCTCGGTGTCGGTCTCGCCGCGCCAGCCGTTGACCTGGGCCCAGCCGGTCATGCCCGGCTTCACGCGGTAGCGCAGGGCGTAGTCCGGCATCACGTCGGCGTACAGGCGGCCGTCGGCCTTGGCCTTGGGCGCGTGCGGGCGCGGACCGACCAGCGACATCTGGCCCCGCAGCACGTTCAGGATCTGCGGCAGCTCGTCGATGGAATATTTCCGGATGTAGCGGCCCACGCGGGTGACGCGGGCGTCGCCCTCGCTGACCAGGGTGGCCGCCTCGGCGTCCGCGTCGGCCACGTGCAGCGAGCGGAACTTGTAGATGCTGAACCTGCGGCCGAACTGTCCGCTGCGCTGCTGGCGGAAGAAGACGGGGCCCGGGCTGTCCAGCTTGATGGCCACGGCCGTCGCCAGCAGCACCGGCAGGACCAGCAGCAGGATGGCCAAGCCGGCGACATAGTCGAAGCTGGTCTTGGCCATGCGGCCCCAGTGCGAGAACGGCGGGGTCATCAGCGTGGGCATGATCACGCCGGGGGCGGACCCCATAGGCGCGCCCAACTGGGGCAGGGACAGGGCGGACAGTTCCGGATCCGGCACCAGCCAGACGGTGATGGGCAAGAAGCGCAGGCGCTCCAGCAGGGCGGAGATGCGGGGACCGGCGGTCCACGGCAGGGCCATGAACACGTCGATGTCCTCATGCTCGGCGACGAAGTCGGCCAGCGTGTCCAGCCCGCCCAGATAGGGCAGCTGGCGGGTCAGGGCGCCGGCGCGGGTGTGGCGGTCGTCGAAAAAGCCCAGGATGTCGACCTCACGGCCCGCGCGGCCGGCCATCGCCCCCACCATCTTCAGCGCGGCGGGGCCGGCGCCGACGATGACGGCTGGACGAACCCGCCAGCGGCGGGCCACGGCGACGGTGGCCACCGCCCCCTCCAGCCGCCGGGTCAGGATCAGCGTGCCGGTGGACAGGGCGAACCAGGACAGCAGCCAGGCGACATCGGCGGCGGCGCCGCCCAGGCCCAGGGCCGTGGCCAGCAGGCAGACGTACAGGGCCGTGGTGACACGCGGCACGGCCGTGGCCGTGTCGGCCAGGTGGGGGGCGCGGGCGAAGCGGCCCAGCAGCCAAGCCAGCGCCACGTAGGCGGGACCCGCTGCCAGGCACAGGCCATTGCGCAGCCCATCCCCGGCGGCGTCGCCGCGCAGCCATGCGGCCAGCGACAGCAGGATGCTGCCGACGGAGAACACGGCACCCCCCTCCACCAGCGACCACAGGACCTCAAAGACGGGCCGGCTGAGGCCCAGGTTGGGAAGCGACCGCGTATCCACACCCTTGTCGTGGTGGTGCCGGCCGGTGCCGGCGATATGATCCATGGCCATGTCCTGTCTCAACCTCTACCGCCCGGCGCAAGGGGCGAATCCCCGATCCACCGGAAATTGCAAATGTGATGTATTGTTAGCAAATCTGTCAGTTAGTGATTTGATTTGACTGGGATTTTAGCTTTCGCGGGCAGCATAATCCGAGAATTCGAATTAAAAGCCTGTTAATATCACAGGCTATGCATCGGGTTAGGTTCTGGCTCGGCGCGTGGCGAGCCCACGCGAAAGCGCAGGGCTTCCACGGCGTGCGCGCCCGTATTCCGGCCGAATGGTTTTAAGGGATAGGTGTTGGCGCGGGAGCCCGGCCCCGGGGCTTCAGCCGGCGCTCGGGTCGGTTCCGTCCAGGCGGTAAATTTCCTCTGCCACCATCCGGCCCAACCGGGGGGCGTGGGCCTGGTCCCGGCCGACAACATGGAACCCGTTGCGGGTAAGCACCCGGACCGAGGCAGCGTTGCCCACGGCCACACGGGCATACAGGGGCCGCGTGGGAATGCCGGCGATGAAGCGCGCCACCGCCGCGCTGGCGATGCCCCGCCGCCAGAAGGCCCGGCCCAGCCAATAGCTGATGGATGGCACCCCCTCCTGCGGGAAATGGGCGATGTAGCCCGCCACCTCGCCGTCCGCCAGGATGGTCAGGGTCAGCAAATCAGGGTTGGCCCGGATGCGCGCCCACTTGTCCCGGAACACGGCCTCGTCATCAGGCCACGCCGGCCCGAACACGGCCATGTCCGCCGCCACGGGGTCGGCCTGCTGCGTGAAGAAGACGGCCAAGTCGGTGTCGACCACGGGGCGCAGCGTGGGAACAATGGGGCCAGACGTCATGACGTGGTACCGGGGATCGAAGGCGTTGGTCGTGGGCAGGCCCGCCCTCCAACAAAAACACCCCCGCCCGGCGGTCCGGGCGGGGGTGCTTCGGGGCCGGTCGCCGCTTACTTCAGCGTCGCCAGATAGGCGATGACGTTGTCGCGGTCGGCCTGCGCCTTCAGGCCGACGAACACCATCTTGGTGCCCGGAACCACGGCGCGGGGGTCGGTCAGGTAGGTGTCCAGCTCCTTGGCCGTCCACTCCCTGTTGGCGGTCTTCATGGCGGCGGAATAGTCATAGCCGGGGGCGGTGGCCGACTTGCGGCCGACAATGCCGTGCAGGCTGGGGCCGACCTTGTTCACGCCGGCATCGACGGAATGGCAGACCGCGCACTTCTTGAAAACCACCTGGCCGGCGGCGGGATCACCCTCCGCCAGGGCCGTTCCGGCCGTTCCACCCGCGATGATCGTGGCGGCCACAGCCGCCCAAAAACCGATACGTCGCACCTTCCACTCTCCTTTGCCTGTTCCCTGGTCCGTGTGAACCCCGGAATCGTGTGAACTCAATCGTCGTGTGAACTCAATCAGGGAGACCCGGGGCCTTCTCCCGGGGGTGTCGATGCCGTGGCCGGGGCCAGGGGCAATCCGGCGGCGCGCCAGCCGTCCACGCCGTCCGGGTACCAGGCGGCGTTGGTGTATCCATAACTGGCGGCACGCTTGGTCGCATTCCAGCTCATCCAGCACGCGGGCAGACAATAAAACACCAGCGGACGGCTCTTGTCGCCCCCGCTTAAAGTCGCAAGTTGTTGTTGGAACCAGCTTTCCATCTCCGGGCTCAGGGCGCCCCGGCCCACGTCGGGCAGCCAGGCGCTGCCCGGCAGGTCGGCATGGGGCAGGGGCATCCAGAGCGACCCAGGGGGCGATCCCGCCGGCCGGCGGGGGGCGGGCAGCACATCCACCAGCACCACGCGGTCCCCCATCCGCGCCAGCAGGGACTGGAGCGCCGCCGTCGTCAGCACCCGCCCGCCCGCCACCGTGGCCGGCACGGGGGCGCGGTAGTCGTCCAGGCGATAGCCTGGCGGTTCCGGTATCGGTGGATTGGGCACCGGGGGATCGGGCGGTTGGGCGGCGGCCGCCCCGGCCAGCATGCCCAGGGACAGGGCGGCGGCCCGCGCCGCCGCATTCATCCCCATGGGGTCATCCTCACGGGTTCATCCCCACGGCCCGGCCCTCATGGCTTGGCGCCGCTGGTCGCCCCCGGCAGGCTGGCGGCGATGGGCTTGTTCTGCTCATCCAGCAGGGGGATGCCGTAGTCGGCCAGCAGCTTGTCGACCTCCGCCCGGTGGCGTTGCAGGGCCTGGTCGACGGTGCGGCGCCATTCCGGCTCGTTGGCGCGCACGCCCATGGCGATGCGGAAGTCCAGCCGCCCGCCTTCGCCCTCGGGGTCCAGGAAGGCGGCCTTCAGCGGCAGCTTGTCGTGCTTGATGTAATAGCCGGCGATGGGTCCCCACAGCAGCGCCACGTCGATCTTGTGGTCCACCAGATCCTGCAGCATGGATCGCGCTGGCGACTCGTACCGGGTGTCCACGGCCAGGGAGTACGATGTGGTGCGGTCCATCAGCTTGTGGCGCAGCAGCAGGTCGGTGGGCGGCGTGGCGGCCACGATGCCGAAGCGCTTGTCCGCCAGGCTGGGGTCACCCAGCGAGACGGCGGCGATGCGCGCGTCCGCCCGGGTCACGATCATGTAGCCGCTGTGGTAATAGGCGGTGGTGCTGTCCATCAGCGCGTCGCCGGCCGCCGTGCCCATCACGAGGTCGCATTGGCGGGCGCGCAAGGTGTTGCGCACGAAGCCCATGACCTGGGGGAACCAGACGTAGCTGACGGGCAGCTTCAGATCCTGGCCGATGATGGCCGCGATCTTGTTCTCGAACCCTTCCTGCTTCTGGTTGGAATAGGGCAGGTCGCTGGGGTCGGCGCAGACACGCAATTCGGTGCGGGACACCAGTTCGGCCGTCTGGGCCAGGGCCTGGGTGCAGGTGAGCGCCAGCGGCAGCAGGGCCGCCAGCGCCAGACGGGATGCCCGTCGGTTGAACAGCTTCATCAGGGAACCGCGTTCTTCAGTCACCGATGCGTTGCGGCCGGCCGCGGCCGAGGACACCGTCGGACCGGGCCTTCAGGTAGCCGTAGATGTCATCCAGATAGTTCGCCACATCCTCCGTCGTGCCGAACGAGGGCATGACGTTGTTGTTGGCGGTGTTCACGTTCTTGCGCCCGTTGATCACCGTTTCGGCGAACGTGTCATAATCCATGTGCTTCAGGCTGTCCGTCAGGTCCGGGGCGTAGGAGCTGCCGGCCCCATCGGGCCCGTGGCAGCGCAAGCAGGATTCGCCATAGCGACGGTAGCCGTTGTAGGTGCCTTGATCGACCTTGCCGCCCTCGACCTTGTAGGGTTTGGTCTCGGTTGCCGCCACCTTGGTGGCGGGGGCGCTGCCGTCGGCGGCCACGGCCAAGCCGGCGGCGCCGCAGACGGTCAGGGACAGGAAGGAGACGGCAACGGCCAGTGCCACGCGTTTCGGCATCAGTCGGACCTCTTTCGCGAAGTGGAATGCGGTAGAAAACCCTGGGTGCCCGAACTCGCCAGCACCCGAACCACCAATACCCGAATTGGCCAGTACGCGAATTCAGGGGGCAAAGAAGCCCCGCCTGAGGGAACACCCCAGGCGGGGCTTTAGGAGTAGAGAGGGTTACGGTAGGGCGAAGACGGTGAGCACACCGCCCAGCTGGGTGTAATTGGCCAGCTGCCTGTAGGCGCCGACGGCACCCAGGCCGTCGGTGTCGCCGCCCAGGCCGGCGGCCATGCCGATGCCGGCCCAGCCGCCGACACCGGACAGCACGGCGATATACTGCTTGCCGCCATGCTCATAGCTTGTGACGTTGCCGATGATCCCCGACGGCGTCTTGAACTTGTACAGCTCCTTGCCGGTCTTCATGTCGACCGCCTTCAGATAGCCTTCCAGCGTGCCGTAGAAGGCGACGCCGCCCGCCGTGGTCAGGGCGCCGGACCAGACGGAGAAGGTCTCCTTGTTGGACCAGACGATCTTGCCGGCGCTGGCGTCCCAGGCGATGAAGTTGCCCAGGTGGCTCTCGCCCTTGGGCGGGAACATCGACAGGGTGGCGCCGACATAGGGCTGGCCGGCGGTGTAGGAGACCTTGAACGGCTCGTAATCCATGCAGACGTGGTTGGTCGGCACGTAGAACAGGCCGGTTTCCGGGGAGAAGGAGGCCGGCTGCTGATCCTTGCTGCCCAGGGCCGCCGGGCAGACGCCCTTGGTGTTCTTGTCCTCGCCGTTCTGGTCGGTGCTGTATTGGGCGACGACCTGGGGCCGGCCGGTCTTCATGTCGACATGGGTGGCCCAGTTCACGGCGGGGTCGTACTTCTCCGCCACCAGCAGCTCGCCCGTCTCACGGTTCATGGTATAGGCGAAGCCGTTGCGGTCGAAGTGGACCAGCGCCTTGACGGGCGTGCCCTTCACCTTGATGTCGGCCAGGATCATCTCATTGACGCCGTCATAGTCCCACTCGTCATGGGGCGTCATCTGATAGACCCACTTGGCCACGCCGGTGTCGGCGTCACGGGCGAAGATGGTCATGGACCATTTGTTGTCGCCGGGGCGCTGCTTCGGGTTCCAGGTGGAAGGGTTGCCCGAGCCGTAATAGATCAGGTTCAGCTGCGGGTCGTAGCTGGTCCAGCCCCAGGTGGCGCCGCCGCCGGTCTTCCACTGGTCGCCCTGCCAGGTGGACAGGGACGAATTGGCGCCGACGGGCTTGCCCAGGTTCATGGTCTTTTGCGGGTCGAACAGGATCTGGTCGTCGGGACCGACCGAATAGGCCTTCCACGCGACGGAACCGTCCTTCAGGTTGTAGGCCGTCATGCGGCCCTGCACGCCGAATTCGCCGCCGCTGATGCCAACCAGCACCTTGTCCTTCACCACGAACGGCGCGCCGGTCATGGTCTCGCCCTTCTTGGGATCGCCGTTGGCGACCTTCCACAGCTCCTTGCCGGTCTTGGCGTCCAACGCCACGACGTTGGCGTCGGCCTGGTTCAGGATGATCTTGCCATCGCCATAGGCGACGCCGCGGTTCACCGTGTCGCAGCACATGACCGGGATGACGTTGGGATCCTGCTTGGGCTCATACTTCCACAGGATGCGGCCCTGGTTGTTCAGGTCCAGCGCGTACACGATGTTGGGGAATGGGGTGTGGACGTACATGACGTCGCCCACGATCAGCGGCCCGCCCTCGTGCCCGCGCAGCACGCCGGTGGAGAAGCTCCAAATCGGCCGCAGTTCCTTCACGTTGGCCGCGGTGATCTGCTTCAGGCTGCTGTAACGCTGGTTGGCGTAGTCGCCGGATTGCATGACCCACTGCTTGGGGTCCTTGGAAAGCTTGCCCAGCTCTTCATTCGCCAGCGACGGTTGGCTGCCGGCAAGCATGCTGGCCGCCACCAGGGCGGTCCAGGACAACAGGACCTTCTTCCGCTGATTCATCATTTCCCTCCCTGGGGATGACCGGTAGGTCCGGCCGATTTGGTGTCCGCCTGGCCGGCGGATGGGCGACGCGATAATTAGGCAAACGAAAGGTGCTCTAAGGACCGGATGCGCGAAATCGGGCAGGCCCCGCCGGGCCCGCCCCTGGGGGGCGCCGTCAGACGTCCGCGCAGGCGTAGCAGTTGATTTCCATGCCCAGGACGATTTCGGTGACGGTGGGCTTCTTCCAACGCATGGGGGATCTCCTTTGAAGGTTTAAGGGTAGGTCCCGCAGGACCGATGTCCATCCCGCTTCAGGCCGCTGGCCGCCGATGGGCGACCCCTCCTACTTCCCTGCCATCCGCCCCAGGCACCGGCACGCCTGCCGGTTCGGGGGGGATGGCCGTTTCGCGCCCGGGGCCAGGGTACTGGGGATACCGTTGAAACCGGGCGCTTGTCGGATAAGGGGGCAAGGGGGCACCGGTGTCCGGTCGCGCCGCAGGCCCACGTTTACGCGGGAACTTTGACTCTGCCAGTTCTTCGTCATTGCTGTCGCCGTGGCCCCTCCAGGTTCGCTCCTCTCGAGCCATCCCTTGGAACCGCGGAGACCCTTTGAAACTACAAAGGTATGAACCGCCGTTCGGCTTGCTGCCCATCTTCAAGAAGCCCGTCCCGGGTGCCAATTGTACTTTGGTACAAGGATGGCGCGCCGTGCGGATGGGGGGTGGGCGATGGACCGCCGATAGGGCCAGTATCGCCTATAATCGATGACTTATCAAATAATTGCCATAAACGGCCGGAAAGCCTGCGCCACCTTGGCGAATAATGTCGGCCTAAGCCTCTCAGGCACTAGCGGGGGGCCGCCGGATCGACTATCGTCAAGGTCGAGGAAACGCCGAATATAATCGCCCGCGAACGAGGCGACGCATGCCGCAAGTAATCATTGCCGACGACCATCCCATGGTGCGGGGCGCGCTGGCCCTTGCCGTGGAATCCGCTTTTGACCAAGTCGAGATAGTGGAATGCGCCCATCTGGGGGCGGTGATGCAGTTGCTGGAGTCCATCGGTGTCGCCGATCTCCTGCTGCTGGATCTGCGCATGCCCGGGGTGGACGGATTCGAAGGCCTGGTGCGCATCCGTAGCCAATTCCCCGCCACGCCCGTGGTGGTGATCTCGGCCCTGGAGGATCCGCGTCTGGTGCGGGAGGCGCTGGCGTTGGGCGCCATGGGCTTCATACCCAAATCCACCCCACGGGCGGAGATCGTGGCGGCCCTGGCCCTGGTGGCCGGCGGCGGCACCTACTGCCCCGCCGATCTGGTGGCCGCCGCCCCGCCGCCCGACCCCAAGGGCCAGGCGACGGACGACGATTTCCTGCAGCGGGTCCTGACCCTGACGCCACAGCAGCGCCGCGTGCTGCAGCTGCTGGGCACGGGCAAGCTGAACAAGGAGATCGCCTATGACCTGGACATCGCCGAAACCACGGTGAAGGCCCACGTCTCCAGCATCCTGCACAAGCTGCGCGTCTACAGCCGGACCCAGGCCGTGGTCATGGCCGGCCGCCTGCATCTGGACAGCTTCGCCGACGTCGCGGAAGGCTGACTCCGGAGCCCAAGGCCGGAGGCCGCCGGAACCCATTACCGGAACCCATGGCTGCGATACGGACTTGAGAAGGGGGATCAAACCCCCTTCGAGGAGACGGGCCATGGCCGAGCACCATACCGAAGCCGCCGCCTATGGCGGCATGGCGGGCGAACCGGGACGGTGGCCGGAGAACTTCATCCTGCACAGCCTGGGTTGGGTTCCAAACAACGCCCGTTTGGCCGTGCTGCTGTATCGCGGCATGGCGCGGCTGGAGGGCGAGGACCCGGCGGCGGCGTTCGAAGGGCTGTTCCGGCGCAACGGCTGGCCGGCGCGGTGGCGGGACGGCATCTACGACTACCATCACTACCACTCCACCGCCCATGAGGTGCTGGGCGTCGCCCGCGGCCGGGCCGAGCTGATGCTGGGCGGCCCGCAGGGTCGGGCCGTGACGGTGCGCGCCGGCGACGTGGCCGTCCTGCCGGCCGGGACCGGCCATTGCCGCCTGGACGCCAGCGACGACTTCCTGGTGGTGGGCGGTTATCCGCCGGCCCAGGAGTGGGACATCTGCCGGGAGGCGCCGACGCCTGTCATGGTGGAGCGCATCGCCCGGCTGCCTTTCCCGGCCAGCGACCCCGTCACCGGCGCTGACGGTCCCCTGACCAAGCTGTGGACGCCCACGCCCGGCTACCAGATGTGAACACGGTCCGCCGGCCGCACGTACATGCCGTCACCCGGCCGTACATCGAAGGCCTGGTAGTAGGCGTCCAGGTTGACCAGACTACCCTTCACCCGGAAGGGGGCGGGCGCGTGGGTGTCGGCCAGGGCCTGGTTCAGGTCCTTTTCCGTCTTGATCGGTTCCGCCGCCCATTGCCGGGCGAAGGCCAGGAAGAAGCGCTGGTCGCCCGTCCAGCCGTCCAGCACCGGCGCCGGCCTGCCGTTCAGGGCCTGGTGATAGGCGTCGTAGGCGATGGCCAGGCCGGAGATGTCGGCGATATTCTCCCCCACCGTCAGCTCGCCGTCCAGAGGATGCCCCGGGGTGGCCTCGTACCGGGCGTACTGCGCGACCACCGCCTGGGCGCGTTTTTCGAATTCCGCCCTGTCCTGCGGCGTCATCCATTCCACGCGGGCGCCGCGCCCGTCATAGCGGCTGCCCGCCCGGTCGAAGGCGTGGCTCAGCTCATGCGCGATGAACCAGCCCAGCGCGCCGTAGTTCACCGCGTCGTCCGCGTCCACCTGAAAATTGGGCGGCCGCAGCAGGGCGGCGGGGAGCACCACCTGGTTGCGGCTGACGGAGTAGTAGCCGTTCACCGACTGCGGGGTCATGGTCCATTCCTCGCGGTCGACGGGGCGCTCCAGCTTGGCGATGGTTTCGCGGAACTGCAGGCCGCGCGCCCGCAGCCAGTTGCCCACCGGGTCGTGCGGGTCGGTCGTCAGGCCGGTATAGTCGCGGATGTGGTCGGGCGCGCCCAGGCGGATGACCAGCTGGTCCAGCTTGGCCAGCGCCCCCCGCCGGCTTTCGGGGCCCATCCAGGCCAGGGTCTGGATGCGCTGGCGGAAGGCTTGGACGATGGTGTCCAGCACCTGCCGCGCCTTGCGCTCCGTCTCCGGCGAGGAATAACGCTGGACGTACAGCCGGCCCAGCGCGTCGCCCATGGTGTCCTCGATATAGCCCATGGCGCGCAGCCAGCGCGGCCGGCTGGCCGTGGCGCCGCGCAGGGTGGCGCCATAGAAGGCGTCAGCCTCCTCCCGATAGGGTCGGGGCAGCAGGCGGGCCACGTTGTCCAGCAACCGCAGGCGCAGGTAGGCCCGCCATACCGGCGCCGGCGTCCCGGTCAGCAGCCGGCCGTAGGCGGTGAAGAAGCTGTCCTGCCCCACGTTGAAATGGCGGACCGAGTCGGGGATGCCCACGGCGCTGGCGTACAGCGCCAGGTCCAGGCCCGGCGCGACGGTGGCCAGTGCGGCGCGGTCTTGGCGGTGGGCGGTGGCGCCCGGCACGCGGGTCGCCGTTTCGGTCCACTGCGCCGTGGCCAACCTGGTTTCCAGCGTCACCACGGCTTTGGCCAGCGCGCCGGCGTTGGATACGCCGGACAGGGTCAGCACGCGTTCGACATGCCCGCGATAGGCGTCGTGGATGCTTTTGAACCGGGGCGCGTCGTCGACGTAATAGTCGCGGTCGGGCAGGCCCAGGTCCGACTGCACGAAATCGGCCAGGTAGCGGGTTGGATCCTGGTCGTCGGCATGCACCCAGACGCCGAAGCCGATGTCCAGGTTGTGGGCGCCCAGCATGGCGATGGCCCGGGTGATGTCGGCGGGCGTCCTGGCGGCGTCGATTTGCGCCAGCTGGGCCTTCAGCGGCGCCAGGACGGCGGCGCCGATGGCCGCCTCATCCATGAAGCCGGCGTACAGATCCGCCAGCTTGGCGTTGTTCGGGTCGCCGCCGGGGGCGGTGCCCAGGGCTTGAAGGTCGCGGTTCAGCGCCTCATAGACGCCCAGCTGCATCTCCCGCCCCGCGTTCCAGCCCGGCATGTAGGCGGGACCTTGGGTGCGATCGATCCAACCGCCCACGGCGAAGCGGTAGAAATCGTCCTGGGGCCGCGTGGCGCGGTCCAGATCCGCCTCCTGGATGCCGGAGGCCGGGCCGGACTGGGCGAAGGCGGCGCCGGACGAGAGGCCGGACGAAAGCAGGAACCAGGCCAGGGCCAACGCAAGCCGACGCATCCGCAACCATCCGCCAATTCTTATGTCCTGGCGGAAGATATACAGGCTTAGAGGGTGGGGCGCGACACCTCCGGCGCGATGGGGGGGGCCACTTCGCGGGCGCGGTAATGGGCCAGCAGGCGGGGGCACAGCAGTTCCAGCCGGGCGTCGGTCTCGGCGCTGCGCGGCTTGTCGCGATGCGCGTCGGTCACGCCGCCGCCGCGGGCGTTGCCGAACACCACCCCCATGGTTTCCTGCAGGGGCGGTTCCGCCGCCCATAGGGTTCCCAGCAGTTCGTTATAGCCGCGCCGGTAGGTGTAATGCTCCTCGGTCAGCGGCCATCCCAGGGCTTCCATGGCGGTGAACACCGCCGGGTCGCGGGCCAGGAAGTCCTCGTAATGCACCACGGCGTCGAACCGCTGGTGCCGTTCGGCGAACAGCTGGTCCAGGATCAGGAACTTCTCGTCCATCAGGCCCGAATGATGGCGATAGTCCTTGGTGCTCAGGCTTTCGTAGTTGTCGCGGGGGTCGCGCAGCAACAGCACCACCTTGTCGGGGCGGAACCGTTCGACATGCACGGCCAAGGGATAGGCGGTGGTCACCACCACCTTGGCCACGAAATCGGCGCTGGTGGTGACCCGTGGGGCGGCGAAGTTATTGGGGATGTCGACCAGCGCCAGGCATCCCGGCCGCTCCGCCAGCGCCCGGGCGAAGGCCGTGGCGCCGGCCGACTGCATGCCGTGGATCAGCAGGCGCATGGTGCCGCCTCCTCAGGCGCCGGGCCGGGGCCTGCTGGGTCGCTGACGGGGTCTGGGTCGGGAAAGGTCATCCAATCCTCCGTCAGCTCGGCGGTGATGAAGACATAGCGGCGGGTGTGCGGCGTCGGATGGCGCGGGCTCACCCCGTGCAGGGCGTTCACGTTCTGTGGGAAGATCACCAGCCGGTTGGCGGCATAGGGGATGGTGGCCACCCGCTCCACCGCGTCCGGCGGCATCTCATAGGGCGAGACGGGGCCCGCCGGCCCGCGTCGCCAGCGGAACAGTTCCAGATCGCCGCCCACGGCGTCGTCGTCCGGTGCCCGCAGGTAGAACAGGCAGGAGAACAGGCGGTTCGGCGTGTCCAGGTGGGCCGCACGGGAGGAGGAGGGCCGATCGCGTACGGCGCTGTTGATCTCCAGCCGCGCGTCCTGGTGGATGCGATAGGGGCCGGGGTTGCTGAGGCTCAGCCGGCCGGTGCTGTGGCCGGTCAGGCTGCCGTCCAGGGCGGCCAGCATCGCCGGGTCCCAATGGCCCGCGAACAGGGTCGCCACCTCGGCCAGGAATTCCGGTCCGCTGTGCAGGGCTACGAACTCCTTCCAGCACTCCGGCAGATCCGGGGCCTCCATCAACAGCTGGGCCGGCAGGGCGAAACGCCGGTTGTTGGGCACCCGTTCCGGCGGGCAGTCCCATGCCAGGCGCTGGAAGCTGGGGAAGCTGTCGCTCAAGGCCTCATACCGCGCCGCTTCCATGGGCAGGTCGGCCACGATATGGGGAAAGGGATCGGTGCGGATGTCCGCCGGGGTCAGGCCGGCCAGGAGGGAGCGCATGCGGGAACCTTGACGCGAGGCGTGTTTTCCATGCACCGGGGATATCGCCGGTTGTGGCGGGGTGTCAACGCGTCAGATCAAGGACAGGCGGCGGAAAGTCTGCTTGGGCCGCTCACCCCAGCATGCTGGACAGCAGGGCCCGCAGCTGGGCGGGGTTCAGGGGCTTCTTCAACATCCAGTAATGGTGCTGCTTCACCTGGGCCTCGACCTCGGGGGTGTGGTCGGCGGTGACGATGATGCCCGGCGGGGCGGTGCCGGCGCTGGCGGCGATGGCCTGGCGCAGGCGGGTGACCACGTCGGGGCCGATGTGGCCGTCGCCCAGGTGGAAATCGGCGATCAGCACGTCGGGCGGGCGGGGCAGGCGGGCCAGCACCTCCAGCGCCTCGTCCCCGGTGGCGGCCACGACCGCCTCGCAGCCCCAGGTGGACAGCAGGGCCTGCATGCCCATCAGGGCGCTGGGCTCGTCATCCAGGACCAGCACCAGGGCGTCGTCCAGGGGGCGGGCGGTGCCGTCGCCGGCCACCCGGCGGGGGGTGGCCGACGCCGTCATGGCGCCCAGGGGCACGGCGACCGAGAAGACGGAGCCCCGTCCCACCACCGACCGCGTCTCCACCGTCAGGCCCAGTACCTTGGCCACCCGGCGCACGATGGCCAGGCCCAGGCCCATGCCGCGGCCGGCGGCCCGGTTGCGCCCTTCGCCCCCACCCAGCATGGGCCCCCGGTGCAACTGGTGGAATTCCTTGAAGATCTCGTCCAGCTGGTCGGGCGGAATCCCGGGGCCGCTGTCCCACACCTCGATGCGCAGGAAATCGCCCCGCCGGCGACAGCCCAGCAGCACGCCGCCGTGCTGGGTGTAGCGGACGGCGTTGGACAGGAAGTTCTGCACGATGCTGCGCAGCAGGCGGATGTCACAGCGCACCACCGCCCGTGACGGGGCGTAGCGCAGGACGAGGCCCCGCTCATGCGCCACCACCTGGTGTTCGGTGTACAGCGGGCCCAGCAGGCTGCCGATGGGGAAATCCACCACCTCTGGTGAGACGGCGCCGGCGTCCAGCTTCGAGATGTCCAGCAGGGCGTCCAGCAGCCCCTCGACCGCGCCCAGCGACACGTCGATGTTGTCGATCAGCGAGCGGTTCTTGCGGGTGTGCTCCAGCTCCGCCAATGCCGAGACGAACAGGCGGGCGGAATTCAGCGGCTGCAGCAGGTCGTGGCTGGCGGCGGCCAGGAACTTGGTCTTGGACAGGTTGGCCTGTTCCGCCTCCACCTTGGCGGATTGCAGCGCGCGCTCCACCTCCCGCCGCTCCGCGATCTCCTGCTGCAATTGGCCGTTCAGGGCGGTCAGGGCGGCCGTGCGCTCCGTCACCCGCCGTTCCAGGGTCTCGTTGGCCTCCTTGATGGCGGCGTCGGCGCGGCGCCGTTCCGTCACGTCCTGCATCAGGGTGAACAGGCCCAGGATGACGCGGTCCTGGTCGGCGTTGGGCAGGCCGATATGGGGCACGAAGGTGACGTGGGCATACCGGGGCTCCGCCAGGGGATCGGCGTCGCCGGTGGGTGTCAGCTCCACCTCGAACGACACCGTCTGCCCGGCCAGGG
The DNA here is from genome assembly GCF_000333275.1 of Azospirillum sp. B4. GTDB lineage: Bacteria > Pseudomonadota > Alphaproteobacteria > Azospirillales > Azospirillaceae > Nitrospirillum. The sequence goes on along the minus strand of NZ_BACU01000268.1, from coordinate 1,634 downwards.
CCTGGCGGATATAGGCGGCGCAGCGCTGATAGAACGCCGGCGCCAGCACGGTGCGCATGCGCCGGCCCAGGATCGCCGTCTCCGGCCGCTTCAGCCACTGCCGGTAGGGGGCATTGACGAATTGGTAGCGTTCCTCCGCGTCGGCGTAGGCGATCAGCGCCGGCATGGCGTCCGTCACCAGGCGGATGCGCCGCTCGCTGTCGCGCAGCGCCTCCTCGTTGCGCTTGCGCTCGGTGATGTCGGTGAAGGTCAGGACGAAGCCGCCGTCCGGCATGGGGCTGCGCTCGATATCCAGCACCCGGCCGTTGAACCATGTCTGCTCCAGCCGCAGCGGCAGCGGGTTGATGTGCGGTTCCAGGAAGCGCGGCTCGCTGATGCCGTGGGGCTGCAGGCCCTCGTTGAAACGCTGGAAGTCGGCGAAGACGGCGCCCCGGCGCACGCAGCGGGGCGAAAGGTCCAGCAGGCGCACGAATTCGTTGTTCCAGGCGACCAGCGTCAGGTGGACGTCGTACACCGCCACGCCCTGGAAGATGCTGTCCAGCGTGGCTTGCAGCAGCGTGGTCTTCTTGGCCAGCGCCGCCTTCCACTGCAGCGTCTCCCGCCGCTTCAGCGCGGTGATGTCGGTGTAGATGGCGACTACGCCGCCGTCGTTGGTGCGCTTCTCGTTGATCTGCATCCAGCGGCCATCGCTCAGCGCGTGGACGGTGGGGCCCTGGCATTCGGCATGCTGGCGCAGGCGGCGCCGCACCCAGCCGTCGGGATCGCGATAGGCGTCCATCACGCTTTTGCGCTGCACCGCTAGGTGCACCATGTCGCTGAAGGACATGCCGGGGTGCACGTCGCCCGCCATGCCAGGCCAGAAGCTCAGGTAATCCTGGTTGAACAGCACCAGCCGGTCGGCGGCGTCGAACAGGGCGAAACCGCCGCTGACCGCCTCGATGGCGGTGAACAGGCGCAGGCGGGCGGTTTCGGCCTGCTCCCGCGCGTTGGCGGCCTCGTGGTAGGACCGCTCCAGATCCACCAGCGCCTCTTCCAGCGACTGGGTGCGCGAGCGCACCTGCGCCTCCAGTGAAATGGCGGTCTGGAACAGGGAGAAGGCCGAGCCCTGGCCGTCCACATGCAGTTCCACCCGGTCCATCAGCGACTGGTTGATGCGGGTCAGCTTGGCCACCTGCCGTTCCAGCTCGGCGATGCGGCGGGCGGCGTCCTCGTTCGCTGGCGCCGGGCTGGCCGGGGGGGGCAGGGGCTTGGGATTGATCATGTCGCACCGATGGCGACGCCGGTGAACGTCTGATTGACGTGCATGGACATGTACTGTTCGCCATAGGTGCAGAAGCCGGTGACGTGATGGGCCACGAACAGGTCCGACACGGCGGCCTTCAGGTTGCGCTGTTCGGTTTCCAGATTGCGCAGCACGCAGTCGAACCCCACGATGGCTTCCGGACGTCCGCCGATCTCCCGCTCCAGGCGGCGGAACAGCTCATGCAGATTTTCCACCATATCGATGCCGCGCGCCACCGTCAGCACCAGGCCCTCGTCGATGGCGCACAGGAAGGTCAGGCTGTTGTCTGGATTCACCTTCTGGATGGCACGCACATGGTACTGCCCGCCCACCCGCACCACCACCGGGGGCG
>NZ_BACU01000269.1 GCF_000333275.1 Azospirillum sp. B4 | reverse complement strand
ATGCGCGCGCCGTAGGTGGACAGCGTCAGGCGGGCGATGTCGTTGGCGACGGTCAGGGTTTCAGTCTTCTCCCCGCCCGGGCCGGGCCCCCAGGGTGCCCGGTCGACGGCGGTGTGTTCGGCAGGGGCGTGTCCGGCGGGGGCGGCCAGGGCAGGGCTTCCCACCAACGCCGCCAGACAGACAGCCGCCATCACGGATCGGGCGAATCCCCGCTTGGTCCCGGTCATATTTCCTCCCGTTCATCGCCGTTCGGCATGTTACCGGTAACTATAGCGGCGGCAGGGAGGAAGCGCTAGCCGATGGCGAAGCCGGCCTGCCATCTTCCCCAGGCGGATAGCGAAGGGGAGGAAGACGCCAGGGCCGAAATGCAGGACATAGTCGTACCAGCGCTCCGCCGTGCGTCCTTGAAGGTCGTGGCCGTGGGCGCGCCGTAGGGGGCGAGGTCGGTGGCGAACTTGGCGCCCTTGCCGCCCGCCAGCTTGGAAGAGGCGATGTACCAGGACTGTGAGGCGGGGGAGGAGATTCTGCTTACCGTGCTGTTGGCGCCACGGGGCTAGCCTGGACATCGCCCGTCACCAGCGCGCCGATGAAGGCGATGACCGGGGGCACGACGAAGGCCCATTCGTGCACCACCAGGAACAGTCCGGCGGCGGCGGCGCAGCCGAACGCGAAGCCGATGACGCTGGCCGACATCTTGCCCAGGCGGCCCTTGGCCGCAGCCCGCGCCTCCCCTGACACGCCGCGCATCAGGTCGGCCAGGTCGATCATGATCTGGGTGGTGGTGCCGGTCATCAGGGTCGTGGGCGGCGTCGTGCTCATATGGGCGCGGTGCATGCCGTTCTGCAGGGCCATGGCGGTCACCAGCACCATGCCGGTGATGATGGCGGGCAGGGTGTCGCCGTTGTGGAAGGGGCCGAAATGGATGGCCAGGGCGGCGCCAGCGGCCAGCAGCAGCATCTTCAGCACCAGCAGCGTGCGCAGGATGGGGATTTGCCGCCGCTCCAGCCCCGCGCAGAGGAAGCGCGACAGGATCACCACCACGCAGAACACCGGCAGGGCCAGCAGCTTGGCGCCCGCACCCGACGTGCCCAGCACCAGCGAGGCGCCGAAGGTGACGAAGTTGCCGGTGACATGGGCGGTGAACAGGCCCTGCAGGGCCAGGAAACCGGCGGTGTCGACATAGCCGCCGTTGACGCTCAGCAGCACGGGTAAACCCTGTTTCATGGCCTCACCATCCCAGTTTCAGTTCGATGCCCAGATAGTCGCTGTCATGCCCGCCGGCCTGGCGCAGGGTGTCGCCGATGGCGTAGTGCACCGCCTCCACCGCCGTGGTCAGGTTGGCCGTCACGGCATAGTCCACGCGCAACTGGCCGTAGACGCCTGTCCACGGCGTCCCCCGGCCGGCGGTGCCGGCCACGGCGTTGCTGGGCTGGACATAGACGGCGTCGGCCGTCGTCTGCCGCCACAGCAGGCCCGCCGCCGTCATGACGCTGAGCTTGGGCAGCGGCTTCAGGGTCAGCGACGGCTTCAGGTGGATCAGGTTGGCATAACCGGTGTAACCCGCCAGCGCGAAATAATAGCCGTTGGGGAACAGCGGGTTGAAGGTGCCCAGCCGGCCGTCGCCCGGCCGGCCGTCGCCCGAGGCCGCGTCCGCCTGCAGGCCCAGGCGCGGCGTCCAGGCGACGTCGTCCAGCGTATAGCCGGTCAGGGCGCCGACCGCCCACGACCCCACCGACTTGGGCCCTACCGTGCCCCACTGGGCCATGCCCTCCACGTCCCAGTCGAAGCCGGCGGCGCCGCCGGCATAGCGCACATCGAAGATGTCGCGCCGCTCCAGCCCGCTGGCGTCGAGGTATTTGGCGGTGTCGTTCTGGTAGCGGGAATAATAGGCGGACAGCTCCCCCGGCCCCACCCCGGCATGCTCCACCCGGATGCCGCCATATTGCAGGTGGGTGTTGGAATAGTCGTCGAACGGTTCTCCGGTGCGGTACTGCACCGGATGGCTCCAGAAACTGATGACGCGCCAGGGGGCGGCCTCCACATTGACCCACACGGCATCGAAGGCCTGGCGCACGTTGGGCCCATCGCGGGTGGAGACGAAGCGCTGGCGGTCGAAGCCCATCTCCTGCCGGCCGGCGCGCACCTTCACGGTGACGCCATCGGTGAGGTCGCCGCTGTAGGCGACGAAGGCCTGGCGCAGGTCGGCCTGGTTCTGGTCGGCCGGGGTCAGGGTGGTCTTGTCGAACGCCCGCGCATCCTCGAACTGGCCGAACAGCTGCCAGTGGCCGTCGATGCGCAGGTCCAGGTGGGTCTGCAGGCGCTGGATGACATAGCTGTCGCCCTTGCGACCGCCGATGCCGAAGCCGGGCGCCTCGTTATCCTCGAACCGCTCCCGCAGGGTCAGGCCCAGCGACAGATAGGTCTGGGCATTGGTCGTATCCAGCGGGATGTACTTCAGCCCATCCATAGGCTGGGTACGCAGGGCGGGGTCGGCCAGGGCCGACCAATCCTCCTGCCAGCGGTTGGACTTGATGGCCGGCCGCTGGGTGACGGAGGGCGGGGCCGCCAGGGTGGCCTCGTCCGGGGTGTCCTCCTGCGCCCTGGCGCCGGCGGGGAACGCGCAGGCCAGGGCCAGGGTGCCCAGAGAAAGGGTGCAGGCCATCACGTGCCGATGGCGCGAGTGCTTCAGGACGTGCCGACGGCACGGGGATGTCGGACGGTGCCGTCGGCGGGTCATGGCGGATTCTTAGGACGCGCTGTGGATTTCGGCGATGTAGCCGCCGGGGAACTGGACCACCACGGCCTTGCGGTGGTCGGCGGTGTAGGGCTCAACCACCACGGTGACGCCGGCGGCCTTGGCCTTGGCCAGGGTCTCATCCAGGTTGGTCACCTCATAGCCCGTCATCTCCCGGCCATAGGGCCAGGGCAGGTGGCCATCGGTGACCAGCACGGTCAGCTTGCCGAAGGCGCTCTCGATCCGGACGCGGCGGTAGGTGTCGGTGGGGCGGCCGATCTCCACGCCCGGGGCCTTGGCGTCGTCGGATACCACCTTGCCATGGCTGAACGCCCACCAGTCCT
>NZ_BACU01000270.1 GCF_000333275.1 Azospirillum sp. B4 | reverse complement strand
GGCATGCAGATGGCGGTGATCGAGGCCAGCCGCCACCTGGCGGGCCTGGAGGACGCCGGCTCGTCCGAGTTCGGGCACAAGTACAAGCACCCGGTGGTCGGCCTGATGACCGAGTGGGTGCGCGGCAACGAGATGGAAAAGCGCGGCGCCGAGGGTGACCTGGGCGGCACCATGCGGCTGGGCGCCTATCCCTGCCAGTTGCTGCCCGGCACCAAGGTTGCGGAGGTCTATGGCGCCAACCATATCGAAGAGCGCCATCGCCACCGGTACGAGGTGAACATCACCTACAAGGACCAGCTGGAGAAGGTGGGCCTGAAGTTCTCCGGCCTGTCGCCGGACGGCGAGCTGCCGGAGATCGTGGAGATCCCCACCCACCCATGGTTCATCGGCGTGCAGTTCCATCCGGAGCTGAAGTCCAAGCCGTTTGAGCCGCACCCGCTGTTCACCAGCTTCATCAGCGCCGCCATCGCGCAGAGCCGGCTGGTTTAAGCGGCAACGCCCGTATCAGTCCCAGGGGGCCGCCGCATCGTCAGCGGCGGCCCTTTGGCTTTTGGGAGCATCTTGAGATGACCGACATCCGCACCGTCCGCATCCGCGACCTGGACGTGGCCAACGACAAGCCCTTCATGCTGATCGCCGGCCCCTGCCAGCTGGAAAGCCGCGCGCACGCGATGGAGATGAGCCACGCGCTGGTGGAGATCACGTCGAAGCTGGGCATCGGCCTCGTCTACAAGACCAGCTTCGACAAGGCCAACCGCACGTCGGTCAGCACCGCGCGCGGCCTGGGCATGGAGAAGAGCCTGCCCATCCTGGCCGAGGTGCGGGAGAAGTTCGGTTGCCCCGTCCTGACCGATGTGCACACGGCGGAGCAGTGCGCCCCGGTGGCCGAGGTCGTGGACGTGTTGCAGATTCCGGCCTTCCTCTGCCGCCAGACCGATCTGCTGCTGGCCGCTGGTGAGACCCGCAAGGTCATCAATGTGAAGAAGGGCCAGTTCCTGGCGCCGTGGGACATGAAGAACGTGGCGGCCAAGATCGCCTCCACCGGCAACCAGAACATCCTGCTGTGCGAGCGTGGCGCCAGCTTCGGCTACAACACCCTGGTCAGCGACATGCGCAGCCTGCCCATCATGGCGCAGACGGGTTACCCGGTGGTGATGGACGCCACCCACTCCGTGCAGCAGCCGGGCGGGCAGGGCACCACCAGCGGCGGTCAGCGGGAGTTCGTGCCGGTGCTGGCCCGCGCCGCCCTGGCCGTGGGTGTGGCCGCCGTCTTCATGGAGACGCACGAGAACCCCGACTGCGCCCCCAGCGACGGTCCCAACATGGTCAAACTAAAGGACCTGTCGGCCCTGCTGGAAACCATGGTCGCCATCGACCGCATCGCCAAGGCCAACCCGATCTTCTGATGTCTCGGGCGGGCCGCTTCTTCCCAAGGGCGCCCGCCTTCGTCATGCTGTCTTCCAAGCCGCCGGGCCAACCGGTGGCTGCGCCGGGGAGGATAGCGGGATGGATGGCAGGGTGGGCCCACGGGTTCCCCGGCGGGGTAACGCTCTCACGCGCGCGCTGGGCCGTGTGACCCTGCGGCTCATGGGCTGGCGCCTGGTGGGACAGGTGCCTGACCTGCCCAAGTTCGTGGCCATCGCGGCGCCCCACACCTCCAACTGGGATTTCGTGATGGCCATGGCGGTCGCGTTCACCATCGGTGTGCGCGTCACCGTGCTGGGCAAGCACACCCTGTTCAAGGGGCCGCTGGCGCCGCTGATGCGTTTCCTGGACGTGGTGCCGGTGAACCGGGACGCGCCGCAGGGCGTGGTGGGCACCTGCGTCGCCGCCTTCGACGCGGCGGAGCAACTGATCATCGGCGTGGCGCCGGACGGCACCCGGGGCGGCAAGTCCAGCGCCCAGGTCGGGCGCTGGAAAAGCGGCTTCTACCGCATCGCCGTGGCCGCCAAGGTGCCGGTGCTGCCGGTGGCGCTGGATTATGGCCACCGCGAGGCCCGCTTTGGTCCCCTGCTGTTTCCCACCGGGGATGAGGCGGTGGATCTGGCGCAGCTGTCGCGATTCTACGCCGGCACACGGGGCAAGCGGCGCAGCATCGGCGCGGCGGTGTCATTCTAGCGGTGGCCTTCCGCCATACCCGGCACGTCCCGGCGCCCTGCACAACCACAGCCTTCAAATCGTCATAGGCGATACCGCGCCCGCTGGTCTTGCCTGCGGGGGCGCCTAAGGGCTATGACGGGCACCGTCCCGCCACGACGCATTCGCCGTCACGACGCATAAAGGGAAGAACCCATGTCCGCGATCATCGATATTCAGGCCCGCCAGATTCTCGACAGCCGGGGAAACCCGACCGTCGAGGTTGATGTTCGGCTGGAATCCGGCGCCTTCGGCCGCGCCGCCGTGCCGTCCGGCGCCTCCACCGGCGCGCATGAGGCGGTGGAACTACGCGACGGTGACAAGTCCAAGTACCTGGGCAAGGGCGTGCTGAAGGCTGTCGATTCGGTCAACACCGAGATCTTCGACACCATCGGCGGCCTGGAATCCACCGACCAGGTGGCCATCGACGCCGCCATGATCGAGCTGGACGGCACCCCCAACAAGGCCCGCCTGGGCGCCAACGCCATCCTGGGCGTGTCGCTGGCCGTGGCCAAGGCGTCGGCGGACGAGCTGGACCTGCCGCTGTACCGCTATGTCGGCGGCACCAACGCCCGCATCCTGCCGGTGCCGATGATGAACATCATCAACGGCGGCGCCCATGCCGACAACCCCATCGACATCCAGGAATTCATGGTGATGCCGGTGGGTGCGGAAAGCTGTGCCGACGCCATTCGTGTTGGCGCGGAAATCTTCCACGCCCTGAAGAAGAAGCTGAAGGACGCCGGCCACAACACCGCCGTGGGCGACGAGGGCGGCTTCGCCCCCAACCTGGCGTCCACGGACGAAGCCCTGTCCTTCATCATGAAGGCCATCGAGGCCGCCGGTTACAAGCCGGGCGACGACGTGGTGCTGGCGCTGGACGCCGCCTCCACCGAGTTCTTCAAGGATGGCAAGTACGTGCTGGCCGGTGAGAACAAGACACTGGACCCGGACGCCATGGTCCGTTACTGGGCCGACCTGGCGGGCCGCTACCCCATCGTGTCCATCGAAGACGGCATGGCTGAGGACGACTGGGCCGGCTGGAAGGCCCTGACCGACGCCATCGGTTCCAAGGTGCAGCTGGTGGGCGACGACCTGTTCGTCACCAACCCGGCCCGCCTGACCGACGGCATCAAGCAGGGGGTCGCCAACTCCATCCTGGTGAAGGTCAACCAGATCGGCAGCCTGACCGAGACGCTGGAGGCCGTGCGCATCGCCCAGGCCGCCGGCTACACCGCCGTGATGTCGCATCGCTCGGGCGAAACCGAGGACGCCACCATCGCCGACCTGGCTGTGGCCACCAACTGCGGCCAGATCAAGACCGGCTCGCTGTCGCGCTCCGACCGGATCGCCAAGTACAATCAGCTGATTCGTATCGAGGAGGCGCTGGATCTGGCGGCCGTGTTCCCGGGCCGCGGCGCGCTGAAGCGCGGCTGAATCCAAGCCACGGTCCGGCGCCAGCCGGATTAGGCGGAAAGAGGGGGTGGAACCTGGCTTCCACCCCTTTTTCTTTGCTCAATAGTCGGATCACGCCGACCGATGGTTGGTATTAACGTGAATTAAATGCGGCAGACAGATTAGACGCCGCTTTCCATTTGACGGTTGCGGAACCCTTGTGGAACCATGGGCCCCATGATTGGCGCCCGTTCCTTCCGTACCGCTCTGAACCGCGCCCTACGCCAGGTGGTTGCACCGGTGGTGGGGGCGTCCGTCGTCGCTTATTTCGCCTACCACACCGTGCAGGGCGAACGCGGGCTGACGGCGCTGACCCAGCTGCAGACCCAGGTGACCCAGGCCAAGGCTCAGCTGGACCAGGTGCGCGCGGAGCGGGAGGCGATGGAACGTCGCGCCCGCCTGCTGCGCCCCGACAACCTTGATCCCGACATGTTGGAGGAAGAGGCCCGCAAGGTGCTGGATTTCTCGCGTCCGGATGACCTCGTGATCCTGCTTCCGGGCAAGCCTGCCCCGCATGAAGATAAGGACGCGCCGGCCAAAGTGCCGTAAACCGCTGATAATTCATCGATTAGCCAAAAATAGGTTAATCGCAAATAACCCTTATGAAGCAATGTTTTGCAGTGCACACTCCTTGCATTGCACTGCACTTGGCGTTAGCAGTGAAGCCGTGCCGGCCGACCCGGCCCGGATTGCCCGGGGCCATCCCCTGGGACATGCGATGCTAAACGCCCACGCTTGAGAAGGGAGACGCCAGTGGCCACGACCAGACGCCGTGCCAAGCCCGCTGAGAACGCAGCGCCGGAGCCGACCCAGGAGGAACTCCTCCACTACTACAAGGAAATGTTGCTGATCCGCCGCTTCGAGGAGAAGGCCGGTCAGCTGTATGGCATGGGCCTGATCGGCGGTTTCTGCCACCTGTACATCGGCCAGGAGGCCGTGGTGGTGGGCATGCAGGCGGCGCAGCTGCCGGGCGACAGCGTCATCACCAGCTACCGTGACCATGGCCACATGCTGGCCTGCGGCATGGACGCCAAGGGCGTGATGGCGGAGCTGACCGGGCGCGCGGGCGGCTATTCCAAGGGGAAGGGCGGCTCGATGCACATGTTCTCGCGCGAGAAGAACTTCTACGGCGGTCATGGCATCGTCGGCGCGCAGACGCCCATCGGCACCGGCCTGGCGTTCGCCCACAAGTACAAGAAGGACGGCTGCGTCGACGTCTGCTACCTGGGTGACGGCGCCGTCAACCAGGGCCAGGTCTATGAGTCCTTCAACATGGCCGCGCTGTGGAAGCTTCCGGTGATCTACGTCATCGAGAACAACAAGTACGCCATGGGCACCTCGCAGCAGCGCGCCTCGGCGGGTGAGCTGTACCTGCGCGGCAGCGCCTACGGCATCCCCGGCAAGCAGGTCAACGGCATGGACGTGCTGGAGGTCAAGAAGGCCGCCGACGAGGCCGTGGCCTATGTCCGTGGCGGCAACGGCCCCATGATCCTGGAGATGAAGACCTACCGCTACCGCGGCCACTCCATGTCCGACCCGGCCAAGTACCGCACCAAGGAAGAGGTCAACAAGATGCGGTCGGAATATGACTGCATCGACCACCTGAAGGCGCGGCTGTTCGAGAAGGGCTACGCCGACGAGGAAAGCCTGAAGGTCATCGACCGCGACGTTAAGGCCATCGTCACCGAGGCCGCCGACTTCGCGACCACCAGCCCCGAACCCGATGTTTCGGAGCTGTGGACCGACATCCTCGTCGAAGCCTGATCGCTGGCCGGAGAATAAGAAAATGCCCATCGATATCCTGATGCCGGCCCTGTCCCCCACGATGACCGAAGGCAAGCTTGCCAAGTGGGTGAAGAAGGAAGGCGACACGATCAAGGCCGGTGACGTCATCGCCGAGATCGAGACCGACAAGGCCACCATGGAAGTGGAGGCCGTGGACGAAGGCACCCTGGCCAAGATCCTGGTGCCGGAAGGCACCGAGAACGTGGCCGTGAACACCGCCATCGCCTTGCTGGCCGGTGAAGGCGAGAGCGCTGCCGACGTGACCGCCGCCAAGGCCCCCGCCGCTGCCGAGGCCCCTAAGGCCGAAGCGCCCAAGGAAGAGGCCAAGCCGGCCGCCGTTCCCGCCGCCCCGGCGGTGAAGGCCCCCGTGGCCCCGCCGCCGTCGGACGAGGACCGCTTCTTCAAGAACACCCAGACCATGACGGTGCGCGAGGCCTTGCGCGACGCCATGGCCGAGGAGATGCGCAAGGACGGCAGCGTCTTCGTCATGGGCGAGGAAGTGGCCGAGTACCAGGGCGCCTACAAGGTGACCCAGGGCTTGTTGCAGGAGTTCGGCGCCGATCGCGTGATCGACACCCCCATCACCGAGCATGGCTTCGCCGGCCTGGCGGTGGGTGCCGCGTTCGGTGGCCTGCGCCCGGTCGTGGAGTTCAT
>NZ_BACU01000271.1 GCF_000333275.1 Azospirillum sp. B4 | reverse complement strand
TCCTCAGGACCCTCTCGGCCCTCTCGGCGAGCGAGAGGGACGACAGTTCCTGCCCGCCAACGGACACGACGCAGGTCAAGCTGCCATCCGGCGACTTCACCGTCTGTCCGTCGTTCAGAAGCTCGTAAAAGCTCTGTTCCACGATGGCGCCGATGTCCTGCCGCTTGGTCTTGCGCAAGACGACGCGCTGGAACAGCGGCGTGGCCATGAAAGTCAACAAGCCGCCGGCGATCATGCCGCAGCCCCACATGGCCGCCTGCACCCAGACCGGCGATTGGCTCGCTATGAAACCGCTGGCATCCCCCATAGCGGATACGCCCCCCAAATTTGGGCCTAAAGGCTGAGCCGGCACGTATCCTTGGTATTGGCGTCGTGCTGGCTGGCCCGGGCCGCTGGCCAAGGCCTGCCTCCGACATACCGCTCCCAAAGCACCCGCCATATGAACGGGTCCCGGGACGACCGCCACCACCAGTAGAGGTGCTGAAGCACGAACACGAAAGGGAATAGCTCGGCCTGGAAACCCGCGCCCGTGATGGCGCCGACGAGGCCGCTCAGAAGCATCGACACGGCGAAATTGAGCGGATAGGCCAGCAGCGGACAGCCCAGGATCGTAGGTGGGTAGATCACCGTCCGCAGGAGCGGTGTCCTTTCCTTCAACCCAAGCCTGCTCGCATCCTTAACCATTGCTCCGGCCCCGATAAATTATTGATATGACCCGGGGCCGACACTGTCGGGCGTGATGCTCACCGCCTTGAAAAGCCAATCGGCGAGGCCTGGAGCAATGGCAATAACGAGGCAAAAACCAGCCCCCGCTCCCAACCAGATCAGGACCGTGGTGTGATTCCTCATGAAGAACCCGACAACCCCCATGACCACCGCCACCAGGGCGAACATCCAGCGGCCGCTTGTCTGGATATTGGCCGTGGTCTTCTTGCCGAATTGATCGGCCGCATCCCATGGATTGGTGCTATCCGCCCAGGCCGAATGACTGGACAACACCAGAACAACCGCGGCCAGCACGACCGGGATGAGCCACGCCCGATTACGGTGAACCCACGTCCAGCCCCGCAGGACCCAGCCCTCAAAGACAGCCGCAGCACCAGGACCGGCTCCCCCACTTCCCGCGGGTCCGCCAGCCAGCACCTTTTGCACTACCATCCGCAGCCCCTCGCACAGGTTATTTCGCCACCATCATTTCCATGTGGCACATAATCGTGTCGAGAGATCATCCCGATCATGATTAAGCTACCATGGGTTATTTATACCGGAGACGGCCGCCAAGCAAGCGGGCTCGGGCCTTCCCGCGGCTACCATGCTCGGGCTATAAATAAGCTACCCATGGCCATCCGATTTTCCGCGAGTGTGAAAAATGCCTTCTCCAGCTTCCCAAGCGCGTCCCGAAGACATCGAACTCAGTGAAATCCTGGTGGTCCGCATTCCCATCGAGCTCAAGGCGAACGTTCCCGACCTGCACCATGGGCTGACACATCTGCAGAACCCGGACACCGCGAAGAGCGTGTTGCCATTCGTCGTGAAGCTGTCACGAAAGCGGCTGGCGGCGGACAAGGAGGAGCGCAAGCGCGCCAAGGCGGGCATGCCGCCGGCCGACCGGCCCGCCGGCACCAACTACAAAA
>NZ_BACU01000272.1 GCF_000333275.1 Azospirillum sp. B4 | reverse complement strand
ACATGAACTCCAAGGACATGCAGGCATGCAGCGACGCCGTCCGTTCCGCGGAAGGCAAAGTCGCAGAAGTGCTCCACCTGCTCCTGACCACCCTCGCCGCGCTGACCGGTACCCCACACGCAATCAGCTCGATCGATGTCCATGACAACGGCTCGATCAATATCTGCACCACCGGCACGGACTGACCACCAGCACGCAATGCAACCTCAGTCCGCCCAAGCCCCTTACCCGCCCGGCCCGGCAGGTGGGGCTTGGGCCAGTAGAGAGGTTGCGGACGAGGCTAGGGCCCGTGACACCGTGGCGACTGTGGGCGGCTGGGCGGGGAGGAATGGCGCGTGAGCGACCACCTACGCAGGTCACGATACCACGGACCGCCAGGTACAGCCGGGGTGGGAAGCGGGCGGCCACCTCTCACACTTTCCCAACCGACCATTCCGAGGCGACCATGGCCAGAAGAAAACTGACGGGCGAGAAGCTCGCTGCCGCAACCAGGATGCGGGAAGCGAACCTTCCCGTGAGTGCGATCGCGGGCAAAATCGGCGTATCGATCGGCTGCCTGCAGTGGAATTTTCTGAAGCACGGAGTCGAGATCTCAAAGCCGCGCGCGCTACCACCAGTGCCGGCGGCACCGGTGATCATCAAGCGAGGAAAGCACAGCGTCCGCCTGTTCACGGCGGAGGAGGACGCGCGGCTGCTTGCCCTCGAGACCCAGGGCCTCAGCTACACCGAAATGGCCCGCCGTGTGGCCACCCAGCTGAACTTATTGCCGTGACCACCGCCGCCGACAAGGCCACGGATTATGAAGGGGCGGCTCGCTCGATGTATCCGGGCTGCGTCGCCGCATCTGAGGTAGTTCTGCTGGATCATGCCTACGGCAAGGGCATGCTGACCGAATTCAACAAGCTGTCTTGATCGTCCACGCGGACCACAGCAAGAAGGCGATATGGACGTCACCTTCAGCACGCCTCCGGAGCACTGGGGCTCTATGCAAGGAAAACGTGAGCCATGAGCCGCGCGAGCGAACGTCGAACTTATGAACGCGCAAAAAAAGAAGGTTTTTTTCACGGCTATTACAAGATGCCGCGCTCCATACCAAAGCGCTTTCATCCCGAAAGTTTCAATGGTCGCGCATGGCTAAGCGAATACGACCGCGGTGCCACTGCCCGAAAGGAAATCGAGGCAGAGGACCAGGCCGCAAACGCAAAGCAGGACCATAGCTATGACAATAGTCATTAGACCGACCCGATGCGCGCAAAGTCAATTGAGGGAATAAAAATGGATGCGACGTTGGTAACCGACGAAGAGTTGCGGCAGACGGCAACTGATTTCCAGGAAGCGGCCGCTGCGCTTGATGCCGCCGCTCAGGGGCTTCGGCGCATCCTCAGTCGTGGCGGCGGGTATGAATTCCTGGCCCCCGGGGAATTTCGACCGTTGCTGATCCGGGCGGAGAACCTGTCCGTCGCCCTGCGCAACGCGATGGAGCCGGCGTTGGCGCTACGGGGAAAACGTGGTTGTCAGCAGGGGCGTTAGAGCCCGTCGGTTTCGGGAACCGGCTTATGTGGTCTCCTTCAGAATGTGCTGGATACCGGCGATCTGGTTGGCCGAGACCAGCTCGGTCACCCGGCGGCCGCCACCCGGCACACGCTCCAATTGGATGATGGCCCCCTCGTCCAGCACCCGGGCGACGCGCCGGATCATGGGGCCTGCCGGATGGCCGGAGCTCATCTCGTAATTGCTGCCCCAGGCCATGATGGCCTCCGCCGGCGAGTTGGCGTGGCAGGTCATCATGAAGCTGCTGTGTCCCGAGGTCATGACCCGCACCATGGGCAGAGCGTTCTCCACGTTCAGTTCGCTGCAGACGAAGGACTGCCCGTTGAGGCGCATGCTGAGGTTGATGGCCGCCGCCCAGTTGAGGCGGCCCTCGCCGCCGGCGGTATCCAGTTCGAGCCGCACGTAGTTCGGCGTGTCCAGGTCCAGCTCCTGCACGTCCTCGATAAGGATGGTCCGGCGCCGGGCAGGCATGAATTTCAACAGGCAGTTCAGGAAGGTGGTCTTGCCGGTGCCCATGCCCCCGGAAATCAGCACCGGGCGGCCGTGGGCTACCAGTTTCCGTAGATCTTCGATCTGTGCCTCGCCCAACCCATACTGGACCAGGCTGATCTCAACGCGCCGCTTCACACGGATGCTGACCGCCATGCCTCCATCCGGCACTGACGGCCCCATCAGGCCCGTAAACCGATGCCCCCCCGGCAGGGAGCACTTGATGTAGGGCTGCTCCAGCGTGAACTGCCGCTTGGTCAAGTTGGCCAGCACCTTGCACAGCCTCTCCACCCAATCCACCGTTATGCGCTGGTCGGCCACGTACTCGTAATCGTCCTTGCCATCGACCTCCAGGAACATCCCACCCGGGCGATTGATCTGGATGTCGATCACACGCGAGTCACGCCGGTCCAGGTAGGGCTCCAGCGGCTCCAGCTCCCGGACGAGATAGCTGCTCTTCTCGATCGCTGTGGAATCGGCGAATGCACTGAACGCCATCGGCGGTGCCCCCTTACTGCGCCTTGCCGGCCGGCTCGGCCGATGCCGCGGAGGAGGAGGCCTGGAAGCGCACCGACGACGCCGTCGGCACAACGATCTGCTCCGACGGTTGGGTCTGTTGAGTCCGGCCGTCGGGCCCGGATCGCACCTCCGTACCCTGCGGCAGTGGCGCCTGCTTCCTGTCCTTGGCCGCCTTGACCTCGGCCGCCGTCGGCGTCCCCATCACGGTCACCTCCACCGGCCGCAAGCGGCCCACGCCCCCGCGCACCTCCGGCTCCTCCAGCCACATGTCCTGCTTCAGCCAGATCACCAGGGGCTCGCCGGAGGCCACGCTCTCCGTCGGGGTCGTGTCGATGATTTCCTTCAGGATGTCCTTGACCGTGCCGCCGATCTCCGTGTCGAACTGCTGGCCCAGGGCCTGGGCCACCTTCGACTTCTGCGACTGGGTCTGGGTGGTCTGAGCCACGCCGTTCACAACGGCCGATGTCGTCTGGCTGTCATCCAGCAAAATGGCCGATCCCATGGTGACGCCGCCGATGACGGCGTTAAGCACGGCGGCCTGCAGCCGCTCCGGCACGCGGCGGTTCATGTCACCGACCAGGCCGGTGCGGCCCATGCGGTCGCTCAGCACCTCGTCCACCAGGAACTGGCTCTTGTCGGTCGACCGGATGATGCGCCTGATGCTGACGATCAGCCTCTTCTCACCGATCTTGCCCAGCGGCTTGCAGGACCCGATCAGCGCCGACCAGGCGGGCAGGACCTCGGTCTCGCCATCGGTGCCGTACACCGCCTCCGGAACATGCGCCCGCACCTCGCCGCAGTGCTCGGTGTCGATGGGACTGTCGAGGATGGCGAGGATGGGGTGTTCCGATGTGATGGCGCGGCGGGTATCGACGCCGGCCGATGCGTCATAGCGGCCGACACCATCATAGCGCCGGGCCGCCGGCGCGTCGGGATCGGCCGGCAGTGCCCCCGGATCGATGAGCTGGGAGGCGGTGCCCACGGGCGCCACGCTGGCGGCCCCGTCTCCGCCCTCCCCATCCAGGCGGACGACGTAACCGGTGGGATTGGCGGCGATGGCCCGCGCCCGCCTCATCGCCGCCAGGCGCTCCGCCTCCTGGTCGATCTTGGGCGCTGGCGCTTCCCCCGCCTGGGGCGCTGAAGGCGGCGGTACGGGTGGCCTGACATCGATATCCACGGACACCGTCTGCTCGACCGTGTCAGGTGCGATGGCCACCAGGGCCGTGTGGCCTGGCTGGTCCGCTTTCACCAGCACCTTGCAGGAGGCTGAGGACTTCAGGACCTGAGGACAGTCCTTGGTGATCTTCAGCCAGCCATCCGCCATGAAGTTCTTGAGGGTGGCACCGCCCGGTCCGCCGTTGAAGACGGTGATCAAGCTGCCCCCATCGCCCGCCACCAGGCTCACCTGGCCCGGGGCGAGCTTCAAGTGACCCAGAACCGGCGGAGGCTTGGAGATAGGGTCAGGCACCGCGTCCACGTCCGCTGCCGGCGGCTTGGGGGCCGGCGGCGGCTCCTTCTTGTCGCAGCCGGCGGCCAAGGCCAGCGGGAGTAGCGCGCACGCGCCGGCCTTCCTCCACCGGTGCATGCCCCAGCATCGCCAGGTTCGGCTCATCTCCCTGCCCCGCCAGGCGGCCGCTCAGGCACCTTAAGCTCGTCGTCGACGGTGGCCGCTCCCTTGGACGTTCGCCGTTCCCGCAAGAAGATACAGACGATGTCGTTTCCGTCCCTGAGGATCAGGTCTCCCCGCGCCGTAACGCGAAGCACGTCGCCCCTGACACCGACAATATCCGCCGGCACGGGGCTCTCGATGTTGTCGCGCACTTCCCGGATGGATGGGAAATGCACGGCGGGCTGATGCGAGTAGTCCAGAAAGATATGCCGCCCGTCGAAACCCACGCGGCGCGGCCCGATGCGCTGCCAGGCGGCTTCCGACCGGGCCACCACGTCAAAGCGCTCCCAGTCGACCATGTCTTCGGCCGGCACGTCACCCGCCACCGGCATTTCCGCCCGGATGAAGGGAGCCGCTGGCGTGCCGTAGCCTGAACCTGTTCCAGCGCCGCCGCCTCCAGTCATGCCCATGCCTCGGGCGGCCGCCGGGTCCATGCGAACGGACTGGCTGCGCTCGGCACAGAACCTCGGATCCTCGATCATCACCTGCAGGTCGGTGACGTCCTTGCCGTCCAGCTGCGTAGCCTCGATGTGGAAGGGGTAAGTGCGGCCCGACTCGCCGGTGACTTGGAAATTGTTGTCGCATTGCGTGCACTTGGGCTGAAAATCGATCTGGTCCAGGGTCACCGGCCTGGGCAGCCCGGCGGCTCCCGGCATGCGCGCCCAGGCCACGTAGTAGGTTACGGGATCGGCCACCGACAGGCTCACGATCTTCTCGCACTTTGGCAGGTAGATCGTGGTCTGCTGCAGAGGACGCGCATAGACCCTGAATACCGTGTTCGGTTCCCAATAGTAGAGCCGCACGCCCGGGGCCACCTGGCCAGGCGCCGCCACCGGCCGGTTCCACGCCTGCTGCGTCATGCCCAGGGGAGCCAGCGGGTCGATGGTAGTGCTGGGGGGCGGTGCCTTCTGGCCTTGGCCCCCTCCCTGGTTCGCACCGCCCTGGCCGCGCCCGGCTTGACCTCCGCCAGCCTGGCCCGATTGGTATGGGCCCGACTGGGCGCCCCCCAACCCCAGGCCGGCCGCTTGCTGGCCACCGGCCTGCTGCCCCCCCGGGCGGACCTGTTGCCCGCTCTCCAATTCCGCCTTGTCCTGGGCACCGGCCAGGGCCGCTTCGGCCGCCGCCGGGTCATCCTTGGCCGGCACCGCCGAACCGGTGGGCGGCGCCAGCTGGGCCTTGGCGGTGGTGACGCCCTGGGCGGCGGCCCCCATCATCGCCATAATGGCCACCCGGGCCCACCAGGTCATACGGTTTTCGCCCACCGGTTCCATCACGCCCCCCCGCCCTCGGAACCGTTCGCGAAGGAGGCGTCGTATCCGGTCACCCTGAAACCGAAAGCTATGCTGGGATCGGCACTCTCAGCCTGCTCGGCAGTCAGTCGCACCGCCCCCACGGCCGTGCGGATGTGCGCCACCAGCACCAGGTCCCCCCGGGGCTGTCCCATACCGGTATCATCATCCTCCCATTGCTGCACCCGGAAGGACGCCTCCCAGTAGCCCGGCGCCAACTGGCGCATGGCCAGGCTCTTTTCGTCCAGCAGGCGCTTCAGGTGCCGCGGCGAGCGTGCGACGGCGAGGGTCTTCTGGCTGACCGCCTTGACACGGCTCAGCAGGACGGATTCGGTATGCTGCTGCAGCCATAGAATGCGCTGCACCATCACCTTGTCGTCCTGAAGAACCTCGTGGCGATAGCGGATCCATTGGATGGCCCAACTCTTTTCGGCCAGATCCAGCGCCGCTTTGTTGTCAGCGACATTCTCCACCTTGACCAACATATGATCCGGGGTGTCGGCGGTCAGGAGGAGAGGATACCAGCGCTGCTGGGGCAACAGGCTCATGACACCGGCGGTCAGCGCCATGATGGCCACGGTCTGTGCTCCGAAGGCGAAGGTCAGGATGGAAAGGACTCTGTCCCTCCGCCGGTCGGCATGACCGGTATCGAAGTTGCCCGGAAATTCATCCCCTGGCAGCTCATCCGCCGACGACGGCAGGTCCACCCGCCGGGGACCAGTTGCCCCATCCACCGGTGCCACGCCACCCAGGCTTGGCGTCCGCCTGGGCTCTCTGCCGGCTTTGGCCAGGGTCTTACCGAAGAGCCGCATCATGCGCCGCCCATCATGCGGCGCCATTCCTCGTGGCCGGGGGGAGCATCCTGGGGCATGGGACGGCAATCGACGCCGGCACTGTCGATGGGACCGTCCACCCCACTCCCGCCCAGCCAAGCGATTTTCCTCTTGCAGGGGCTCTCCTTGTAGTCGGTCCGGGCCGGGCCGATCTGCACCGTGTCCGCATCCGAGCTGCTGGAGCAGCCGGTGATAAGCCCAAGCATCACGACGCCTACGCCCAGGAACACCGCACGGGGGACCACCGCACTGGCGGCCGACGGGTCGCACCCCACCATACGGTGCCGTGGGCCTTGCCCACCGATCCAGCTCCTCCTCATCAGTTGCTCCCGCCGCCCGTCGGGGCGGATGTGCTCGCGGGTGAAGTACCCGTGGTGCCTGTGGTTGAGGGCGTCGACGCCGGCGCGGACCAACTGATGGTACCATCGGTACCCGGGGTCGTTGTGGCGCCGGCGCCGTTCAGAGACGTGGCGCTGGTATCGAGCGCCTTGTAGATCGCCATGGTGTCGGAGTAGAGCAACGGCGCCACCACGGGCCGGCTATAGGTGGTACCGGTGCTGGCGATGTTGCGGGCCGCCTCCATGCGCAGCTGGGCCGCCAGGAGATTGCGCACGGAGGCGGTCTCCTCGGCAACGTGCAGGGTAACCAGGATCAGCTGGCCGATCTCGCCTTGCAGGTCGGTGGCCCCACCCTTGAAAACCTCCTGCTGCAGCGCATTCAGCCGGTCGGCCTCCATGCTGCTGGACGCCATGTGGTAGAGCGCCACGCCATGGGCATCGAGGGCCGCCGCCAGGTCCTCCGTCTTCTGCCGGTTCGCCAACTGGGCCAGCGTCACCTCGGACGCCATGGCCGCCGACGTCGGGCCCAGCATGTTGCGGCTGAAGGTGCGCGCCGCCAGGGGATCACCCGCCATGGAGGACGGCAGCGTCTCGCCGTTATAGGCCTCGAAACTGGGCCGGGCGCCATAAAGGGCCACCGACTGGCCAATAGGGGTCCGCTGGCGGCCAACGCTGGTCGACTTGCCCGTCTTGTCGAGGGTATCCAGGGCCCGCCCAAGGGCGAACAGACTATGGAGCTTGCCGTCAGTGGACCCGGCGTTGGCGATGTTCATCGCCTGCTGCACGACATTCGCTTGGGCGTTCGACATCTCGCCGGCGGCGACCAGCGACTGCAGGTAGTTGCCGTTCTGGGCGTAGTAGGCGACGCGCGCGGCCGTTTTCAAATCATTGTTGGCGTAGCCGAAATCACCGGCGAGGCCGGCGAAGTTGCTCATCGCCCCGGCGATGTTGCCGGAGCCCAGATTATTGAGCATCCGGCTTCCTTGCTGGTAGATGTTGTAGAGGTGCTGGATCTCCTCGATGGTCAGCACCACCTGCTTGATGATCCCTGAATTGACGATCGGGTCGAAAACGGTATCGCCAATGCCGAAGATCGCCCGGGCCGGCCGGGGGGCCAATGCCACGGCCAGCACCAGGCCAAGGGCGAACGCGGCGGCCAGCCTGCCCTTAGGCAGTCCGTTGCCCTTCGGGGCCACAGATCTCTTCTGCAGCAGGGCCACCACCTCGTCCAGCGTAACCCCCTGCAGCACCACGCTCACCGAATTGCCGCCGGCGACCGTTTCCAGATGCGCGACCGTCTCGGCCTTGGCGGGCATCGATGGCTCAGGCGGCCCCGGTGGCTCAGCCGGATTGCCGGCGGCCGCGTCCTCGATGCCGTGGCTCAGGCCGCCGTGTGCCATGCCACCGTACCACCGGCGCCACGGCCAGCCGCGTTTAAAGAGGCTCATGCCGCGATCTCCCTGTCGGCTGCGCCGCGAGCGGCAAAGCCGGTCGCGACCTCCATGTACTGCTCGAAGACGTGGACCCCGGGCCCAAGCCGCTGCTGCAGCTCGATCAGCTTGCGCCAATACTGCACGCCCGACTTGAAGAGCATGGTCAGCAAGCCGAGGTCGGCGATGTCGAAATAGACGAACACCGCTTCCTTGGTGCCAGGCCGGTACAGCATCGCCGGCCGGCGGGCATAATCGACCAGGGGTGACCTGCCGGTGCAGAAGGCCAGCATCCTCTCCGTCAGCCCCATCCACTCGTAATCGTCGTCCGTGCCGGCGTGGTTGGGGAAGACGATCCAGGTCTGGGTCTGGGTGCGGATGAGCTCATGAAAGGCGGGGTCGTGCTTGGACAGGTTTGCGTACTGCGACACGAGCACCAGCACCTCGCGTCCTTTTCGTCCTTCCAGGACGCGCTCCTCGATCCGGCTGCGCAGCTCCAAGTTCTTGATGAGCGCCCGCAACTCCTCCAAGATCAGCAATGACGGCACGCCGTACTGCCGGGCCGCCATGCGATGGCGGTGGAAGATATCCAGGATCAACGGGGGACCGAGGCGCGGGTCGTCGATGAATTTTTCCACGTCGTAGGTGATCAGCCTGCTGGTGGCAGCCACGCTGGCGGCGTTGTCGATGACGTCGAAGACCTTGCCGTGCTGCTGAGGATCGATGAAGGGCTGCATGGCCTTATAGGCCTGGCCGTCGGGCGTGAAGGCGTGCTGGACGATCTCCTTGAGCTTCCGGGTCCTCGGCGGGGCCTTGCGCAGCAATTCTAGAGCATGGCTGTAGTCGGCCTCGGCCCGCTCGTCCATCACGCCCGTGCCCGTCATGGCGCGGAACATCGACCTCACATGCGCCTGATTATCCGGCTCGTCGAGGTCCAGCTGCAGGAAGTTCAGCTGAACCGAGGCCATACCCGGCACTTCCCGCTGCACATCGACGTAGGTCCCTTCCATGGCCCTCGTCCAGACGAACATGCCCTTGGCGCGGTCCAGCACCGTCACTCGGACCGCGGGGAAGTTGACCAGCGTGCCGGTCGCCGCCATCTGCACACCCGTCGTCTTGCCCGAGCCGATCTCACCAAAGACCACGGTCATGCCCGGGCTTTCCTGGTGCTCGTCCTTATGAAAATTGATTCCGTAGCGGTTCCCGGTCCAGGTCGGCAGGTTCAGGACCTGGCCCCGTCCCCAGTCGCAAGCTTTCGAGCCCGACGGGGGTCGGTCGAAGGACACCCATTCCCCGATGTTCTGGCCATACACCGGTATGCCACGCACCATCCAGTCATAGGTCGGCAGCTGCGTCGACCAGGCCTGGACGCAGTGCCCCCGCTCGACGACACCGTCCATCTCCAGCGCGTCGACCACCTCAACGACCTGCTCCTGGACCTTGACCGCTTCCTGAGGGGTGGATCCATGGCAGAAGATCATCATCTGGTAATCGGCGTAGGCGTCGGCCCCGTCCTCGCTGGTGATATCCAAGCGGGATTGCGCCGCGTTGAATTCCTCGAAGGCTTGTGTGCCGGCCACCCTGGCCGCCAGGTTGTGGCGCCGGCGGGACTTCACACTATAGAGCGCGCCGCGGGGCGGCATGGGCCCAGGTTCGTAGGGATTGATCATCTGGTTGACGGTGATTTCCCCACCCACCGACATGAGCTGCTCCAAGAGCTCGTGCACCGATTCCGGGCCGTAGTTGGGCACAACCACGCAAAGGGTGTACCGGCGCTTGCGCGGGGCGATCCAATGTTCGATCAGCCCCGTCCATTTGTTATAGGCGAGCTCAGCGCCGACAAAACGACGCCAAAGAGCTTCGCCCAGGGTGCCCGTCGGTATCACCGTCCGCCTGGGGGATGAGACGAGGCCACCGGAGGTGATGTCCCTCCAGAATTCAGGCAGAGACCCGTTGTTGGCGGACCGTGTCCGAATTTCCATACCGCTCAGGCCCTTGGTCGTTTCGACCAGTGCCTGTTGCAGCATCTCCATGCCCTTTTCCTCTGNACGCGCAACGTCAGCACCACATCGTGCTGGAACACGAGGTCGCCGGAGGAAAAACGGGCTTCAGCGCATC
>NZ_BACU01000273.1 GCF_000333275.1 Azospirillum sp. B4 | reverse complement strand
ACCCGCTCTAACCCTGTCCGTGATAGAGCGGATTTACACGATCAGGTGATTCCACCTGATCGCGTTCCGCTCTAGGCACCTTGGCGGTGTCTCAATTTGAAATCTGATAGGGATGACGGGGCGTAGTCGCCTTATCCCCCTATCTATCCTCCACGATGCGATAGGCGCAGCGCCGGGCCCCCTGGGGAATGTGCTCCGCACGTTCCACCCGGGCGCCGGGCAGCAGGGCCCGAAAGGTTTCCAGTTCCGACCGGCAGAAGCCGGCACAGGCGGTGGCGGCGGCGCAGATGGGGCAGTGGTTCTCCACCAGCAGCCAACTGCCGTCCACCTCCCGCCAACTGTCAGCCATGTAGCCCTCGGCCGTGCGTAGGGTGGTCAGGCGACTGATACGGGTGGCGAGGTCGGACGCGTCGGCCAGTCCGGCGCTATAGCGGGCCAGGATGGTCGTTTCACGGGCGGTGATGACGGTGTCCAGGGCGCCGGCGCCCAACTGGGCCACCAGCGTGGACAGCAGGGTGGTGGTCAGCGCGGCGTGGCCGTCGGGAAACCGGGCATGGCCGGCCGAGGTCAGATGCCACAGCTGGCGGGGTCGTCCCCGGCCGGCGGCGCCCTCGCTGACGCTTTCCACCAGCCCGTCCTCCGCCAGGCGTGCCAACTGCTGGCGCGCCGCCTCGCCGGTGATGCCCAAGGCTGTGGCCAGGCCGGCGGTGGCCTGGGCGCCATCCGTCTTCAGCAGCAGCAGCAGGCGGTTCACGGACGGCTGGCGCATCATATTTCCAAGTTATAGCTTGCTTTAATAAGTGGGATGGATATTTTCCAATTAATAACTTGGAAAAAATTATCCGGCAGGTCAAGGATAAGCCCGCAAGGAAAAGCTCCCTCATGTCCGCCCATCCCAAGCCTGATCAAGACCGGGACGCCGTTCCGGCCTCCGTCTTCCAGCTGTTCGGAACTGCCCTGTTGCCCGCCACCCTCATGCTGGGCGGCGGCGTCACCCTGTTCGCGGTGGAGACCTACGTCACCGCCACGGTGGCACCCTCCATCGTTCGCGATATCGGCGGGCTGGAGCTGTTCGCCTGGGTTACGACCTTGTATGTGGCCGCCGCCATCCTGGGATCGCTGTTCGTCGCCCTGCGCCCCCGGACGCTGAGTCTGCGCGGTGTCTATACCGTGGGCGCCCTGGTGTTCAGCGCCGGCAGCCTGGTGTGCGCCCTGGCCCCGACCATGGCCGTGGTGCTGATGGGCCGCACGGTGCAGGGCCTGGGGGCCGGCATGCTGTCCGGCCTGGCATACGCCTTCATCCGCCACGTCTATCCGGAACCGCTGTGGCGCAAGGCCTCCACCCTCTATGCCGCCGTCTGGGGTATCGCCACCTTCCTGGGCCCCACCGCCGGCGGCCTGTTCGCTGACGGATCGGACTGGCGGCTGGCCTTTTACGTGCTGCTGCCGCCGGCCCTGCTGATGGCGGCCTTTGCCGGGCGTCTGCTGCCGGCGGTGGCCGACGAGCGGACGGACGCCCGCACGCCGCTGCCCCAGATCGGCCTGCTGCTGGTCGCCGTGCTGCTGGTCAGCACCGCCGGGACGGAGGAGCGAACGGGCATCAAAGTGGCGCTGCTGCTGGCCTCATTGGCGCTTATGGTCGTCATGCTGGGGGTGGAGCACCGTGCCGCCACCCGCCTGCTGCCCCAGGGGGCGGTGACGGTCACCCAGCCCATCGCCCGGCTGTATCTGGTCATGGTGGCGGTGATCGTCACCGTGTCCAGCGACGTCTACATTCCCTATTTCCTCCAAACCCTGCACGGGGTGGCGCCATTGGCGTCCGGTTACCTCGTGGCCCTGGTGGCCCTGGGCTGGACGCTGACCGCCTTCTTCACCGGAACGCTCAGTGGCCGGCGGGCCGCCTGGGCGGTCACCGCCGGCTGCGCGTTGGAGGCCGGCGCCACCCTGGCGCTGGCGCCCCTGCTTGGCGGCGGCGAGGTTTGGGCCTTGGAATGGGACGGCCTAGCCGTCATGGCGCCGGCGGTCCTGGCGATGCTGCTGATGGGCGGTGGCGTCGGCCTGTGCTGGGCCCATCTGGTGGCCGGCGTCGTGAAATGGGCGGATGCGGCCGAGCAAGACAAGGCGTCGGCCGCCATCGCCACGATGCAGTCGCTGGGTGGGGCTTTCGGCGCGGCACTGTCCGGCGTCATCGCCAACAGCGCCGGGCTGGTGGACCCGGGCGGGCAGGCCGGCGGCCAGTCGGCGGCGCACTGGCTGTACCTGCTGATGGCGGTGCCGGCGGCGGCCGCCTGCCTGGTGTCGCTGGTTCCCAACCGCACGTGATGCGAACAAAAATGGCGACGGATCCCAACGATCCGCCGCCATCTTCTTTACTGGGCACCCAATCCGTCAGGATCAGTTGGCGTCATCCATGTCCGGCGGGGGCGGCATGTCGCCGTCGTCATCGCCGTCGGGGCCGGGGCGGCCGGGGCCGCCGTGCGGGCCCTGGTCACCGCCGAACCCCGGGTGGCCGCCACCGAAGCGCGGGCCGCCGAAGTCATGATGGCCAAAGCCGTGATGACCGAAGCCGGGACGTCCGCCGGGGCCGCCGAAGTGCGCCAGCATCTTGTCGGCCGTTTCCTTCTGCTCCGGGCTGAAGCTGGCGTACAGCGGGGTCAGCACAGCCTTGAATTCGCTGGCGTGCTTGGCGTGCTCCGCCGCCATCTTCTCGGCGCGGTCCAGGCGCTCGGTCAGCGAGGGCGGGGCGGGGGGCTCCACCGGCTGGCCGGCCTTCCGGGCCGCCTCGATCTTTTCCCAGCGCGCCTTGTGCTCGGCCTCGAACGTCGCGGCCTTCTGCTTCATTTCCTCGGCGTTGGCGCGGACCAGGGCTTCGAACTTCTTCCACTGGCCTTCCTGGGCGGCAGTGATCTTCAGTTCAGCCTTCAAGTAGGCCAGCCGGCCATCCACATGTTCCCATGGGCCGCCATGGTGGCGCTCATGAGGTGCCGGCGGAGCGGGCGGGGCCTTTTCCTGGGCGAAGGCGCCAGCCGCGATGCCGACGGCAAAGACGCCGACCGCCAGGGTCGACAAAAGTTGATTACGGAAGCGGGACATGGATCTACAAGCCTCGTCAGGTTCGTCTTCGCCGTTCTAGAACCGGCTTGACGGATATACGCGCCAACTTGGAAAAGCTGTCGCTGGCGGCCGATGAAACCTTAAGAGGCGTGTCACGGCCCCAACATCTGCGATAGTTTGGTGTAATCAGCCGCCTTTTCTCCAAAGGGGCAGGCTAGATGGGAAACAGCCTGGCAGAGGGCGGTTTCACTGGATATGGGGCCGATGCCCCCAAGGGAAGAATGGCCAATGCAGGATATGGACGGGGCCATGTGGCAGGACGATGAGGATGCGGGAAACGGCTCCCGCCGGGCGGACATCCTGCCGCCCTGGAAGGTCCTGGTCGTCGATGACGACACCGAGGTCCACGCCCTGACCCGCATGGTCCTGAGCCGCCTGCGCTTCCGGGACCGCAAGATCGAGATCCTGTCAGCCCATTCCGGCGCGGAGGGGTTCAAGGTGCTGGCGGAGGAGACGGACATCGCCATCGTCCTGTTGGACGTGGTGATGGAAACCGACGACGCCGGCCTGGTGCTGGCACGCCGCATCCGCCGCGAACTGGGTAACGAGGCCGTGCGCATCATCCTGCGCACAGGTCAGCCCGGCATGGCGCCGGAGGAGCAGGTGATCGTCGACTACGACATCGACGACTACCGGCCCAAGGCCGACTTGAGCGCCGCGCGGCTGACCAGCACCATCATCACCGCGCTTCGCTCCTACGGGCACATCATGGCGCTGGAGGAGAACAAGCGCGGGTTGGAGCGTATCATCGACAGTGCGGCCACCCTGTTCCAGATTCGCTCCATGCGCGACTTCGCCACCGGTGTCCTGACCCAGGTGGGCAGTTTCCTCAGCTGTTCGCCCCTCGGCGTGGTCTGCGTGCACGCGCTGGAGGGCCAGCCGCTGGGCGTGCTGGCGGCCAGCGGCGTTTACGCCCACCTCAACGACCTGCCGGGCGCCGCCATTCCCAGCGTCGACCTGATCGAGCGGGCGCTCGGGACCAAGCGCTCGCTGTTCGTGGACGAGTTGAGCGTGCTGCACATCGCCAGCCGGGAGGTGGGACGCACGGTCGTGCTGATCAAGGCGCAGGAACCGCCGTCGGCCATGGACCAGCGCCTGCTGGAGCTGTTCGCCACCAAAATCCCGGCCGGATTTGACAACGTCAGCCTGCTGGAAGGGTTGGAGGGCGACGTCGCCCGCCGCACGCGGGACCTGAAAGCCACCAACGCCGCCCTGACGGAAAAGCAGGAGCGGCTGGAGCGCCAGGCCCATGACCTGGCCGTGCTGGCGCGCGACCTGGACCGCGCGCGGGTGCAGGCGCAGGCCGCCAGCCAGAGCAAGTCTGAATTCCTGGCCAACATGAGTCATGAGATCCGTACCCCCATGAACGGCGTCATGGGCATGGTGCAGCTGCTGCTGGACACCCCCCTGAATGAGGAACAGCGCGGGTTCGCCCAGGCCATCCGTGAAAGCGCCGAGGCCCTGCTGGGTGTCATCGACGACATTCTGGACATCTCCAAGCTGGAGGCCGGCAAGGTAGAGCTGGACGTGGTGGACTTCTCGCTGGGCGGTCTGTTGGATGGTGTCGCCACCATCCTCGCCCCCCGGGCACGGGAAAAAGGACTGGCCTTCCACACCCAGCTGCTGGCCGGTGACCAGGCCGGTCTAGTGGAAGGCCTGGGCGAGGGGACGGGCGACCGGCTGGCGCTGGTGCGTGGCGACCCCACCCGCCTGCGCCAGATCCTGGTGAACTTGGTCGGAAACGCCATCAAATTCACCTCAGGTGGGGAGGTGGCGGTCAGCCTGGCGCTCACGCCCCAGGCGCGCACCGGCGGCAAGTCGGGCATGAGTCTGCGTGGTGAGGTGCGCGACACTGGCATAGGCATCAATGCCGAACAGGCGGCTCGCCTGTTCGAGAGTTTCAGCCAGGCGGATACCTCCATTACCCGCCGTTTCGGTGGCACCGGTCTGGGCCTGGCCATTTGCCGCCAGCTGGTGCAGCTGATGGGCGGCACCATCGGTGTGTCCAGCGAACCGGGATCCGGCAGCACCTTTTGGTTCACGGTGCCCCTGGAGCCGGCGGAACAACCCTTCCAGGAAGGCTTCACGGCACCTTTACCCGCCAGCCGGCCGTCGCCAGCGGTCTGGGGCGGCAGCAGCGCCCCGCCCTCACCCTCCCAGGGGCGAGGCGTGGGCCGCTGCGTCCTGCTGGTGGAGGACAATCCGGTGAACCAGGAGGTAGCCAGCCTGATGCTGGCCAAAGAGGGCTTCGAGGCGGTGCTGGTGCAGGACGGCGTCGACGCGTTGGAGGCGGTGCGCTGCCGTCGCTTTGATCTTGTGCTGATGGACATCCAGATGCCACGCATGGACGGCATCGAGGCCACCCGCCGCATGCGCGCCATGGGCGCCCGCATGCCCATCATCGCCATCACCGCCAATGCCATGGCCGGCATGCGCGAGGAATACCTGGCGGCCGGCATGGACGATTACGTGGCCAAGCCTTTCGACCGCGGCCATTTCATCGGCAAGGTGGTGCATTGGGCCTGCGGCCAGGCGGCGGAGCCTGGCGTGACGAACCAGACGGTCGCCAGCGTGCCGCCGCTGTTCGGCATCCTGGCGGAGGACAGGCTGGGCGAACTGGCCACCATGGCGGCCCGGCCGGATTTCATCCGCATCGTCACGGGTTTCTGGACGCTGGGTAAGCAGCGGGTGGAGACATTGGCGGAAGCCGCGCGCAACCGCGACCTGAAGGCCCTGCGGGCCGAGTCGCATGACCTGATGGCCACCGCCGGCACCTGTGGCCTGATCCGCCTGCAGGACTTGGCCATGGCCCTGCATGAGGCCTGCGTGGCGGCGGACCTGGAACGCGCCGTGGCCGTGGCCCAGTCGGCGGTGGAATATGGCCGCCAGGATTGGGAATTGCTGCGCGAGCGCTTCCTGTCCGATGTCGAAGAGGCGCCGCCCCCGCTGACTTGACGGGCGAATCCACCCCGGCGAATGCACCGGAGTCAAAACGGCCTCCCCATCACTGAGGAGGCCGTTTCCTTGAGGGGCCGGGATGCCCCCTGGAAGACTCGCGAATTACTGGAACGTGGTGTCCAGGGCGCGCAGGGTCCACAGCGCCTGCTCACGCTCTTCCGGCTCTATACGCTCCGCCCGGGCGCCGTCCAGCGTGACGCGGCGGGTGTTGCGCACCACGGCGGCCAGATAGGCCGGGTGGGCGCGGTAGACGAACAGGAACGCCTCGGCGGCCGCGATCAGGTCGGCGTCGCCCAGGGCGCGGGCCAGTTCCTTTTCCACGGTCAGGCTCAGCGGCACCAGATCCTCAGGGAACGCTTCGGGGAAGCGGCGGCCCAACTGGGCGTGGATCTTGGCCATATCCTCCGGCAACTCCAGCGCCGTCCCAGCCACGCGGGGCAGGGAGATGCTGTTGCCGTCGAAATCGTTCACCACCACGCGGGGCGGCCACAGGACATGCGGCCGGTCACTGGCGTCATCCTCGCGGCCACGGCCAACGCCATGGGGCGGGCGGGTACCGGGACGGGCGGGACGGCCGCGCTGTTCGCCGCCATAAGGGCGACTGTCGCGGTTGTCCTGCGGACGGTTCTCCAGCGCCCGGTAATTGGGGCGGAAATCGCTGTCCGGCCGATCGTAATCATGGTGCGCGGGGCGGTAGGGCGCCTCCCCCCGGGGCTGGCGCCGCTCCTGGAAATCAGGTTCCGGCTGGCGGTCCCCACGATCGAAGCGCCCGCTATCGCGATTGGCGCCGCCGTGGTCCCGGCTTCGGACCGGCGTCGGAGCCCGATCCAGCACCACGACGCGCTTTGTTGCGCCGCGATCACCGACCGTGCCGCGCTGCGCGGCGTCGAGAGTTAGTTTAGTTTCAAAGCCCAGAGGCTTCTTGAGAGATAAAGTTGTCATGGCATCCATCCCGGCTCAAGGCAACGATACCAGTTTTTTGCTGCGGTGCCGCAACCAGAAAGTCAGTTCCGAGCCCTCGTTTGATGCAGCCTTGATTTAACCAGCGTGCATGCCCGGCTCGCCCCGCGTGCCAGGTCACACCCTTTCGATCAATCGGTCCGCACCCAAAGGGTGTGAGCGAATAGAAGGTTAATGGAACCGGAAGCGGAATGAGTATTGGCTCGGAAGTGGCTGGTCGCGACCCCTGCGTGGTGTCGTCTTGCCCCCTGTCCATCACTATCTGCCCCAGCGGTTAAGGAAAGTTTTACAAGCCTCATGCGTAACGGCCCCGCACCACAGTCTTCCTGCTTTCACGGCGCATGTCCGCTACGCTGGCGTTGCAGGGCGGACAATGGCCGCATGCCCATCGAAGACATCGGTGACGCGGCATCAGTGCAAACAAAAAGCCGGATGATGACCATCTTGTCATCATCCGGCTTTTTAAAGCGGTCTGCGGCCTGGATGGTTCCAGTCATGCCGCAGCGCAAAACGGCTAGGCCTTAACGGCTTGCCTGATCAGCCTTTATGAGGGGATCAGCCGTTGTGGTTGGCCAGGGACTTGGCCAGCGCCATGATGCTGTCGCGCACGGAGCTTTCCGTGATGCGGGAATAGGCGCGCACCAGTTCCAGGGTCTCGCGCCGCTCGCTGGGCGGGCGACCGCCTTCCACCGCCGCCTCGATGGCCGGCGCCGGAATCTGGCCCTGGGGGCCCAGGCCGTCGAAGAAGAAGCTGATGGGAACGTCCAGGACCTGGGCGATCTTATGCAGCATGGAGGCGGAGATGCGGTTGGCGCCCCGCTCATACTTCTGCACCTGCTGGAAGGTCAGGCCAATGGCCTCGCCCAGCTTTTCCTGGCTCATGCCGATCAGCGTGCGACGCAGGCGCACGCGCCCGCCGACATAGCTGTCGACACTGGTGCCAGTCTCTTCCTCAGCGGCCAGCATGGTACGCTTACGGGTCTTGCCCCGGCCGGTATTGGGCTTTTCTGTCGTTGTCATGTCTTAAAATCCTGTCGCACGTGAGGGGCAAGGCAGTCTCCCCGGCATCTCCGCAGGCGTGGAAAGTCCGGGGACTTGGCCTTTCGATCACCGCCATCAAGGGCCGATACACGGCACCCCCCAGCACGGGATCGTCGCCTATGTCCGTCGCCCGGCGCCGACCGCCCGCCGGGGCGCATGGGCACCGGGGAAGGGATGGGCCGTACCGGGACGGTCACACACAGGACATCGTAAACAAGTTTACATGCGGTAAATAAGTGAATTCGAATATGCCTGACAGACTACAAAGTAGGGGATAGCCTCCCATCCGGCATCCCCCTACTGCAGAGGTAGTTCTTTATGCGCCGCCAGCGCGTCCTGGCGCCCGGCACCTGACGAAAAGATGCGGGACCTTTGCGCGGTTGCTCGGGCTAAGGGTGGAATCAGGGAGTCGCATGGCCAAATGCCACCGACTCGGGAGAGGCCTTTCTCCCGAGACTGCGGCACTGCATCTCAAGTCAGCGGTAAGCGCTTCGCCTCAGGCGGCGACGATGGCGGACAAGAAGTCGGCCACGGCGCGCTGCAGTTCCTGGGCCTGAACCGACAGGTCACTGCTGGCGGTGAACACCTGACTGGTGGCGAGGCCGGTATCGTTGGCGGCCCGCGCGACGCTGCCGATATCACCGCCCACCCGGGTGACGCCCTGGGCTGCGTCGGTCATGGTGATGGCGATGGCGTGGGTGGCGCGGGCCTGGTCATTGATCGTGCGCTTGATGCCGTCGTTCACCTGGTCGATGCGCTGCACCGCGCCGACGATGTCGCGGAAGGCGTCCACCGCCTGGGCGATGGCCGCCTGCATGGCGGCGATTTCCGCCTGGATCTCCTGGGTGGCCTGGGCCGTCTGGCCGGCCAGACCCTTGACCTCACTGGCCACCACGGCGAAGCCGCGGCCAGCGTCGCCCGCCCGCGCCGCCTCGATGGTGGCGTTCAGCGCCAGCAGGTTGGTCTGCCCGGCGATGGTCTGGATCAGGGCGACGACATCGGTGATGCGGCGCGAGGCCACGGTCAGCCGCTCAATCAGTTCACTGGTGCCCTTGGTGCTGTCGGCGGTGGCGCGGGCCAGCTTGGCGGCCTCCGCCACGCTTTCAAGGACATGCGCCGTGGTGGCCCGAAGTTCATCGGCGGCGGTCACGGCGCCCTGGATGGTGCTGTTGGCAGACTGGGCGGCCGTCTCCGCCGCGCTGGCGGCGGTGGAGGCGCCGGCAGCGGTGCGCGACACGGAACGCGCCGTTTCCACCAAGCCGTGGGCGGCCTCGGTGACAGAGCCCAGGATGCGGCCGGCCTTGGTCTCGAAGCTGTGGGCCGTGTGCTCCAGGGCGCTGCGCCGCATCTCCTCCGCCCGGGTGCGCTCCTGGTCGCGCTCCACGTTCAGGCGCTCCACAGCGCGCGCGTTGTCGCGGAAGACGGACAGGCTGTCCACCATCTCGCCGATCTCATCCTTGCGGGCGGCGGGCAGGGCCACGTCAAGCTGGCCGCCGGCCAGGGACCGGGTGGCGCCGGCCACGGCCAGCAGGGGCGACAGCACGCCCCGCATCAGGAACAGCGCCGCCAAGCCGCACAGCACCAGGCCCAGCGCCGTGCTGACCTGGATGCCGTGGTTAAGGTCGTCGATGACGCCCAGCGCCGCCTGGTTGCCGGCGCGGACCTGGGCCTGGTCACCCTTGGCCACCAGCTTCATGGTCTCCGCCATGCGGTCCAGGTGGTCGTTCAGGCCGTCGACCTGGGCCGACAGCTTCAACAGTTGATCCGCCGGCGCGGCGGAGCGGCCGGCAAGGGGCTTCAGCGCCTGGGCGGTTTCCTGCAGGGCGTCGAACTGGGTCTTGGCCATCTGCACCTTGGTGGCCACGTCACCCAGCGGGCTGTTCTCATTGCTGCCGGCCGCCCGTTCCCGGGCGGCGACCCGGCGCACCTCCTCCAGCCCGGCGGCATAGGTGGTGGCGATGGCGCGCAGGGAATTGTTCAACTCCGCCGGCTCGGCGACGGCCAGCGTGCCCATCAGCGTCTGGGTCAGCAGCACCTGCACCTGCATGTTCTTCAAGGTGGCGGCCAAGCCCAGGTCGGCCATGGCGCCATCGGTCTGGGCGGTGGTGCCCTCCAGGATGGAGCGGGACTGGCGGGCGATGCCGATGCCGATGGCGCTCTGCAGCAGGACCAGGAATAGCAAGGTCCCACCCACCACCATGAACTTAGAGCGCAACCGGGTGGGGCGCGGCACCAGGCGGCCCAGCACGCTTCCCAACCGCGCCAGGCCACGGCCGGCAACCACAGCCGCCTTGCTGGACAGCACAGGCGCCAGGAGGGTGTTCACGGCTGACGTGAACTTGGAAAAGGACGCGAGGGAGAAGGTCTTGCGGGCGGGGAGGGTCTGGCGCATGCGGGCGGCCATCCTGGCAGGTGCGGGAAGGCCCCGGGACCGGCGAAACGGCCGGGGCACGCATCCACCTTACAAACCGCCGCGCCTCCCGGATAATCACAGCCGCGTTAAATTTGGGTTTAAACTTTGCGACATACCTAATGGATTTTATTTAAATGCAAATCCATCTTCGGGATAGGCGCCTCTCACGCCTGCACCGGTTGCGCCTGCCCCTGCGGCTGGGTTTCCGGGGCCTTGGCGGTGTCCGGACTCCGGACAGGGGCCATGCGCTTCAGCCCGAACCAGGGCCGCAGGAAATTCACCCGGCGCACGATCTCATAGGTGGCGAAGCATCCGATGAAGGTGATGACCACCAGCAGGGCCGCCTCCACCCCTTGGTTCAGGCCCAGGGGCGCCAGGTTATGACCCGCCACCACGGTGATGGTCTGGTGCACCAGGTAGAAGGGAAACACCGCCTGCACCAGATAGCGCAGCACCGGGCCATCGCGGTTCAGGTGGCGGGCGCCAAAGCCCAGGGCGGCGACGATGGCCCCCCACTGCTGCAGCGCGTAAACGACACGCATGGCGGCGCGCAGGCCCAGCGGCGGTGTGGGCCCGCCGAAAGGGAAGATCCAGGTATAGTAAGCGACGACGGCATAGGCCGGAACGGCCAGGACCAGCCCCCACCAGCGCCAGCGGACGAAGGCGTCGCGTAGCGGCAACGACTTGGCGATCAGGAAGCCGAAGAGGAAGGCCGTGAATGAGAGGACATGGTTGTACCAGTCGTGCAGCAGCCAGTGGGTGATGGGAAAGCGCAGCTGCAGCAGGTCCAACGCCAGCAGGCCCACGAAGGGCAGGACCAGGAGCCGCCAGCCGGTCAGGCGCGTCTCCAGCAGGTCGCCCACCGCGCGCAGACGGGTACCGGCCAGGGCCAGCAGGGCCGACAGCGCCAGGCTGTACACCAGCAGATAAGAAACAAACCACATATGGTTATAGGTGGGCGTGGTCAGGCAATCGTTGACCCGGCACCAGTGGCCCGTGCCCGACAGGTACTTCAGATAGAAGGCGGGATAGAAGGTCTCCACCGGCGTCACCGCCTGCTCGATCACCTGGTAATAGGTCTGCGGCGGCACCAGCACCAGGACGGCCAGCGCCAAGGGCGGCACCAGGCGGGCCAGCCGCGCCCGGGTCAGGGCCCGCACCGTCATCTTGTCAGCCATGAAACGAGTGGCGGCACCGGACACCAGGAACAGCAGCGTCAGGCGCCAGGGGCTGGTGGCCATCAGGATGGGCGCCATTTCCGGGATCTCATGGGGGCTTTTCACATGCCATTCCCACGGCCCATAGAACATGCCGACGTGAAAGACGATCAGGGTGAAAAAGGCCAACACCCTGATCCAGTCCAGGTCGGGACGGCGGGTCACGGTAGGCGCTGGACGGGAGGTCATCATGTTCTTTCGGCCTCTGGTCGTAAGACGTCTGGCGGGTGGCGGCCCGGGGGTACGATGTCCTACGCTGTCCCG
The DNA here is from genome assembly GCF_000333275.1 of Azospirillum sp. B4. Taxonomy (GTDB): domain Bacteria; phylum Pseudomonadota; class Alphaproteobacteria; order Azospirillales; family Azospirillaceae; genus Nitrospirillum. The sequence continues at coordinate 3,303 of NZ_BACU01000273.1, read as the reverse complement.
CGATGGCATGTCCGGCCATTTTCGTGACGCGGACGGCGGATTTCGCGTGATCGATGGGGATGGATGGTGGGGAAGCCGGGACAGGCGGATGGAAAAACGGGACCGGTGGTGAACCGCCTTACATCCCTCTGGAATAAGCCCACCCTCAAAGCCTGGGCCCTGGTCTGGCTGGGATTCGCGTTCCTGCCCACCACCATCAACGCCTTCTCCCTGCTGGCGGAATATGAGCGGACCAACCGCGCCATCCCGACGTGGGAGCCCTTCCTGTGGGAATATTCCAGCGGCGTGGCCCTGCTGCTGGTACTGCCCCTGGTGCGCTGGTCCATCAATCATACGCCAAGCTGGGGGGAGGCCCCGCTGCGCTTCATCGGGCAGTACGCGATCTCCGCCGCGGCCTTCAGCGCCCTGCACCTGGCGGCCATGATGATGCTGCGCATGGCCGCTTATGGCGCCCTGGGGCAGAGCTACGACTTCGATGACTGGCGGGATGACCTGCCCTATGAATTCCGCAAGGATCTGCTGACCTACCTGCTGATCGTGCTGGTGGTGGTGGGCGTGCGGCATCTGATCCGCCTGTCGCGGTCCCTGGCCCTGATCGAGGCGACGGCCAACGCCGCCGCAGCGGCACCGGTAGCGCAGCCGCCGCCGGCCCCGGCCCCGCCGACCCCAGCCCCGCCGATCCGCGTGGAATTGAAACTGGGCTCCCGCCGGCTGTATCTGAACCCGGCCGATATTCTGCTGGTCAGGTCGGCCGGCAATTATGCCGAGGTGGTGACGGCCGACGCGACGCATCTGGTGCGCCGCCCGCTGGCGGAGTTCCAGGCGGAATTGCCACCGCTCGACTTCGCCCGGGTTCACCGCTCGCACCTGGTGAACCGCGATGCCATCGTCCGTGTCGACAGCCGCCCGTCCGGCGATATGGACCTTACCCTGCGCAATGGCGCGGTCATTCCGGCCAGCCGTCGCTATAAATCAGAGTTATTCTAGAATAGATGTATGCCCTATCGATTATCGAGGGCGCCAAGACGCGGGCCGTGGGTATAGGTCTAAGGTCCGTTTGAAGTGTGACCGCGCGATGGGCCAGACTGCGACAGCCGGCGGGGGCCCTGATCTTCTATGGGGTTTCACAACTCTCCTTGAAGTGTCCCCAACGACAGGCGCCCGCAAACCCGGCCCAGCCGGTGTCGGCCGGCGTTAACCTTGTTTTTGGGTTGGTTGGAGGCACTGCCGACCGATGGAAGCCTTGTCCCCGCACGCCATACTGGCCGCGATCGTCGACTCATCCGACGATGCCATCATCAGCAAAACGCTGGACGGCACCGTCACCAGCTGGAACGCGGCGGCTGAGCGTCTGTTCGGCTACACCGCCGATGAGATGATCGGCAACAACATCGCCGTCCTGGCCCCACCGGGGCGGGAAGCGGAGATGCCCGGCATCCTCTCCCGCCTGAAGCAGGGGGAGCGCATCAGCCATTTCGAAACCCTGCGCCGGCACAAGAGCGGGCACACGGTGGAGATCTCGCTGACCGTGTCGCCCTTGCTGGACGCCGATGGCAACCTGATCGGCGCGTCCAAGATCGCGCGCGACATCACCCAGAACCGCCGGTCCGAACGCCAAATCTCCTTCCTGATGCAGGAGGTCGACCACCGCGCCAAGAACGCGCTGGCCGTGGTGCAGTCCATCCTGCGCCTGACACGCGCCGACACGGTGGACGACTTCGTCGCCCTGGTGGAGGGGCGCATCTCCGCCCTGGCCGCCATCCACAGCAAGGTGGCCAGCCGCCACTGGGTGGGGATCGACATGGAGAGCCTGGCCCAGATCTCCTTCGACCCCTTCGACTCCGACAGCGCCCGTGTCACCCACGGCGGGCCGCAGATGGTCCTGGGGCCACAGGCCTCCCAGGCGCTGGGCCTGGCCCTGTATGAACTGGCGGGTAATGCCGCCCGCTACGGCGCGCTGAACCACCCGGACGGCCACGTCGACCTGTCGTGGCGGCATGATGACGACGCCCTGTCCCTGAACTGGCGGGAATGGGGCCTCCGGGACGTCCGCCCGCCGATGCGCAAGGGATTCGGCCTGACCGTCTGCCAGCTGCTGCTGGCGGGACAGCTGGGCGGGCGGCTCAATTTCGATTGGCAGGACGGGGGCCTGGCCCTCGGAATCAGTCTGCCCCGCGCCAACCTGATGAGCTAGTCAAGCCGCCTGGGGCTGCACCGCCACGCTGGCGGACGGGCGAGGTTTCAACCCGAACCAGGGCCGCAGGAGGTTAACCCGCCGCACGCTTTCATAAACCGCGAAGCAGGCGGCGAAGGTGCCCAGGACCAGCAGCACGGCCTCCAGCCCCTGGGGTAGCGCCATCTTGGCCAGGTAGTGGCCCAGGACCACGGTCGCCGTCTGGTGCACCAGGTAGAAGGGGAAGACCGCCGGCACCAGATAGCGCAGCGCGGCACCGTCCCGGTTCAGGTACCGGGCACCGAAGCCCAGCGCGGCGGCGATGGCGGCCCATTGGTCCGCGGCGTAGACGAAGCGCATGACGGCGCGCAACGTCTCCGGCGGTACGGCGTCGTCGGCGCGATAGGCCCAGGCATAGGTGGCGAAGGCGCCATAGGCGGGCAGGGCCACCAGCAAGGCCGGCCAACGCAGGCGCAGGAAACCCCGGCGCAGCGTTTCCGATTGGGCCGTCAGGAAGCCGAACAGGAAGGCGCTGAACGACAGCGCGTGGTCGTACCAGTCGTTGACGATCCAGTGCGTCATGGGGAAACGGTCCAGCAGGGCGTAGCGCATCACCCCCAAGAACAGGATGGGCAGCACCAGCAGGCGCCAGCCGCCCAGGGCCGTCTCCACCGCCCGCTCCAGCCGCTTCAGCCCGGCCGCCATGGTCGCCAGCAGGGCGGAAAGAACCAGGGTGTAGGCCAGCAGATAGGCCACGAACCACATGTGGTTATAGGTCGGCGTCATCAGGCAGTCGCCGCCCCGGCACCAATGGCCGCTGGCCGTGACGTATTTCAGGTAGAAGGCGGCGTAGGTGTCCGGATACGCGATCTTCTCCACGATCTCGAAAAAGCTCTGCGGCGGCACGACGACGAAGATGGCCAGCAAGAGGGGTGGCAGCAGGCGGGCCACCCGTGCCCGCGTCAGGGCGCCCACCGCCATCTTGTCCGCCATGAAACGCGTCGCCGCCCCCGACACCAGGAACAGCAGGGTCAGGCGACAAGGGCTGGTCAGCATCATGATGGGTTCCAGCGCCGCCAAGGGATGCGGGCTTTTCACATGCCAGTCCCAGGGCACATAGAACAACCGAC
>NZ_BACU01000274.1 GCF_000333275.1 Azospirillum sp. B4 | reverse complement strand
GTATCGCGGTGATCGGAACAGGCTATGTCGGCTTGGTCTCGGGCGCCTGTTTTTCCGAGTTCGGCGTGACCACGGTCTGCGTCGACAAGGATGCCGGCAAGATCGAGCGCCTGAACCGGGGTGAGATTCCGATTTTCGAGCCTGGGCTGGACGACCTGGTGGCCAAGAACGCCAAGGCGGGCCGCCTGTCCTTCACCACCGACCTCGCCGCCGCCGTGAAGGGCGTGGACGCCGTGTTCATCGCCGTGGGCACGCCCTCGCGCCGCGGTGACGGCCATGCCGACCTGTCCTACGTCTATGCCGCCGCCCGTGAAGTGGCGGAAACGCTGGACGCCAACCGCTACACCGTCATCGTGACCAAATCGACCGTGCCCGTGGGCACCGGGCGCGAAGTGGCCCGCATCATTGGTGAGACGCGGCCGGGCCTGGACTTCGACGTCTGCTCCAACCCCGAGTTCCTGCGCGAAGGGGCGGCCATCGCCGACTTCATGCGGCCGGATCGCGTGGTCATCGGCGCCGAATCGGACCGGGCCCGGGCGGTGATGAAGGCGCTCTACCGCCCGCTCTACCTGATTGAGACGCCCATCGTCATGACCAGCCTGGAAACGTCGGAGCTGATCAAGTACGCGGCCAACACCTTCCTCGCCACCAAGATCACCTTCATCAACGAGGTGGCGGACCTGTGCGAGAAGGTGGGCGCCAACGTGCATGACGTGGCCAAGGGCATCGGCCTGGACGGCCGCATCGGCCGCAAGTTCCTGCACGCCGGCCCGGGCTACGGCGGGTCGTGCTTCCCCAAGGACACGCTGGCGCTCGCCCGTACCGCGGCCGACGTGGGCGCCCCCCTGCGCATCGTCGAAACGGTCATCGACATCAACGACAAGCGCAAGAAGGCCATGGCCGCCCGCATCGTCGAGGCGGCGGGGGGCAGCGTGGAGGGCAAGCGCGTCGGCATCCTGGGCGTGACCTTCAAACCCAACACCGACGACATGCGCGACGCGCCGTCGCTGGACATCATTCCGGAACTGCAACGTCTGGGCGCCGTTATCCAGGCCTATGATCCCGCCGGCATGCATGAGGCGGAGCGGATGCTGCCGGGGGTTTCCTGGTGCACCGACGCCTACGCCGCCATCCAGGACGCCAACGTCCTGGCCATCCTGACGGAATGGAACGAGTTCCGCGCCCTGGACCTGGACCGGGTGCGCCGGTCCATGAAGGCGCCGGTTCTGGTCGACCTTCGCAACGTCTACAATCCGGACGACATGAACGCCGCCGGTTTCACCTACCGGTCCATCGGCCGGCCCCAGGGCCGGTCCGAGCGGCGATAAATCCAAGCAGCAAGGGAGCAGGTGCAAGTCATGACCGCTAATCATCGGTTCCACCCCACGGTGCTGCGCGAGTACGACATCCGCGGCGTCATCGGCAAGACCCTGGGCCCGGACGACGCCCGTGCCATCGGCCAGGGCTTCGGCACCCTGGTGGTGCGCGCCGGCGGCACCCGCGTGGCCATCGGCTACGACGGCCGCCTGTCATCGCCGGAGCTGGAGCAGGCCTGCGTCGAGGGCCTGATGTCCACCGGCCTGGAGGTCGTGCGCATCGGCCTGGGCCCCACGCCCATGCTGTACTTCACCGTGCGGCACCTGGAACTGGACGCCGGTGTAATGATCACCGGCTCGCACAACCCGCCGGACTACAACGGTTTCAAGATGATGCTGGGCAAGGGCCCGGTCTATGGCGAGCAGATCCAGGAGATCGGCCGCCTGGTCCACGGCCAGGACCTGGTGACGGGTGCGGGCTCCTCGCGCCAGCTGGACGTCAGCGAAGAATACATCGACCGCCTGGCCAAGGATTATGACGGTACCAGGGACCTGACCATCGTCTGGGACGCCGGCAATGGTGCCGTGGGTCACATTCTGCGCCGCCTGACCGACAAGCTGCCGGCAAGCACATCCTGCTGTTCGAGGAGGTGGACGGCACCTTCCCCAACCATCACCCCGACCCGACTGTGCCGGAGAACCTGGAAGACCTGATCCACGCGGTCGCGGCCAACAAGGCGGACCTAGGCATCGGCTTCGACGGCGACGGCGACCGCATCGGCGCGGTGGACGAGAACGGCGACATCATCTGGGGCGACCAGCTGCTTGCCATCTACGCCGCCGACGTCCTGAAGACCCACCCGGGCGCCACCATCATCGCCGACGTCAAGTCCAGCCAGACGCTGTACGACGACATCGCCAAGAACGGCGGTAAGCCCCTGATGTGGAAGACGGGCCACAGCCTGCTGAAGGCCAAGATGGCCGAGACCGGCTCGCCCCTGGCCGGTGAGATGAGCGGCCACATCTTCTTCGCCGACAAGTACTACGGCTTCGATGACGCGCCCTATTGCGGCGTGCGCCTGGCCGGCCTGGTCAGCCGCAAGGGCAGCCTGGCCGCCCTGAAGGCCGTGCTGCCGCCCGTCTTCAACACCCCGGAAGTCCGCTTCCAGGTGGATGAGGAGCGCAAGTTCAAGGCGGTGGACGAGATCGTGGCCCGCGCCAAGGCCCTGGCGGGCGACGGCATCGAGGTCAACGACATCGACGGCGTGCGGGTGAAGACCGTGGACGGCTGGTGGCTGCTGCGCGCCTCCAACACCCAGGACGTGCTGGTGGCCCGCGCCGAGGCCTTCAGCGAGGCCGGCCTGGAACGCCTGAAGGGCAGCATCCGCGACCAGTTGAGCCAGAGCGGCATCGCGGCGCCCGACGGCTTCTGAGCCGGTCGGCGGTAGAGTAGGGAACGGGCCGCGATCCGCTGGGGTCGCGGCCCTTTCTTATTTGTTCAGCACGGCAGGGTGGGGGACTATTGATTGCGGCGTCACAGGAACGTTACCCCATGCTGCGATTGGTGAAATGATGTTGGAGCGGCTGAACTGGTCCGTCCTCGCCTTGGCGCAGTGCGCGGAGATTCAAATAGGATTGTTTCCCGATTTCGCCCCGGCAGGGGAAGAGCTGGCCCTTTGTTGGGAAGAGGCTTTGGGGGAGTTGGAATCCGGTGGCGCAGACATTTCTTCCGATCAGAAGGACAAAATAGAAGCGCTGGATAAGTTGATACTCGCGATGAGCGGCCCGGATTTTTTAAGGTTCGGCTCCGATGGCGGGCTGAATCTTCCAGAATGGGGCCCTGTGAGATTGGCGGCTGCCGAAGTCGCGCGATCATTCGGCTGGCCGATGGTGCCGCCACCTCCAAGCCAGGACATATATTTGAAAGGCTGAGACCGTTGGGTCTCCTAAAGGCGCGTCGGAACCTGTGAGATCATAGGACGGGCCGCTGTCGCACCACCCAGCCCCGTCGCACGCCCAGGTACCAGTAAAGGCCGCAGACCACGCCCATGGTCACCAGCACGGCGGCCACGTCCTCCACGCCCGCGGGCTTGCCCTCCGGCGCGCCCACGCCCAGCAGGGAGGGGAAGGGGGCCCCGAGCACGCCCATGACATAGATGGCGGTCAGGTTCTGGCCCAAATGGATGCCGATGGCGGCCTCCAGCCGGCCGGCCTTGGTGGTGACGGCGGACAGCAGCAGCGAGATGATGAAATAGAGCGCCCGCTGGTCCCACACGCCGTTGCTCCAGGATTGGGTGTGCAGGCAGGCGAAGAGTGCCGCCACGGGCAAGGCGCTCGCCCAGGCGTTGCCCGTCAGGGCGTACAGCCCCTGGCTGATGTAGCCGCGGAACAGCGCCTCCTCCGCCGTGACCTGCAGCAGCACCATCCAGGCGGTGGCGGTGGCGAAGGCCAGCACCTGGGGCCAGGGCTGGCCGCCGGGGGCGAACGGCTCCCCGTGCGCCACGTCGATCAGCCCGCTGACGATGACGGTCAGCAGCACCAGCCCGCCCCACAGCAGGGCGGAGCGTGCGGCCAGGCCCAGGTCCAGCCCCGGCACGGGAGAAATCACGCTGCGCAACGGCCGGCCGTGCAGCCAGCGCAGGGCCAGGGCCAGGGGTAGCAGGGAGGCGGCGACGCTGCCCAGCATGACCAGCAGCTCGAAGATGGCGCGCAGGGCTTCACTGCGCTTCAGCGCCGGTTCCAGCCGCAGCCACTGCGGCGCCTTGAGAAGCAGGATGGCGATAAGGACGGCGCCCAGCGCGACCACGAACAGGCCGCCCAGGAAGGCCCACCACGGCTCCCGCCGCTGCCGTGCCAGGGCCAGCAGGGACGGGGCGGCGTCATCGCCGCCCGCCACCGTCATCATCGCCGACATGGGAGGGCGGTCAGCTGGCACCGGGGGCGATGGTGATGCAGTCCTGGCCCTGGCGCTTCAGCTGGACACAGGCGGCGCGGGCCGTCTTCTCATTCAGGCCCGCCAGGCGGGCGCGGTAGAGGCGTGACCCCGCCTCCTGCACGTTGGGCACGGCGGCGTTCAACAGGCCCTTGGTCCGCTGCGTGGCCCGGGCGATGGCGGCCTGGGTGGCGGCGCGGTCGTTGTAGGCGCCAACCTGGATGCTCCAGCCCGCCGGAATGGTCTTGGCCTTGGGCGCCACGGCCACAGCCGGGGCCGCCTCCGCCGGGGCCACCAGCAAGGTGTGGTCGGCCACGCTCTCCGCCGCCTTGCCCACCGCCTTGGCGGCCTTGCCGGCGGCGCTGGCCAGCCGGACACCGGCCGCGGGCTTCGCCGCCGGCGCCTCGTCCGCCTCGTCCTCATCGCCTTCCGACGCGGTGTCGTCGGTGGCCTTGTCGGCGCTGGCCACCTGCACCGGAGCGGCGCGGCCATTGGGGGCGTGGCTGTTGGGGGCTTTGATGGGCGCCTCGGCGGTCAGCACGGCGCCGGGCTTGGTGTCGAAGGCCTCGTCCAACAGGTCGGCCATGCGGTTGTCACGCCACACGGCGCTGCTGCCGCCCATGACCACCGCGATCAGCCGCCGGCCGTTCTGCACGGCGGACCCCACCAGGTTGAAGCCCGAGGCGTTGATGAACCCGGTCTTGATGCCATCCATGCCCGGATACCGGGACATCAGATGGTTGTGGTTGGCCATGGTGGCGCCGTTATAGGTGAAGCTTTCCGTCTTGAAATAGGCGTACTGCCTGGCGTGGTCGTGGATCAGGGCCTGGGCCAGGCGGGCCAGGTCGCGCGCCGTGGTCTTCTGACCGGCGTTGGGCAGGCCGGACGCGTTGCGGAAGGTGGTGCGGGTCATGCCCAGCGCATGGGCCTTGGCGGTCATCAGTTGGGCGAAGTGGGGCTCGCTGCCGCCCAGGTTCTCCGCCACCGTCACCGCCACGTCGTTTGCCGACTTGGTGACCAGGGCCAGGATGGCATCGCGCACGCGGATGGTATCGCCCGGATCCAGCCCCAGCTTGCTGGGCGCCTGGGCGGCCGCGTGCTGCGACACCTTGAACGGGGTGTCCAGCGTGACGCGGCCGGCGTCCAGCGCGTCGAACAGCAGGTACAGCGTCATCATCTTGGTCAGGGACGCCGGATAGTTCTGGGTGTCGGCCCCGGCGGAATGCAGCACCTGGCCGGTTTCGGCGTCGACAACGATGGCGGCGTACTTGGCGAAGGCGACGGCGGGGACGAAGGCCCAGCACGCAAGTAAAGCCAGGACGGCCCAGCGCACGCGCCGGCCAGCCAAGTATGTGCGCTTACAATGGGTCACGGTGAACTGCCCCTTCCGCCATGCCGCGTTGTCGGTGGCGACTAAAGTAAAGGCATGGGGAATCGCTGTCCAGTATTGAAAATAAGATTGAGTGCCAAGAGCCATGGCGCCTCGCCGCAACTATGACTGGCGCTTTTACATGTGCCGGTGGCGACTCCGGCGGGATGCGCTACCCCGGAGGGACAGGGGTCGCCATTCATATGATATATTGCACCGCAACATGGCGCCACCTTCCGAGGGAGGATTGGCTAGACAGTTCGGCTTACGAAGCACCCTTTCGCGCCAGTTCGGAGCGAATTACGGAGGTAGGAAGCGCCAAAATCCCACATGACGAAATTTTTGCGGTGCACAAAAACTGGTTGACAAACATCTCGGCACGGTCCAGATATGGGATCGTGCTGCGACGCAACATGACGGTGCCATTGCGGGCCGTTGGCGCGCAGGCACCTCTCCCGGCCGATGCCGGATTTGCCTGACCCGGGTACGGGCCGCATCGGGCGGCCGATGGATCATTAGCGATCATTGGAAGGAGCACCCTCATGACCACCCCGAATACTGCCACCACCGCCACGCGCGCCAAGAAGGTCGTCACCGACGCCGCCGTGGAAGCAGGCGCCGCCACCAAGCAGGCCGCCGAGACCACCGTCGCCGCCACCCAGGACGCCGTGACCAAGAATTACGAGCAGGCCGTGGCCCTGACCAAGGAACAGGTCGAGAAGGCCAGCAAGAAGGCCTTCGAGGCCTATGAGGAGCTGACCGCCTTCAACAAGGAGACGGTGGACGCTCTGGTGCAGTCCTCAACCGTGCTGGCCAAGGGCCTGGAGAGCCTGTCCAAGTCCTTCGTCGCCTACGCCCAGTCCTCGCTCGAGAGCAGCGTGTCCGCCACCAAGGCCCTGCTGGCGGTGAAGACCCTGCGCGAGGCCGTGGACCTGCAGTCCGAATTCGCCAAGACCAGCTTCGACACCCTGATCAGCGAGGCCACCAAGACCTCCGAGGCCTCGGTGAAGCTGGCCAATGAGGCGATCGAGCCGATCTCCGCCCGCGTCAACGCTGTCGTGACCAAGTTCGGCAAGCCCCGCCTGGCCGCCTGATGCCGGTGCGGTCGCCCCCGTGCGGCCGATCACCACAGCGAACGCTGACGAACCCGGTGGGCCCGCGCCCGCCGGGTTTTTGTTTCGCCCCCGGGTTTTGTTTTGCCCACTGTGACGGCCGCCGTTGCGGAAGGCAGGCTTCGCTTGCGTCCGGGTGATTTCCGTGCGGCAATCGCACCCCAGGCATGAATAAGGTTACCAGGGGTCTTCCAACGGCCCGCCGCGATCTCATATTATTCCTGGGATGACCACCCCGAGAGACACGTACCTGGAAGGCCATGACGGAGTTCGACAGTCAGGGAAATGAGGGCGGCAATGGCGGCGACGGCACCAACACCGGTGTCGTGGTCAAGGCCAAACCCAAGACCAAAAAGCCCTCCATGTACAAGGTCTTGATGCTGAACGACGACTACACCCCCATGGAGTTCGTCGTTCACATCCTGGAGCGTTTCTTCTCCAAGAACCGGGAGGAAGCGACGCGGATCATGCTGCATGTCCATCGCCGCGGCGTCGGCGTGTGCGGCGTGTTCACCTACGAGGTGGCGGAAACGAAGGTTACCCAGGTGATGGACTTCGCGCGCCAGAACCAGCATCCCCTGCAATGCACCTTGGAGAAGGATTAGTAGGCATGCTCTCGCGTAACCTCGAGCAGACGCTGCACCGGGCCCTAGCTTACGCCAATGAGCGTCGGCACGAGTACGCGACCCTGGAACACCTGCTGCTGGCGCTCACCGAGGACCAGGACGCCCTGGCCGTGTTGCGCGCCTGTGGCGTGACCGTGGAGAAGTTGCGCGTCGAGCTGGGCGAGTATCTGGACAACGAGCTGAGCAACCTCATCTCCAGCCGGTCCGAGGATGCGAAGCCCACCGCCGGCTTCCAGCGGGTGCTCCAGCGCGCCGCCATCCATGTCCAGAGCTCCGGCAGGGAGGAGGTGACGGGCGCCAACGTCCTGGTCGCCCTGTTCTCCGAGCGTGAGAGCCACGCCGTCTATTTCCTGCAGGAGCAGGAGATGACGCGCTTCGACGCCGTCAACTACATCTCCCACGGCATCGCGAAGTCCCCCGGCCGGTCCGAGACCAAGCGGGTCAGCGGGTCGGAGGAGGAGACGCCGGCCGGCGAGAAAGCACCCAAGAAGGGCACGGACGCGCTGGAGGCCTATTGCGTCAACCTCAACAAGAAGGCGCTCAGTGGCAAGATCGATCCCCTGATCGGCCGCGCGCAGGAGGTTGACCGCACCATCCAGATCCTCTGCCGCCGGTCGAAGAACAACCCGCTGTACGTGGGCGACCCGGGCGTGGGCAAGACCGCCATCGCCGAGGGCCTGGCCCGCCGTATCGTCCATGGCGAGGTGCCGGAGGTGCTGCAGAACGCCACCATCTTCGCGCTGGACATGGGCGCGCTGCTGGCGGGAACCCGCTACCGCGGCGACTTCGAGGAACGGTTGAAGTCCGTGCTGTCGGAGCTGGAGGCGGTCGAGGGCTCCGTCCTGTTCATCGATGAGATCCACACGGTGATTGGCGCCGGTGCCACCTCGGGTGGCGCCATGGATGCCAGCAACCTGCTGAAGCCGGCCCTGGCCAGCGGTGCCCTGCGCTGCATCGGCTCCACCACCTACAAGGAATACCGCAGCTATTTCGAGAAGGACCGCGCCCTGGTCCGCCGCTTCCAGAAGATCGACGTCAACGAGCCCTCGCTGGACGACGCGGTGAAGATCCTGGAAGGGATCAAGAGCTACTACGAGAAGCATCACAACGTCCGCTACACCCGCGAGGCCATCCGCTCGGCGGTGGAGCTGTCGGCCAAGTACATCGGCGACCGCAAGCTGCCGGACAAGGCCATCGACATCATCGACGAGGTGGGGGCGGCCCAGATGCTGCTGCCGCCGGGCAAGCGCAAGAAGACCATCCAGGTCAAGGACGTGGAGGCGGTGGTCGCCAAGATCGCCCGTATCCCACCCAAAAGCGTCAGCCGGGATGATCGCGAGGTGTTGCTGAACCTGGAACGCGACCTGAAGACCATGGTGTTCGGCCAGGACAAGGCCATCGACACCCTGGTCAGCGCCATCAAGCTGGCGCGGGCCGGTCTGCGCGATCCGGAGAAGCCCATCGGCAATTACCTGTTCTCCGGTCCGACCGGTGTGGGCAAGACCGAGGTGGCGCGCCAGCTATCGCGCACCCTGGGTATCGAGCTGACCCGCTTCGACATGTCGGAGTATATGGAGCGGCACACGGTCAGCCGCCTGATCGGCGCCCCCCCGGGCTATGTCGGCTTCGACCAGGGCGGCCTGCTGACCGATGCCATCGACCAGCACCCGCACTGCGTGCTGCTGCTGGACGAGATCGAGAAGGCGCACCCGGATCTCTACAACATCCTGCTGCAGGTGATGGACCACGGCAAGCTGACCGACCACAACGGCAAGACGGTCGACTTCCGCAACGTCATCCTGATCATGACCACCAACGCCGGCGCGTCCGACCTGGCCAAGCCCGCCTTCGGCTTCGGTCGTGAGAAGCGGGCGGGTGAGGATGAGGAGGCGATCAACCGCCTGTTCACCCCGGAATTCCGTAACCGCCTGGACGCCATCATCGGCTTCGCCGGACTGTCGCCGGAGATCATCGGCCGGGTGGTGGACAAGTTCGTCATGGAGTTGGAGGCGCAGTTGACCGATCGCGGCGTCACCATCGAGCTGACGGACCAGGCGCGCGAGTGGCTGGCGACCAAGGGGTATGATCCCCTGTACGGCGCGCGCCCCCTGGGCCGCACCATCCAGGAATACATCAAGAAGCCCCTGGCCGAGGAACTGCTGTTCGGCAAGCTGGTGAAGGGCGGCGCCGTCCGCGTCACCGTCAAGGACGACGCCCTGTCCTTCGACTACGTGGCCGGCGGCACCCGCCCGGGCCAGCCCGAGAAGCCGGAAGAGAAGGTGCCGGAACTGGTGAACTGACCTTTCGCTCATCCAGATGCTTGAACCGAACGGGCTTCCAGGACATCCCTGGGGCCCGTTTCGTTTTGGGCGACTGGCTGAGGTGCTGCGGCACGGGCTACAGACTCGTGCCGCAGTAGCCCGCGACCGCGGGCGCCGGAGGTTTCCGGGGAGCGTCAGCGGACCGGAAACTGAGGAAGCCAAGCGGCTGGATGGCCGCCCCCGGCGCCTGAGGGCGCGGCTCTTGAGCAGTCACGATCAAGAGCCGCGCGTATCAAAGCGCCAACAGGCGCTTGATCAGCGCGTCCAGGTCGTTCCACACCAGGGGCTTGGCGACATAGCCGGAAAACAGCCCTGTGGTCAGATGGTCGATGACATCGGTTTCGGCCGTCATCAGCACCAATGGCACACCCCGGCCCCGTCCGGATGGCACGGGACGTTCATGCAGCACCCGCGCCGCCTCCGCGCCGCCGACGCCCGGCATGTTCAGGTCCAGCAGCACCAGGTCGAACGGCGTGTCGCCGGCGGCGTCGAACAGGCTGACGGCTTCCGCCCCGTCGGCGGCCCCGGCGGCCTCATAGCCCAGGCGGCGCAGCACCGCCAGGATCAGTTCCCGATTCACGCGATTGTCTTCCGCCACCAGGATGCGCGGTGCTGGCACGCTGGTACTGGTGGCGGTGTGTTGGATGCTCATCGCAAATCCACCTGTTTGGGGCGGCAGTAGGCGCTGCGCGCGCCTCCGGCTGATGGGGCCTTACAATAGGCCTGTTCCCCAGCCAGGCCCAGCCCCCTTTCCGCCGGAAGGCCTAAGCCGGATGGGCAGGGGCGATGCTGATTTTGTGGCGCGCCGCTGGCTTTCCTATAAAATCCAAGATTGTTCGGGCCACCCCTCTCGGTGACTCCGGCGATTGCCGTCACCCTGGTGGTTGTGCTGATGCGCGTAGCGTTCTTCCTTGTTGTGCTGTGGCTGGCGGCCATAGGGCCTTTCTGGGGCCCTGTCGCGGCGGCACGGGCGGAATCCGCGCACTGGCAGGCCTTGGGCCAGACCGCGTTCGAACACATCGACCGCAGCCGCGGGCTGCCCAGCGACACCATCTTTTCCCTGGCGCAAGACCAGCGCGGCTTCATCTGGATCGGGACCACCAACGGCCTGGCCCGTTTCGACGGCTATCACATGCGGGTGTTCCAGCCGGATCCGAATATTCCAGGCTCCCTGCCGGACGGCGTCATCCGCGCCCTTCACGTGGACCCCGCTGGCCGGCTTTGGGTGGGGACCCATGTCGGCGGGCTGGCGCTTTATGATCCGGTGACGGAGCGGTTCCGCACCATCGCCCCCGGGCCCACCGGCGTCAGCGCCGCCACCGTCTATGACATCGCCGATGATGGGCAGGGCGGTGTCTGGGTCGCGACGCGGGGTGGCCTGGACCACCTGACGCGTGAGGGGCGGGTCACGCAACACCTCCGCCACGGCGGCAAGGGCGCCCAGGAAGGGGACGCGGGCGGCGACGCGCTGCCGCACAGCACGGTGTTCACCGTTCATCAGGACCGCTCCGGCGCGCTGTGGGCCGGCACCGCCAAGGGCCTGGTGATGCGCGCGGCGGGCGTCACCGGCTTCATGACCCCGCCGGTGGCCAACCCCAGCCAGGCCGCCGCGGCCCTGCTGGCCGACAGCGTCTGGCAGATCGAGGAGGACGCGGATGGCCGCCTGTGGCTGGGCGGCGACCGTAGCGGCTTGGGCGTCTATGACCCGCAGGCGCAATCCCTGACTGTCATCCGGCCGCAGGGGGAGGGGGAACCGCCCCTGTCCGCCGTCACCATGCGGGGTGCCGTGGAGGTGCGGCCCGGTGTGCTGTGGGTGGCGACGCTGGGCAACGGCATCGCCGAGGTGGACGTGGCGCGCGGCGTCTACCACGCCATCCGCCATGAGGCCGACATCCCCGCCACGCTGTCCAGCAACGCGTTGCGCGCCATCATCAAGGACCGGTCCGGCCTGATCTGGACGGGGGGCGATTCGGGACTGGACGTGCACAATCCGACCAACGCCGCCCTGGTCACCCTGTTCACCGGCAATGGCCGGCCGCCGCTGGGCGACCTGCCCACCATCAAGAGCGTGGCGGTGGCGCCGCAGGGGGTGCTGTGGCTGGGCGGCGACGGCGCCGTGGTGGGCTTCGACCCGGCCACCCGCCAGGTGCGCCGCATCCTGGCGGGTGGCCCCCTGGCAGATCCAGCGCACAGCCTGCCGCAACTGGACGTGCTGGCCATGGCGCGGCGCGGTGGCGCCGATGGCCGGGGCATGCTGTGGGCCGGCACCCCCCGGGGTCTTTATCGCGTAGGCGAGTCCTCTGGCGTGGTGGAGCGGGAAACGCTGCCCACCACCAACCCCACCCCCTACATCTCCCGCGTGGTGACGGCGGGGGAGGTCACCTGGATCGCCACCTTTTCCGGCCTGGTGCGCATCGATGCCGACGGCGCCAAGACGCTGTACCGGCATGAGGCCGCCAACCCCAACAGCCTGGTGGACGACCGCATCATCGCCCTGGCCGTGGACCACGCCGGCGCGGTCTGGGCCGGGACGGAGCATGGCCTGAACCGGCTGGATCCCGCCACCGGCGCGGTGGAACGCCTGGCCCATGACAAGAACGACCCCGGCTCGCTGCCGCACGATTATATCAACAGCCTGGCGGAGGATGGACAGGGCCGCCTGTGGGTGGGCACTGCCCAAGGGGGCATCGCCATTCTTGATGGCCGCGACGGTGACGGGAAGCCACGCTTCCGTGTGCTGGACCGGGAAAACGGCCTGCCCAGCCTGCGCATCAACAACCTGACCTATGACGGCCACGACCATGTCTGGGCGACCACCGCGGATGAACTGGTGCGCATCGACGTGGCCACGCTGGCCGTCCGCGTCCTGGGATCGGCGGAAAACGCCCTGATCCGCCGTTACTGGGAGAACGCCTCGGCCGTCACGCCGGACGGCATGCTGCTGTTTGCCGGCGATGGGGGCATGACGGTCGTATCACCCAACGATATCGCCGACTGGCGCTTCGCCCCGCCACTGGCGGTAACCGACGTGCGCGTGGATGGGCAGAGCGTGCCGCCCGCCGCCATCGACGGCGTTCCCCTGGTCCTGCGCCCCGGCGACCGGGGGTTCGAGGTGGAGTTCACGGCCCTGGACTTCTCCGCCCCCGACCGCAACCGCTACGCCGTCATGCTGGAAGGATTCGACGCCTCGTGGATGGAAAAGGATGCGCAGCGCCGCCGCGCGGTCTACACCAACCTGGCGCCCGGCCACTACCAGCTGCTGGTCCGGGGCAGCAACAAGGACGGGCGCTGGAATCCACAGACCCTGTCCCTGCCGGTGACGGTGCTGCCCGCCTGGTACCAGACCTGGTGGTTCCGCGTCCTGGCGGCCACCGCGACCATCGGCGCCGTCGCCTTGTCGTTCTGGGGACGGCTGGCCTGGCACCGCCGCCGCCAACGGGAGTTGGAGGAACTGGTGGATGCCCGCACCGCCGACCTGGCGGCCTCCGCCGCCACCCTTCGACGGGTGGGCGACGCCGGCCGCGACCTGTCGGCCTCGCTGGAACGGGAAGCCATCTGCCGCGCCCTGCATGCCCATGTGGCGGAACTGATGCCGGCCGCAGCGTTACGCGTCGCGCTTTTCGACACCCCGGTTGTCAATGAGCGTGACGCCGCTGCCCTGTCGCTGGCCTATGCCAGCGGCGTGCCGGAGGCCGAGGCGCGGCTGGGCCCGCTGGCGCCGGAAGATCCGCTACACCAGCGCGCGGTAGAGGGGGCCTCCACCACCAGCGGTCCAGATGGCACGTTGCTTCATGCTCCCTTGCGGGTGGGCGGACGCCGCCTGGGCGTCGTGGAGGTGCGCATCAGCCGGCCGGACGCGGCGCTGCCCCGGCATGTGGAAGCCTTGCGTTCCATGGCCGCCTTCGCCGCCGTCGCCATCACCAATGCCGCCGCCTTCCGCGAGGTGGAGCAGGCGCGGGAGGAAACGGCGCAGACGCTGGCCAACCTGGAAAACGCCCTGACCCGCCTGGTGCAGCAGGAAAAGCTGGCCTCCCTGGGCAATCTGGTGGCGGTGGTGGCGCATGAGATCAACACGCCCTTGGGCGTCTCCGTCACGCTGGGCTCGCAATTGCAAGGCGAGGTCGAGTCCCTGGCCGGGGCCGTGGCGGAAAGGCGCCTGCGCCGGGGCGACCTGGATGAATTCCTGACCCAGGCGCGGGACGAGTGCGAGATCCTGAACCGCAACCTGCGCCGCGCCGCCGACCTGGTGCAAAGCTTCAAGCAGCTGTCGGTGGACCAGACCAGCGAGCGCGTGCGGGCCGTGCCCCTGACGGAATACCTGCGCGAAACCCTGCTGAGCCTGGAGCCGCTATTGAAGGGGCATGGGGTGACCGCCACGGTGGAGGGGCCGCCGGGCCTGATTGTCCCCACCCGGCCAGGGCAACTGGCCCAGGTGCTGACCAACCTGGTGCAGAACGCCGTGGTCCACGCCTTCGACGGCGTGACGGATCCCGCCATCCATATCCAGGTGTCGCGCACCCCGGCGGGCCGCGCCGCCGTCACCGTGTCCGACAACGGGCGAGGCATGACGGCTGACCTGGCCGCCCAGGCGTTCGAGCCGTTTTTCACCACCAAGCAGGGCGCTGGCGGATCGGGCCTGGGCCTGCACATCGTGCACAACCTGGTGACAGGGCCCCTGCGCGGCGAGCTCAGCCTGGACAGCCTTCCAGGGGCGGGCACCCGCGTCCACATCGAGCTGGGCACCTTCCAGGCCAGCGAAGCGCCGCCGGTGCTGGAACCCAGTCTTCAATGACATCCCCTCCCGCTTAAGGCCTCACCAGATGTCATCGTGACAACTGCGCGATGGCGCCGGGGGGCCGCCCCATGGCAGTTTGCCTGCGACAGCGGGCCGGCACGGGTGGCGGGGGCCTTCCGGAACGAGCCGAATCATGGGAGATGCGGGCGTGTTGGATTTGAAGAACAAAATGGCCCGGGCCGGCCTGGCCCTGGGGGTTTTCGGGGGCGTGCTGGGGAGCGTGCTGGGCGGTCCGCTGGCATCGGCTGCGCGGGCGGACGAGGGGCCGGCCATCATTCCGGCCTCGGCGCTGAACAGCGTCAAGGAACTGCAGAAACGGGCGCTGGCCGGCAGCGGGGCGTATGAGGTGGTGGAATCGCTGACCACCCAGGTGGGGCCGCGCCTGCCCGGCACGCCCAACGACGCGGCGGCCGTGGCCTGGGCGGTCAAGACCATGAAGGACCTGGGCCTGCAGGACGTCCACACCGAGGCCGTGCCCATGCCAGGCTGGCGCCGCGGTCTGGAGCGGGCCAGCATCGTCAGCCCCCTGCCGCAGCCGGTGGCCGTGGCGGCGCTGGGCGCCAGCGTCGGCACGGGGCCCGAAGGGCTGGAGGCCGAGGTGGTGCGCTTCGCCAGCCTGACGGACCTGAACGCCGCCCCGGCCGGCTCCCTGACCGGCAAGATCGCCTACATCGCCCTGCCCATGGCCCGCACCCAGGACGGCAGCGGCTATGGCGAGGCCGTGGCCATGCGCATGGGCGGCCCCGTCGTGGCGGCCAAGAAGGGGGCGGCGGCCGTGCTGATCCGCTCCGTCGGCACCGACGCCCACCGGGCGCCCCATACCGGCATGACCCGGTATGAGGAGGGCGTGCCCAAGATTCCGGCTGGCGCCATCTCCACCATCGACGCCGGCCAGCTGGACCGGCTGCTGGAGCGTGGGCCCGTGAAGATGAGGCTGGTGCTGGACGTGGGCCCGCAGGATCCCATCACCACCTACAGCGTGGTGGGCGACCTGAAGGGCACCGAGAAGCCGGACGAGATCGTGCTCATGGGCGCGCATCTGGACAGCTGGGACCTGGGCACCGGCGCCATCGACGACGGCGCCGGCGTGGCCATCGCCCTGGCCTCGGCCAAGCTGATCAAGGGCCTGCCGGAAAAGCCGCGCCGCACCCTGCGCATCGTCCTGTTCGCCGCCGAGGAGGAGGGGACCTACGGCGCCATCGCCTATGGCAAGGCGCACGCGGACGAGGCCGCCCATTACGTGCTGGGCACCGAGGCCGACCTGGGCATCGGCCCCGTCTGGCAGTTCAAGATGAAGGGAAACGCCAACGCCGCGGCGGCGCAGGCGACCATCGCCCAGGCGCTGAAGCCG
>NZ_BACU01000275.1 GCF_000333275.1 Azospirillum sp. B4 | reverse complement strand
TGGCGCAAGCTCCACCACCGGCCATGGCACCAACGTCATCCAGGGCTTGGCCATCTCCATGGAGGCGACGGCCCTACCGGCCATCGTCATCTGCGCGGCCATCCTGGTGACCCACCTGATGGCCGGCCTGATGGGCATCGCCATCGCCGTAACCAGCATGCTGGCGCTGGCCGGCATGATCGTGGCGCTGGACGCCTACGGCCCGGTCACCGACAACGGCGGCGGCATCGCCGAGATGGCGGACCTGCCGCGGGAGGTGCGCGTCACCACCGACGCGCTGGACGCCGTGGGCAACACCACCAAGGCCGTGACCAAGGGCTATGCCATCGGCTCCGCCGGCCTGGGCGCCCTGGTGCTGTTCGCCGCCTATAATGAGGACCTGCACTACTTCATGGCCAACCCCGACCAGTATCCCTATTTCGCGGACCTGGCCGGCAAGCTGGACTTCGGCCTGGACAACCCCTTCGTCGTCGTCGGCCTGATCCTGGGCGGGCTGCTGCCCTTCCTGTTCGGCGCCATGGGCATGACGGCGGTGGGCCGCTCCGCCGGCTCGGTGGTGGAGGAGGTGCGGCGCCAGTTCCGGGAGAACACCGGCATCATGGCCGGCACCTCCAAGCCCGACTACGGCCGGGCGGTGGATCTGCTGACCCGCGCCGCCATCAAGGAGATGATCATCCCGTCGCTGCTGCCGGTGCTGGCGCCGGTGGTGCTGTACTTCATCATCAACGCCATCGCCGGCAAGGGCGCGGCGTTCTCGGCGGTGGGGGCCATGCTGCTGGGCGTCATCGTCACCGGGCTGTTTGTCGCCATCTCCATGACATCCGGCGGCGGCGCGTGGGACAATGCCAAGAAGTATATCGAGGAGGGGCACCACGGCGGCAAGGGCTCGGACGCGCACAAGGCGGCCGTCACCGGCGATACGGTGGGCGACCCCTACAAGGACACGGCCGGCCCAGCGGTGAACCCCATGATCAAGATCACCAACATCGTGGCGCTGCTGCTGCTGGCCATCCTGGCCCACGGCTGAGGCGCCGTTCTAACCAACAAAAAAACAGTCAAACAAAAACCCCGGCGGAGACATCCTCGCCGGGGTTTTCCTATTCCGGGAAGGGCCGAGGCTCAGCCGCCGCCCTTCTTCTTCTTGTCGTCCTTCTTCTTCTGACGGTTCAGGTTACCCATCAGCTGTTCCAGGAAGGTGACGTCATGGCCGGCCGTCGGGGTCTCGCGATCCTCGGGGCTGATGTCCTGCTGCTGATCCAGGTCCAGGTCGCCGATGGCACTGACCACGCCCTGGTCGTTGAAGCTGACCTGCAACACCCGCTGCTGGATGATGCTCGGGTCGAAGAAAGCTTCGTTCTCGGTGATGGCGCCGATGTAGTACCAGACGTTGGCGTCCACCGTGCTGGTGGTGCTGGGCGACCCCAGGGCCTTCTGCACGTCTTCCTTGGTGCTGGTGCCCGGATGGACGTCAGCCAGCCGGCGATCCTCCACCAGGTTGCCGCGATTGTTGACCGTGGGCGTGCAGGCCGTCAGCCCGATCCCGAGGAGGCCCACGCCAAGAAGGCCAGCGGGGGACAGCAGCTTAAGGGTCTTGTTCGGCATGGTCTAAGACGTTAATCCCAAGAACGTTGATCGCGGGTCGGCCCCGTTCCACGATTGAGGCACCCGTCGTCCGTCGCGAGGGAATGCGATAATCTGGTGAACAGGGGCCAACCGGCCCGGGGTCTCCCGTCTTTCCGGCCCGGCGCGACGCGCTTGACCGGTGGACGACCACCCCCCATCTGGCCGGTGACAATCGCACCAGCCGCTTTGTCCTGTCAACGAAAGCCGGGTTCCCCGCCGTGATCGCCTTGCTTCAGCGCCTGTTCCGCACTCCTCGCCAGCAAGCGACCGTGTTGCGCCTTTACGCCGGTATCGTCGACCAATCGCGCCGGCCGGAGTTCTACACGGTGACGGCGGGCCAGGGACGCGGTGTTCCCGACACGGTGGAAGGCCGGTTCGAGGTGGTGACCCTGCACGCCTGGCTGGTGATGCGCCGTCTGGCAAAGGAAGGACCGGCGCTGGCCGCCCTGAACCAAGCCCTGTTCGACCACATGTTCACCGATCTGGATTTCAGCCTGCGCGAACTGGGCGCCAGCGAGATGGTGGTGGGCAAGAAGGTGAAGGACCTGGGCACCCATTTCTATGGCCGGGCCGACGCCTACGAATCGGGCCTGAAGGGCGGGGTGGGGGAGCTGGAGACGGCCCTGGACCGCAACCTCTTCGGTTCCACCCTGCCGGATGGGCCGGAGCTGGCGGCCGTCGCCGCCTATGTCCGGACCTCGGCCGACCGGTTGGGCAGCATTCCCCTGGCCGACCTGCTGGCCCACGGCCCCGTCTTCGCCGCGGTGCCGGCGCTTTGACCGGCCTTATCGTTTCCTTGAGAGTTGGAGGTGCGCGTCATGGCTGACATGACCCCCGAATTTTCCCGCCCCGTCATCGCCGACAAGGTCTCCTCCCGGGAGAGCGTGGAGAAAATCACCGCCACCCCGGCGGAGCGCGCGGCCCTGGCCAAGCGCCTGGACCTTGTGTCGCTGGACAGCCTGACGGCGCTGGTCCGCCTGCGCCGCATCCGCGGCGGCCAGATGGTCCGTGTCACTGGCGAGCTGGAGGCCCAAGTGGTGCAGAGCTGCGTGGTGACGCTCGAGCCGCTGCCGGCCAGCGTGCGCGATGAGTTCCAAGCCCTGTTCGCCCCGGCTCACCTGGTACCCAAGGACGAGGACGACCTGGAGAACCTGGGCCTGGACGATGAGGTCGACCCGCCCGAGCCCATCGAGAACGGCCGCATCGACATCGGGGAACTGGTGGCCCAGCACCTGTCCCTGGCCCTGGATCCCTATCCCCGGAAGGAGGACGCCGAGCGTTTCCTGCATGTCGAGGACTGGGAAGGCGAAGGTGAGTTCCCTGACGCGCCGAACGAGCCGCCGCCGACCATGCCCGATGAAAATGACGCGGAGTCGGCTGCCGATTCCGCCCCGACTCCAGCCGCGGAGGCGGGGGAGGGCAAGCCCAATCCCTTCGCCGCCCTTGCGAAGCTGCGGCCCAAGACTTAATCCGGTCTTTGGCGCTTGCTCTTGGGGCGCAATTCAAGTATTGAAGGCGCCCTGTTTGATCCGGTCCAGGATTGGGCCGGGTTCCTTGTCGTTTGGCCTCATGTCGTTTTCCGCAGGCCCGTCCCCTGGAAAAAGGGGTGGGAAAAGGATGACGGTTTCGCTAAAGCATGGGGTCTGACGATGGTTAGCAAGACGGCACATCAGTGGTCGTCTTAATAGAGTAGAGAGTAGACGATCATGGCCGTTCCTAAGAAAAAGACCTCCCAGTCTCGCCGTAACATGCGCCGTTCGCACCACGCCATCAGCGCCGGTGCGCACCACGAGTGCAGCAACTGCGGTGAGCTGACGCGCCCGCATCACGTCTGTGGCTCCTGCGGCCACTACGACGGCCGTGAGGTCGTCGTCGACACCACCAGCGCTGCCGCCTGATCCGGTTCGCCCCGGTGCTTGAGGAGGTCGCTGTCCGGTGAGCACACGCCTGCGAATCGCCCTGGATGCGATGGGCGGCGACCATGCCCCGGACATGGTGGTGGACGGCGCGGATATCGCGCGCGAACGCTGCCCCAACGTGGACTTCCTGTTCGTCGGTGACGAGCAGCGCATCAACGCGCTGCTCGAAGCCCGGCCGGCACTGAAGGCGATCTCCCAGGTTCGTCACGCCGCTGACGTTGTGGCCATGGACGCGAAGCCGTCCGTGGCCCTTCGTGCTGGGCGCGGCTCCAGCATGCGCCTGGCCATCGACGCCGTCGCGTCCGGGGACGCGGCCGCCATCGTCTCCGCCGGCAACACCGGCGCGCTGATGGCCATGGCCAAGTTCGTGCTGAAGACCCTGCCGGGCATTGACCGGCCGGCCATCGCGTCCATGTTGCCCACCATGCGGGGCGACTGCGTGATGCTGGATCTGGGCGCCAACCTGGAATGCGACGCCGACAATCTGGTGCAGTTCGCCGTCCTGGGCACGGTGTTCGCGCAGACGGTCCTGGGCCTGCTGGAACCCACCATCGGCCTTCTGAACGTCGGGTCGGAAGAGCAGAAGGGGCATGAGGCCATCCGCACGGCCGCCGCCGCCCTGCGCGCGACGCCTTTGGCCCGCAACTTCCATGGTTTCGTGGAAGGCAACGATATCGCCGCCGGCACGGTGGACGTGGTGGTGACGGACGGTTTCACCGGCAACGTCGCCCTGAAGACCGCGGAAGGCACCGGTAAGCTGTTCGGCGAGTTCCTGCGCCGCACCTTCCAATCCTCCTTGCTGGCCAAGCTGGGCTATCTGCTGGCCCGCACCGCCTTCAACAAGCTGCGCCAGCGCATGGATCCCCGCCGCTACAACGGCGCCATGTTCCTGGGTCTTCAAGGCCTGTGCGTGAAAAGCCATGGCGGCACCGACGGACTGGGCTTCGCCAACGCCATCTGTGTGGCGGTGGATCTGGTCCAGCACGGTTTCAACGAGAAAATCCGCAAGGAACTGGCCTTGCTGCAGGAGAGCCTGCAAGCGGCTGCGGCCGCCGCTTCCGGTTCCGACCCCCAGGCCGTCGCCCAGTGACGGCCTATCCCCTGACGGCTGGTTGACACGATGGTAATGCGCTCCGTGATCGTGGGCTGCGGCTCTTACTTGCCCGCCCGCGTCGTGACCAACGATGATCTGGCCAAGATGGTCGACACATCGGATGAGTGGATCACCCAGCGCACCGGTATCCGCAGCCGCCACATCGCCGCCGAAGGGGAGAAGACCTCCGACCTGGCCCTGGCCGCCGCCAGGGCGGCGCTGGCCCACGGCAACGTCGCGGTGGAGGAGTTGGACCTGATCGTCCTGGCCACGGCCACGCCGGACCAGACCTTCCCCGCCACCGCCGCCAAGGTGCAGGCGGCCCTGGGCATGACCCGGGGCGCCGCCTTTGACGTGCAGGCCGTATGCTCGGGCTTCGTCTACGCCCTGGCGGTGGCCGACAACTTCATCAAGGCCGGCCAGGCACGCACCGTGCTGGTCATTGGTGCCGAGACCTTCTCCCGTATCCTGGACTGGAACGACCGTACCACCTGTGTGCTGTTCGGCGATGGCGCCGGCGCCGTGGTGCTGCGCGCGGAGGAGGGCCAGGGCACGGCCGCCGACCAGGGCATCCTGTCCACCCACCTGCATTCCGACGGCCGCCACCACGACCTGCTGTATGTCGACGGCGGCCCATCCTCCACCCAGACCGTGGGCCATGTGCGCATGGCGGGGCAGGAGGTGTTCAAGCACGCCGTGGTCAACCTGGCCGAGGTGGTGGGTGAGGCCCTGGCGGCCAACGGCCTGGCGCCCAGCGACCTGGACTGGCTGGTCCCGCACCAAGCCAACCGCCGCATCATCGAGAACACCGCCCGCAAGCTGAAGATGGATCCCGCCCAGGTGGTTCTGACCGTGGATCACCACGGCAACACCTCCGCCGCCTCCATCCCCCTGGCGCTGTGCGAGGCTGTGGCTGATGGCCGCATCAAGCGGGGCGACCTGGTCCTGCTTGAGGCCATGGGGGGCGGCTTCACCTGGGGGGCGGCGCTGGCCCGCTTCTAAGTATTCCGGCATATCGGCGTAGTCAGGGGGCGTTCCATCGGGGCGCCCCTTTGTCATTCCCGGGCCGTGGCGAATGGTTTCGCGCCGCATCATTTTTAGGTGCTTTGCAGCACCGGCCCGACCTGACGGACGGTCTAGCCGAATCTGACAAGACTTTGGCAAACCTTTGGAATTGACGGCTTTCCCGCCTGGCATTACCGTTCCCGCAGTTGGCGAAAGGGCCACTGGTTGAGGGAGGGCACCCATGGGAGATCACACCGTCACGCGCGCTCAGTTGAGCGAGGCCGTCTACCAGGAGGTGGGGCTGTCGCGGAATGAATCCGCCGACCTGGTGGAAAGCGTGCTGGATGAGATCGCGTCCGCGCTGGGGCGCGGGGAGATGGTCAAGATTTCTTCCTTCGGCAGTTTTTCCGTCCGCTCCAAGGGGGAGCGTGTCGGGCGCAATCCCAAGACCGGTGAGGAGGTTCCCATCCTGCCGCGCCGTGTCCTGGTGTTCCGCGCCAGCCATGTCCTGAAGAATCGCATCAACGACGTTCTGACGGACGACGGGCACTAAGCCATGTCCGGCACGCCCGCGCCTGACCCCCAGATTCCCGCTGAGGACGTCCCTGACGATGGTTCCGAAGCCGGCGGTGACGCCGGCCTGGAACTGACCGAAGGCGGGGATGCGCCTGGGGCGGGGGGGACCAGCGGCGCGGCGGCGTCGGAACGTGGCCGGGGCAAATCGCCGACCGCCTTCCGCACCATCAGCGAGGTTTCGGCAGAACTGGATGTGCCGCAGCACGTGTTGCGTTTCTGGGAGACCAAGTTCCCCCATATCCGCCCCCTGAAGCGGGGCGGCGGCCGGCGCTACTACCGGCCGGATGATGTGGAGCTTCTGCGCCGCATCCAGGTCCTGCTTTACAAGGAAGGGTACACCATCAAGGGCGTGCAGCGCTTGCTGCGCACCAGCGGCGGCCGCGTTCCGGCCCCTGGTCCTGGCATGGCTGGCCCCGAGGAAGCGGTGGATGACAGCTGGGTGGAGGAGGCGGCCGAGGAATTCCGCCCCCCGTCCACCCCTCAGGCACAGCCGGAAGAGAAGCGGCGCATCATTGGCCTGTTCGACCACGATCCCGAGGCCGATCCGGAATGGGCGCGCAATCCGCCACCGGAACCGGAGCCCGTGGCTACCCGCCCGGTCGAGCCCCGGCGCCCCGCCGGGGAGAAGGGTCTGCCCGCCGCCAAGCGCGAAGCGCTGGGCCAGGTGCTGGCCGACCTGGAAGAGATTCGCGACCTGCTGCGCCGGGTGCTCTGAGCGTCAGCACGCCCCAACACCACTTGGGGGCCAGGCGATCATCCTTGTTTCGGCGCGATGCGCACACCAGCCCGGCAAGGGCGAGCACGAGGCGTACTGGCGCGCCTTTTGGTGGTCCACGCCTGTCATGGAACCTGGAAAATACCGTTTAACACATTGATAAATAATGGAAAAATTTGGGAATGCATTTTTTTGACGTTTAGGCGTCTAACGCCGTTGCATATGGTGAACCTCGTGGCTATAGTCCGCGCCCGAACAGCAGGCAACTGCGGTTCACTCGAGAGGTCGGAGCGTAGCGCAGCCTGGTAGCGCATCAGACTGGGGGTCTGGGGGTCGCAGGTTCGAATCCTGTCGCTCCGACCATCTCTCGAAATTCTGAAGACGGCGCCGGTCCAGCAACGGACCAGGCGCCGTTTCCATTTCCGGCTTATGCCGGGCGCCTGTTCACAGATCCCCCGCCTTTGGCTTTGCCGCAGGCCGCCCGGCCGGCGTCCGTCAAGCGGCAGACCAGCCAATCGGGCTTCAGGGGATTGCTGAACCAGGGAGTGGCCCAGCCGGCTTCGAGGCAGGCTTTCACCGTGGCCGCGCTGACCTTGGCGCCATCCGGCCAGAACAGGGGCAGCTTGCCGCCGGCCTGATCCAGGCCGCGCCGCAGCCAGCGCTTCTGCACCGGCGTGGGTGTCGCCGGCGCGGAAGCCGCGGGGAAAGGGGGATCCGCCACAGTCGTCCCGGGATCTGCCGCCTCACCGCGCGCCATGCCTTCCCCCCGTCATCGTGGCCGCCCGTTGAACCACCAGCCCTATCGGGCGGCCCAATTGGGCGATGGCGCGGGGCGCACGGGTATCTTACGCTGGCGGGATGGGGCGTCAAACCGCCAGCGCGTCAGGCGCTTCGGCTTTCACGCCCAACTTCGGGTCCTTAAAGCGAGAGGTGGGTGATGGCGGCGTTCCTGGTCTATATGACGGCGGCCTCGGCGGAGGAGGCGCAGACCATCGGCCGGACGCTGGTGGAGGAACGGCTGGCCGCCTGCGTCAACATCCTGGGCGGTACCCAGTCCATCTATCGCTGGAACGATGGGGTGGAGACGGCGGCAGAGGTGGCGTTCATCGCCAAGACCCGCGCCGACCGGTTCGAAGCCCTGACACACCGGGTCAAGGAACTGCACAGCTACGACACGCCGTGCATCGTGGCCTTGCCGGTGGTGTCGGGCAATCCGGGCTTCCTGGAATGGATCGCCGCCTCGGCGGCACCCGGCACCAAGGGCTGAGGTTCAGTCCCGATCGGGCAGCCCGTTCGGAAACAGGCGGGGCAGGTCGATCTTGGGACAGCGGTCCTGGATGACCGTGGCCCCCAGCGCCCTGGCTTGCGCCGCCGATTCCTCATGGCTCACACCCAGGGGCATCCAGATATAGGGAATGCCGCGCTCCGCCGCCTCGACCACGAAGGGGGCGATGGCCGGGGCGGCGCGGAAGATCTCCACGAAGTCCACGCCCGCCGGCAGGTCGGCCAGGGTGGCCACCACCGGCTCACCCAGGATGGTGGTGCCGGCATGGACGGGATGGACCGGAATGATCTTGTAGCCGTATTCCCGCTGCATGAAGGCCGGGACGTAGTGCGACGGCTTGGCCGGGTCGGGCGAAATGCCGACGATGGCCACCGTCCTGGTCTTCAGGAACACGTCGCGCAGGACGTCGTCGGTGATCTTCTCGCTCATTGAATGCGGCTCCTTTGCGGTGGGCGGAACGGCCGGGGCCGGGTATACCGGACACAATACATGGGATCCTCGAGACAGAGGATGAAGGGAGGGGCGTTGGAATGACGGCTGGTCCGGATACAGCGGTGGGCAATGACAAGCTGGCGGCCATGGGCAAGGCGCCCGTCTTCACACCACAGGATTTCGACCGCCTGCTGGAAAAGGGATTGCCCCAGGCCCACCGCGCCGGCATTCGGACGAAGGAGATGGGCCACGGCACCATCACCCTGACCATGCCGGTGTCGGATGATCTGTTGCGGCCCGGTGGCACCGTCTCCGGCCCCACCATGTTCGCGCTGGCCGATGTGGCCCTGTACGGCGCGGTGCTCAGCATGGCCGGTCATATCGTGCTGGCGGTCACCAGCACCATGAACATCACCTTCCTGCGCAAGCCCCCCGCCAAGCCGCTGGTGGCCTTCGCCCGCATCGTCCGCATGGGCCGCAGCCTGGCTTATGGCGAGGTCACCATCCATTCCGAGGGGGAGGATGACCCGGTGGCCCATGCGACGGGCACCTATGCGATTCCCAAAGCATAAGGCCGCCGCCCTGGCAACGCGCTGGATTCGTTGGGAAAAGCGAAACGAGCGCGACGTCGATCGCCCAGAATATCCAATGAATTCAATGGGTTTATAGTAGAGGTATCATAATACCTCCACCGTAAGCATTTGACGGATGGTGTCTTTTTCCCGTTGACACCCGGCCGTCACCGACATAAAAACCGCCCACTTCGGTGCCGGTCCCAGGAGCGGTGCCCTGGGGCCCATTTTGGCCCGGACCTCATTTTGAGTGAGTGCGCGGATGAAAACCTTGTCTCTCAAGCCGTCTGAGATCGAGAAGAAGTGGCTTCTCATCGATGCCGACGGCCTCGTGCTGGGCCGCTTGGCCAGCATCATCTCCATGCGCCTGCGCGGCAAGCACAAGCCGACCTACACCCCCCACATGGATTGCGGTGACAACGTCATCGTCATCAATGCGGAGAAGGTGAAGCTGACCGGCAACAAGCGCAGCGACGAAATCTTCTACTGGCACACCGGTTACGCTGGCGGCATCAAGCAGCGCAGCCTGGGCCAGATCCTGGATGGCAAGTACCCGGAGCGGGTCATCGAGAAGGCCGTCGAGCGCATGATCACCCGCGGTCCGCTGGGCCGCCGCCAGATGGGTAACCTGCGCGTTTACAAGGGTCCGGCGCATCCGCACGAAGCGCAGAACCCCGAGGTGCTGGACGTCGGCGCCCTGAATCCCAAGAACAAGGGGGCCTAATCCATGGCTCAGACCATCAACAGCCTGGCCGACCTGAAGCAGGGCGCCGCCGTCGTCACGACCGAGGCCGCCGAGCCGGCGCAGCCCAAGATCGACGCCCAGGGCCGTTCCTACGCCACCGGCAAGCGCAAGAACGCGGTCGCCCGCGTCTGGATTAAGCCGGGCAATGGCAAGGTCACGGTCAACGGCCGCGACATCGTCGTGTACTTCGCCCGCCCCGTGCTGCGCATGATGATCAACCAGCCGTTCCAGATCGTCGGCCGCGTTGAGCAGTACGACGTGGTGTGCACCGTGTCCGGCGGCGGCCTGTCCGGCCAGGCCGGCGCCCTGCGCCACGGCATCTCCAAGGCCCTGACCTACTTCGAGCCGGCCCTGCGTCCGCCGCTGAAGGTCGCCGGTCTGCTGACCCGCGATCCGCGCGTGGTCGAGCGTAAGAAGTACGGTAAGGCCAAGGCCCGTCGTAGCTTCCAGTTCTCCAAGCGCTGATCCTCAGCCGTTTGGATGCCTGTTGGAAAGGCGCCTTCCCCAGCCGGGGAAGGCGCCTTTTCCTTTTTGACGCAGCCGATTCATGCGACAAGGCACCACAATAATGCCACCAAGTGGACCTTGCGCGCGGCCCGGGCGTTGCCCACCGTCGGCAAGCAAGGTCTGGGGTTCTTCCTTGAACCCACTGTGAGGACGGAACGGATGCCCGATCGCGAACCGGGGGGCCGGAAGCCGGGGGGACGCGTGCGCCGCGCCCTGGGCTGGCGCCCCAGCCCGCAGGCGCGCCAGTGGGCGCGCCGCCTGCTGACCCCGCTGGCCGTGGCCGCGGCGCTGCTCTACGTCCTGGTCGATGTCTGCTTCCTGCCCCTTGTGCGGCCGTTTGCCGCACGAATGGGGCGATGGTCGCCTTTCCAGGCCTTGGGCCGCCTTATAGACCGACTGGGGCCGCGCACCACCCTGGTGCTGTTCCTGGTGCCGCTGGTGGTGCTGGAGCCGGTGAAGCCCCTGGGCGCCTTCCTTATCGCCCAAGGCAAGACCCGTACCGGCATCCTTCTGATCGTGGGGGCGGAGGTGCTGAAGCTGCTGACGGTGGAACGCCTGTTCCAGCGCAGCCGGCACAAGCTGCTGACCATCCGCTGGTTCGCCCGCGTCCACGACTGGGCCGTAGGATGGATCGACCGCCTGAAGGCGCTGCCGGCATGGCGGCTGGTGGTATCCACCGCCCATGGGGTCAGGGCCGTGGCCACCCCGCTGCTGGCGGCGGCATGGCGCCGTGCCCTGCGCAGTGTGGCCCTGGCACGGGAACGGCGGCGCTATCGCCGCAGCGAATGACACGTTTGGAACGTTTCCAAACGCCGCGTATCCAAATGGCCTAAGGCAAAGGCTCGACTACAGGGCCTCTACCTTAAGGCATAAGGTGGCCGCCGCCGTCGGGGACCGTCGACGGCAAGATAGGGTTGGGTTGGATGACTGTGGATGTGACGAAGGGCGGACCACGCGGGGGCATAGGGGATGGGCTTGCGGCCAGTCTGGCGGCCGTGCCGGCCTTCGCCCGGCTGGCGCCGGATGAGCTGTCCGCCCTGGCTGCCGCCTGCCGGGTCCAGGATCTGGCGGCGGGCGATCTGCTGCTGCGCCAGGGCGGTCCCCTGGCCGACATCCACATCCTGCTGTCCGGTGCCGTGGCCCTGGTCGCCGGCAATACCGAGATCGGCCAGCGGCAGGGCCCGGAAACCACCTTCCTGTTGGCCGAGGCGCTGACCGGCGCCGCGGCGCCGGTGACCGTGCGCGCGGCGGGCGATGCCCGGCTGCTGGCCCTGCCGCTGGCCGCCCTGCGCGCCCGCCTGGGGGCGGGTGCCGACCTGGCGCTGTCGCTGATGGCCGGTCAGGTGGCGCGTGAGCGTGCGCTGGTGGAAGCCGTGGCCGCCCTGGCCGAACTGTCGTTGCCCCAGCGCCTGGCCGCCCACCTGCTGAAGGAACATGCCGCGCGCCGCGCCGGCGGCCGGCTGGAGCTGGACCTGGGCACCGTGGCCGCCGCCCTGGACACGACGCCGGAGGATGTGACCTGGACCTTCGCCGATCTGCGACGCCACGGCGTGGCGCTGGAGGGGACGGTGGCGGTTCTGAAGGACTTTGACGCGCTGCGTGATCTCGCCACCCCCGGTCCCGTGCGCCGCCGCCAGGCGGAAGAATGGCCGGTGCTCATGTGGGATGTGGACGCGCCCACGGGCAAATAACAGCGGCACGAGATTCTCGGGCCACTGTAGGACGCGACCGCGTCCGCCGGAGCGAGCACCGCAGGGCGCAGCGAGGAAGCCCCAAGACACGCATAGAGGCCAGCGGATGCTGGCGCCCGGCGCATGAGGGGCATTTGAGAGATCACGATCAAATGCCGTAGTATAAGGGCGTTGCTGCCATTCAGGTCCGCCGTTCGACAAGCGCGGGAGGGCTGTTTAGGATCAGGCGATCGCCCCTCCCTTGGTTCCCCATGTTGCCGCCATCCCCCCCACCGCCGTTCCAGGGTCCTACCGTGCTGGTCGCGCCCGGAATCCGGCTGGCCGAGACGGAACTGCAGGAAAGCTTCCTGAGAGCCGGCGGCCCCGGCGGGCAGAACGTGAACAAGGTGGAGACGGCGGTGCAACTGCGCTTCGACGCCGCGGCCTCGCCCAACCTGCCGCAGTGGGTGAAGGACAAGCTGAAGACCCTGGCCGGCCGCCGCTGGACCGGTGACGGCGTCATCGTCATCACCGCGCAGCGCCACCGCACGCAGGAGCGCAACCGCGAGGACGCGCGTGAACGCCTGTTCGAGCTGATTCGCGAGGCCACGGTGCGCCAGGCCGCCCGCCGGCCCACCCGGCCCACCCTGGGCTCGCAGAAGCGGCGGCTGGATGCCAAGTCCACCCGCAGCACGGTGAAGCGCCTGCGCAGCAGCGTGGATGTGGATTAAGCAACCGGCATGACCGTTTCCAGCCCCCCCGATGTCATCGTCATCGGCGCCGGCGCCGCCGGCCTGTTCACCGCCATCGCCGCCGGCAAGCGGGGTAGGCGGGTGCTGGTCATCGACCACGCGCCGGAGGCGGGCCGCAAGATTCTGATTTCCGGCGGCGGGCGCTGCAATTTCACCAATGTCGACGCGCAACCGGCGCGCTACCTCTCCACCAACCCGCACTTCTGCATCTCCGCACTGCGCCGTTACACGCCGCGCGACTTCCTGGACCTAGTGGAACGGCATGGCATCGCCTGGCACGAGAAGAAGCTGGGCCAACTGTTCTGCGACAACTCCGCCCGGGACATCCTGGCCATGCTGCTGAACGAGGCGGCGGACGCGGGCGTGGAGCCGGCGCTGGACTGCGCGGTGACCGGCGTGCGGAGGGCGGACGGGGGCTTCGTGCTGGAGACGGCGCGCGGCCAGCTGACGGCACCCAGGCTGGTGGTCGCCACCGGCGGCTTGTCCATCCCCAAGATGGGCGCCACCGACTTCGCCCACCGTCTGGCACGGCAGTTCGGCCTGGACATGGTGCGCCCCCGGCCGGGCCTGGTGCCCTTCACCTTCACGCCGCGGGATCTGGCGCGCACGCAAGGCCTGTCCGGTGTGGCGCTGGATGCCGTGGTGAGGGCGGGGCCCATTGGAAGCAAAGGGGCCGCGTTCCGTGAAGCCTTGCTGATCACCCATCGTGGCCTGTCGGGCCCCAGCATCCTGCAGGCCTCCAGCTATTGGCAGCCGGGCCAGCCCATCACCGTGGACCTGACGCCCGACCTGGACCTGGCCGAGCATCTGAAGGCGGCCAAGCGCGCGCGCCCCAACGCCGAGCTCAAGACCATCCTGGGCGACGTCCTGCCCCGCCGTTTCGCCGACCGGCTGTGCGGGGAAGGCGCCCCAAACGGCGAGAAAGGCGGTGAGGTGGAAAGCCGCCCCTTGCGCGATCTTTCGGACAAGTCCCTGGCGGCGGTGGGGGAGATGCTGCGGCGCTGGACCGTGGTGCCTGCGGGCACCGAAGGCTATCGCACGGCCGAGGTGACGGTGGGTGGCATCGACACCAATGAACTCTCGTCCAAGACCCTGGAGGCCAAGAAAGTCCCCGGCCTGCATTTCGTGGGTGAGGCGGTGGACGTCACCGGCTGGCTGGGCGGCTATAATTTCCAGTGGGCCTGGTCATCCGGCTGGGTCGCCGGGCAGGCGGTTTGATCCCCCAACGCCGGGCGGCCACGGCCGCCTCCTACAGGGCATGAAATCCCATCAATCCCCGCCGGCCTCCGCCCGTGCTTCCAGCACCGGCGCGTCCATGATCGGCGCCTGGTGGCGGCGGAAAGGGTAGGCCAGCTGGCCCAGGAAGGTCAGGGGCACGGGGTCGGCCGTGCCGATGTTCACCGGCGGGCGGCGGTCCAGCGGCAGGTAGCGCGTGCGGAAAACCAGGTCCCACAGCAGCAGGTTCTCACCATAGTTGGTGTTGCCTTCCGACGGCAGGCGACTGTGGTGCCAGCGGTGCAGGTCCGGCGTGTTGAACAGCCAGTTCAGGCCGCGGCAGTCCATGTCCACGTTGCAGTGGGTCAGGAAGCCGATGTAGGTGGTGATGGCCAGGACCCAGACCACGACCTCCTTCGGCGCCCCAACCAGCAGGCCCAGCGCCAGGGCGAACAGGGTGGCGATGAGGCTGTCCACGAAATGGAAACGGCCGGTGTTCACCACCCAGAGGCGGGTGACGCTGTGATGCACGGCGTGATATCGCCATAGCCAAGGGATCTCATGGCCCAGGCGGTGCGCCCAATACAGGCCGAATTCCGCCACCACCAGGCCCAGCACCACCTGCGCCGCCATGGGCCAGTGGGCGGGCCAGAGGCCGCTGGCGGCGGCCGGGGCCACCTCATTGGCGCCCAGGGTGGCGGCCAAGCCGGCCAGGAACTGGCCGATGCCCTTGTTCAGCGCGGTGTGGCTGATGTCCTGGCGCGTCTGACCGTCGCTTTCGGCCCACGCCGCCTCATACGGCATCAGCCGTTCCAGCAGCAGTAGGGCGCCCGCCATGCCGAAGTAGGTGACGTTGTAAGCCAGGATGGGATGGCCCAAGGCGTTTCCATAGGCATACCCGACAATGCACAGGGCCAGCAGCCCCGGCCACGCGATCCAAGAAAACACCCGGCGCATTTATCACCCATCACAAGGCGCCCGTTTGAACGCGGGCGCGAAGACAGCGGCGGGGCCTGGTGAAAACCAGCCTCTGGTGTCGTCCAGATCAAGACCGTCCCCCATGCGACCAGGACCGCCCCGCTATCGTTGTGCGCTCATCCCGGGGCGGGACGCAAGGGGCTGCGTCACAGCGAAAATGGCTAAATCGCTGATGTTTCGGGCGCCAAATATATCCAGGTCAACTCATGCTTGTTGTGCGACAGGTGCAGCAGGCGCGAGCCGGGGATGGCGGCGAAGGCCCGCGCGCTGACATGATCGGTCTCCCCCTGGAACTTCAGGGTGCAGATGAAGTTGCGGGCGTGGCCGCCGTCCTTCCACTGCCTCACCAGGCGCAGCAACCGTTCCGGATAGCAAATGACGTCACTGCACAGCCAGTCGACGGGCCCAATCTCGGCGGGATCCAGGCCGAAGGCGCTTTCCCGCCGCACGGTGACGCGGGGCAGGCTGGCGATGCGCGGGTCCAGCGGCGCCTTGTCGATGGCGGTGACGTCAGCACCCAGCGATTGCAGCACCCAGGTCCAGCCACCAGGGCAGGCGCCCAGGTCCAGGCAGCGGTCGCCCGGTCCAGGCATGCGGCCGGCCAGTGTCAACGCCTCCCACAGCTTGAGGTAGGCGCGGTTGGGGGGCGTCGCCTTGTCCTCGACGAACGCCACCTCGCCGTTGGCGAAGGCGCTGGTGCACACCGGACTTGCCAGGATGGTGCTCTCATCCAGCAGGGTCCAGGCGCCCAGCGGCGCGGTGGGGGCCGGGGCGGGAAACACCAGGGGCTTGGCCGAAACGTGGGGCAGTTGCTCCTGGATCAGGCGGGCGCGGCGGTGGTGGCCATGCTCATAAGCCGCCCAGTTACGCTGGATGGCGCGCAAGGCGCGCGCCCCGTCCTTGATGGACGCTATGGCGACGCGCCGGGGCTGCAGCCAGGTGTTGATGGACCACGCGGCGGGGCGGGGCGGCTCCTGGGTGATCACCAACCGGCCGTGCACCTGGGCCGACGAATCGTCCAGTTCCTCCAGCAAGGGCTCCAGGAAGCCCTCGGCGGCCAAGTAGGCGGCGCCACTGGCGGGTACGGCCCCAGGCGACTCGGTGCCGTCAAAAGACTGCGCCCCGGGAGCTGCGCTCGCCGGGGCGTTGGTTCCATCCGGATGACCGGTCATGTCGGTACTTCTGAAAGTCGGAAAGCAGTGACCAGCGTTTAGGGCAGAATGTCCGCCGACGCAATAACCGCCTGGGTGCGGTTGCGCACCCCCAGCGAGCGCATGACGGCGGTCACGTGGATCTTCACCGTGCCTTCCGACAGGCCCAGCTCATAGGCTATCTGCTTGTTGGACTTGCCCTCACGCAGGCAGCGCAGCACGTCACGCTGACGCTGGGTCAGGGACGGTGAATTACCGCCGCCACCACCGCCACCGGAAGACGCGGCGCTACCGCCGCCGCTGGCCGTACCCTCGCCATGGATGGCGGCCGGCGGCACATAGATGCCGCCGGAGAACACCAGGTTCAGGGCACTCAGCATAATCTTCACGCTGGAAGACTTGGGGATGTAGCCCGAGGCGCCGGCGTCCAGCGCCGCGCGCACGTCCGCCTGGCTTTCGGAGGCGGAGATGATGACCACCGGCGTGCCGGCCTGGATTTCGCAAATCTCTTGGATGCCCGAGAAGCCCGGCCAGTTGGGCATCTGCAGATCCAGAAGGATGAGGTCGAATTCCTGTTCGCCCTGCGCGTAGTCCAGCGCCTCATTGAAGGTGCCGGCCTCCGTGAAGGTGGCGTCGGCGCTGAGCTGGGTCAGCAGCCGGCAAAGGCCTTCGCGGAACAGCAGGTGGTCGTCACCGATCAGGATGTTCATGTCCGACTCTCGTTCAGAGGTAGTGGGAAACCAAGGTTGCCAGCGAACCCAGACGAATATGTAGTTTATCTGCGTCTACCCGCCAGTGGCCGCATTCGCGGACCCCCACGGGGAGAAACCAACGGTGGCTTGATGAACAGTCCCGGTTCGGGAATATTGGAACGCAAACTTTAGGCTAAACTACTACAAATTCCGCTCGGCCCTGTCACGCTGATTTGACTTGGGTTGGTTCATTTAAGCAACGGATTTAGGCGCCATTGAGGCGAAAGTTATCGTTTGGGCAGGCGATTGATCCAACGAACGGGCGCCGCCCCCGACCATGGATATAGACACCGGCATAGGCCGGTATCGGCGTGAATGGTGGTTTTTACTGCCACGAAAGCGTCAGAAAGTCTCGTCAGCCTGATTGCATGCCCCGAGGCCATTATGGCAGAAGGGCCGGAACTGACGGGGCGTTCCGGACTCGGTCGCCTCCCATACCAATTTCAATAATCCCCCATTTGCCGGGGCTTAAACTCCAGGGGTCGGTCATGGTCAAGCGCGTACGTAAAGCGGTGTTTCCGGTCGCGGGTCTCGGCACCCGATTCCTGCCGGCGACCAAGGCCATTCCGAAGGAAATGCTGCCACTGGCCGACAAGCCGTTGATCCAGCACGCGGTGGATGAGGCCAAGGCGGCCGGCATCGAGATGTTCTGTTTCGTCACCAGCCGGGGCAAGACCCCGCTGGAAGACCATTTCGACCTGAATTACGAACTTAACCAGACACTGAAGAATCGGGGCAAGCTCGACATCCTGAAGGTAGTCGAGGATATCCAGATCGACAGCGGCAAGATCGCGTATGTCCGCCAATCCGAACCGTTGGGCCTGGGGCATGCGGTGTGGTGCGCGCGGGAGTTCATCGGTGACGAGCCCTTCGCCGTGCTTTTGCCTGACGAACAGGTGCTGGGCGACCGTCCTTGCCTGGCGCAGATGATGGACGCCTACGATCAGGTGGGGGGCAATCTGCTGTCGGTGTTTGAGGTCCCGCGCGAACAGACCAACAAATACGGCATCCTGGACATCGGCGCGGACGATGGCCGCCTGGCCGAAGTGAAAGGCCTGGTGGAAAAGCCGGATCCGACGGTCGCGCCCTCCACCCTGTCCATCCAGGGACGCTACATCCTGCAGCCGGAAATTTTCCACACCTGGAGCGCTTC
>NZ_BACU01000276.1 GCF_000333275.1 Azospirillum sp. B4 | reverse complement strand
CGGTGGCCCTGGGCCAGCCCGGCAACGCGGCGGAGGGAGCCACCGCCTATGTCACCCTGGAACCCTGCAGCCATCATGGCAAGACGCCGCCCTGCGCCGACGCCTTGGTGGCGGCCGGCGTAGCCCGGGTGGTGGTGGCCATCGGCGACCCCGATCCCCGCGTCTCCGGCCGCGGTGTCGCCCGGCTGCGGGACGCCGGCATCGCCGTGGATACCGGCCTGCTGGAGGACGAGGCGCGATTGGTGACCGAGGGCTTCCTGCGCCGGGTCACCGAGGGACGGCCCATGGTCACCCTGAAGCTGGCCACCACGCTGGATGGCCGCATCGCCACCAAGGCGCATGAGAGCCAGTGGATCACCGGGCCGGTCGCCCGATCGTGGGGGCATGGCCTGCGGGCCACCCACGACGCAATCATGGTGGGCATCGGCACGGCGCTGGCCGACGATCCGGAACTGACCTGCCGCCTGCCGGGGCTGGAGGACCGCTCCCCCATCCGCATCGTGGTGGACAGCCGCCTGCGTCTGCCACTGACCAGCCGCCTGGTGCGCGACGCCCGGCGGGTGCCGGTGTGGGTGGCGACGCTGGCCGGCGGGGACAACGCCCGCCGCCGCGCCTATCAAGACTGCGGCGTGGACCTGATGGAGATCGCCCCGGACGCCGCCGGCGTCATGCCGCTGCCCGCCGTGCTGGCAGCCCTGGGCACCCGCGGCCTGACCCGCGTGCTGGTGGAAGGCGGGGCGCAATTGGCGGCCTCCCTATTCAAGGAGGATCTGGTCGACCGGCTGGAATGGTATCGCGCGGCCAAGATCATCGGTGGCGACGGCCTGTCGGCGGCCCAGGGCTTCGGGCTGGAGCACTTGAACCACGCGCCGCGCTTCGCCTGTGTCGACGTGCGATCCGCCGGCGATGACAAGGCCGAGAGCTATCGCCGGATCGCCTGACCGCCCTGCGGTTGTTTCAACGCGTAACCGCCCTGCGGACGGGCGCCCGGATGGCCGCCATTTTCCACTCGCCAGTCGCGGCGCCCCGGCCTAGTTTGTCGGCCATGTTTACCGGACTGATCACGGATGTCGGGCAGGTCACCGCTGTTGAACGGCGTGGCGA
This sequence comes from Azospirillum sp. B4, assembly GCF_000333275.1. Classification (GTDB taxonomy): domain Bacteria; phylum Pseudomonadota; class Alphaproteobacteria; order Azospirillales; family Azospirillaceae; genus Nitrospirillum. Next base: position 6,402 of record NZ_BACU01000276.1, on the reverse strand, counting down.
TACCCGTTTCACCATCGCCACCGGGTTCGACCTGGCGGCGGTCGCCATTGGCGCTTCCATCGCCTGTAACGGCGTTTGCCTGACGGTGGTGGAGAAAGGACCCGGCTGGTTCCGGGTGGACGTGTCCGCCGAGACCCACTCCAAGACGACCACCGGCACCTGGCAGGCCGGCACGCCGGTGAACCTGGAACAATCCCTGCGCCTGGGCGATGAACTGGGCGGCCATCTGGTCTACGGCCATGTTGACGGTGTCATCGACATCGTCGACGTCCAGCCGGATGGCGACAGCCAGCGCTGGTGGTTCGATGCCCCGCCACACCTGGCGCGCTTCATCGCCGCCAAAGGGTCCGTGGCCCTGAACGGCGTGTCCCTGACCGTGAATTCGGTCGAGGGCACGCGCTTCGGTATCAACATCATCCCCCACACCCAGGAAAAGACCACCTTCCAGCATCTGAAAGCTGGCGGCGTGGTGAACCTGGAGGTGGACATGCTGGCGCGCTACGTCGCCCGTCTGGTGGAAACGAAAGAATAAAGAATGAGCAGCACACCGGCCGCCGTGGCCTTGTCCTCGCCTGAGGAACTGATCGAAGAGGCCCGCGCCGGCCGCATGTTCATCCTGGTGGATGACGAGGACCGCGAGAACGAGGGCGACCTGGTCATCCCGGCGGAATGCTGCGACGCGGCGGCCGTGAACTTCATGGCCCGCTATGGCCGGGGCCTGATCTGCCTGTCCATGGACAAGGCGCAGATCGACCGCCTGAACCTGCCGCTGATGTCGCGGGACAACGCGTCGCGTCACCAGACAGCCTTCACCGTGTCCATCGAGGCGCGGGAAGGGGTCACCACCGGCATCTCCGCCCCCGACCGTGCCCGCACCATCGCCGTCGCCATCGACCCGGCCAGCGGCCCGCAGGACATCGCCACCCCCGGGCACATCTTCCCGCTGGTGGCGCGCGACGGCGGCGTGTTGGTCCGCGCCGGCCATACCGAGGCGGCGGTGGACCTCGCCCGCCTGGCCGGCAAGCTGCCCGCCGGCGTGATCTGCGAGATCATGAAGGACGACGGCACCATGGCCCGCCTGCCGGACCTGCTGCCTTTCGCCGCCGAACATCGCCTGAAGATCGGCACCATCGCCGACCTGATCGCCTATCGCCGCCGCACCGAGACGCTGGTGGAGCGCACCTACACCACCGCCATCGAAAGCCGCCACGGCGGCCATTTCACCGTGCACGTCTACCGCAACCGCATCACCGGGGCGGAGCATCTGGCCCTGGTCATGGGCGACGTTGCCGACGGCCGGCCGGTGCTGGCGCGCGTGCACGCGCTGGAGGTGGTGCACGACCTGCTGGGCGATGTGCGCCGCCAGGGAGCCGGCGACCTGGACATCGCCATGGCCACGGTGGCGCGCGAGGGCCGGGGCGTCATCGTCGTCATCCGCGACGCGCAACCCTTCTCGCTGCTGGAACGGTTGCAGGCGCTGGACGGGCCGGGCGGTCACGACTATGGCCAACTGCGCGATTATGGCGTGGGCGCGCAGATCCTGCTGGATCTGGGCGTCAAGGAGATGCGCCTGCTGACCAATAATCCCAAGGTCCTGGTGGGCGCTGAAGGGTACGGCCTGACCATTGTCAGCCAGCACCCCATCCCGCCGCGCCCGCCCGTCGCCTGAGGGGGCCGGAGTGGCCGACGCCCCGCACATCATGATCGTCGAAGCCAGGTTCCACGAGGACATCGGCGAGGAACTGGTGCGCGGGGCCATGGCGGAGATCGCCAAGGCCGGTGCGACGCATGAGCATTTCCAGGTGCCGGGCGCCTTCGAGTTGCCGGCCGCCATCCAGTATTCCGTGAAGTCCATGGACTTCTATTCCGGCCGCCGTCGCTTCGACGGCTACGTCGCGTTGGGTTGCCTGATCCGGGGGGAGACGACGCACTACGACACCGTCGCCGCCGAATGCGCCCGCGGGCTGAACGACCTGGCGCTACGCCACACTTTGGCGCTGGGCTACGGCGTGCTGACGGTGGAGAACCGGGAACAGGCCTGGGTCCGCGCCTCGGTCGCGCAGAAGAACCGGGGGGCGGACGCCGCCCGCGCCTGCCTTGAGATGATCGAGCTGAAGCGCCAGTTCCGCCTGACCAGCCGCTGATCGCTGCACGCGCAAGATGGTGTTCGGCGGCTGCTATGCGGGCAGGCCGGCCATGCCGCTTAATTTTTCGGTTGGCCGGCGGGCCCGGCTGCCCCATCTTTCCCTACTTTCCGTTCCCCCCTTCCTTCCTGGCGAAAAGCGTTTCCGAGATCATGGCACCCCGCAAAAAGGTCACCACCCCCACGCTCACGCCGGAAGTGAAGCTTCCCACGCCCAAGCGCGCCGGCTCCGCCAAGGCGCGGCGTAGTGCGGCCCGCCTGAACGCCGTTCAGGCGCTGTACCAGATCGAGCTGACGGAAAGCTCGCCCGAGGTGATCATCACCGAGTACGCCAATTTCCGCCTAGGGCAGGAACTGGACGGCGACCGTTACGTTAGCGCGGACGGGGAGCTGTTCGCCGCCATCGTGCGCGGCGCCACCTCGCGCCAGCATGAGATCGATCCAGTGCTGACGCAGGCACTGGACCGCCAGCACCTGGACCGGCTGGAGTTGCTGCTGCGCGCCATCCTGCGCGCCGGCGCCTGGGAACTGCTGGCCGGCGGCGACACCGCCGCCCGCATCGTCATCAACGATTACATCGATGTTGCCCACGGCTTTTTCGCCGGCCGGGAACCCGGGCATGATCAACGGCGTTCTGGACAAGGTGGCCCGCATCGTCCGCCCGGATGAGATGGCCGCCCGCGCCAACGGCCAGGGCTGACAAGGAGGCAGCATGAGGCCCTGGCCTCATGCCGTAGGCCGCGACCGCGACCGCCGGAGTATTTCGGGGAGCAGTGGCGGACCGAAATGCGAGGAAGCCAAGCCTGCGGATGCAGGCGCCCGGCGCTTGAGGGGAGCCTATTAATGGCGGACACCGGTTCCGACTCCTGCGCCCCCGCCGGCGCCAATGCGGACGCCGGCCAGCCCCTTGGCGAATTTGACCGCATCGCCCGCTACTTCCGGCCTCTGGCCCAGGGGTTTCCCGGCGCCCAGGGACTGCGCGACGACGCCGCCTATGTCACCGTGCCAGCTGGCAAGGAACTGGTGGTGACCACCGACGCCATGGTGGCCGGCGTCCATTTCTTCCCCGACGACGCCCCCGCCCTGGTGGCGGGCAAGCTGCTGCGCACCAATCTGTCCGACCTGGCGGCCAAGGGCGCGACGCCCCTGGCCTACAGCCTGGTCACCAGCCTGCCGCGCAGCCTGCCGGAGGCCTGGCTGGCCGGGTTCGCCAGCGGCCTGGCGGCCGACCAGGCGGAGTTCGGCATCCACCTGCTGGGCGGGGACAGCACCGTCACCGACGGGCCCATCACCCTGGCCATCAGCGCGCTGGGCCTGATCGACGCCGGCACGGCCGTCCGCCGCATCGGTGCCGGGCCGGGCGATCTGGTCTTCGTCACCGGCACCATCGGCGACGCCACCCTGGGCCTGGCACTCGCCCGCCAGCGCAAGGGGCCGGTGCCCGAGGATGATCGCCAGTTCCTGCTGGACCGGTTCTACCGGCCCCGGCCGCGCCTGGGCGTCGGGCCGGTGCTGCGCGCCGGCGCCACCGCCTCGGCCGACGTGTCCGATGGCCTGCTGGCTGACCTGGGCCACATCGTCCGCGAGTCGGGACTGGTCGCGGTGGTGGAGGCGGAACGCGTGCCCCTGTCGCCGCCGGCCCGCCGCCTGCTGGCCGCGCACGCCTGCACCATCACCGACCTGGTGACAGGCGGGGAGGACTACGAGGTGGTGTTCACCGTCCCGCCGGCCGCGCGTCCCGCCATCATGACAGCGGCGGCCAAGGCCAAGCTGACCGTGACCGAGATCGGCGCCCTGCGGCCGCTGGCGGCGGGTGGCGGCTGGACGGACGGCACCGGGCCCGCCCGCCTGGTGGACGCCATGGGCCGGGACATCACCCCCCGCGGCGGCGGCTGGCAGCACTTCTGATCCTGGTCTATCCTGCGGACCAGGGTGGCCTTGCCCTTGGCCGGGCATGGATTTTTAACGTCCGGACGCCAGGATGGCGTGGGGGCGGTAAGCCGCCCGCACTCCTTCTGCTGGAAATTCGGTCGATGAAAAAAATCCTCTTCCTGGTGGTGGCCCTGCTGGCGCTGATCGGTGCCGGCGTGGGGGGCTATGTCTTCCTGGTCCACAAGGACGGTCAGCCCAAGGTTGAGGAGGAGAAGAAGAAGCCCGTGGGCCCGCCACAGTTCGTGGACATCGGCCCCTTCGTCCTGCCGGTGATGGGCGAAAAGAAGATCGAGCAGAACCTGCTGCTGCAGGTACAGATCCAGGTGGCCAGCGACGAGGCCAAGGAAACGGTGAAGAATCAGCGCTACCGTTTGCAGAACGCCTATATCGAGGCGCTGTACGGCAAGCTGGGCCAGCAGCAGATCAAGGCCGGCCAGGTCATCGACGTGGTGCAGGTGCGCCGCTGGCTGGTGGACGCCACCAACAAGGTGATGGGCGAGGGCGTGGTCGACGACGTGCTGATCCAGGCGGTAAACCAACATCCCGCGTATTGATATCGGACGCGACTCCATGGAACTCCGCCCCTACCGGCCCGGTGACGAGTCGGGCATCGCCGATCTGATCGTTCCCATCCAGCGAGAGGAGTTCGGCGTCCCCATCACCTATGCCGAACAGCCGGATCTGCGCGATATTCCAGGCTTTTACCAACAAGGCGCGGGCGAGTTCTGGGTGGCGGTGGATGAAGGGCGCGTCGTCGGCACCATTTCGTTGAAGGACATCGGCGACGGGGCGGGCGCCCTGCGCAAGATGTTCGTGGCGGCCAGCCACCGGGGAGCGCCACACCGTCTGGCGGCCCAGTTGCTGGATATTTTGCTGGCACATGCCAGGGATCATGGCCTGAAAGCCGTGTATTTGGGCACAACTGCCAAGTTCCTGGCGGCCCATCGCTTTTATGAAAAAAGCGGTTTTTCCCTGATTACCCCGGATGGGTTACCCACAACCTTTCCCCGCATGGCGGTGGATACGCGGTTTTACTTCCTCTCCCTTTGAAGACCTGCCGAGAGGCGATTGCTTAAGCCCTGTTTCCATGTCACTTTTTTCGGACTGAAACGGCGACCGACAACCGACGACCAGAATCGGGGCGGCGCCGACCCTGGGAAACCAGTCTGGGAAAAGGAAACGACATGACAGGAGTGCTTCCCTTCGTGTGGGGGTGCGGCGCCTTGGCTGTGCTCTATGGTCTTTTCACCGCCAGGTCCGTACTCGCCGCCAGCCCGGGCAACGCCCGCATGCTGGAAATCGCCGCCGCCATCCAGGTGGGGGCGGGGGCTTATCTCAACCGGCAATACCGCACCATCGCCGTGGTGGGCATCGTTATCGCCATCCTGCTGTACGTCACGCTGAAATGGTACGTGGCGCTGGGCTTCGTCGTGGGCGCCGTCCTGTCGGGGGCGGCTGGATACATCGGCATGAACGTTTCCGTCCGCGCCAACGTGCGCACGGCGGAGGCCTCGCGCCACGGCCTGGCGGCGGGCCTGTCCATCGCCTTCCGCTCCGGCGCCGTCACCGGCATGCTGGTGGCGGGCCTCGCGCTCCTGGGCGTTTCCGTCTACTTCGGACTGCTTTCCCAACTGGGGATCACCGGCCGGCCGCTGGTCGACGCCCTGGTGGCGCTGGGCTTCGGCGCCTCCCTCATCTCCATCTTCGCCCGCCTGGGCGGCGGCATCTTCACCAAGGGGGCGGACGTGGGCGCCGACCTGGTGGGCAAGGTGGAGGCCGGCATCCCGGAGGATGATCCACGCAACCCCGCCGTCATCGCCGACAATGTGGGCGACAACGTGGGCGACTGCGCCGGCATGGCCGCCGACCTGTTCGAAACCTACGCCGTCACCACGGTGGCGACCATGGTGCTGGCGTCCATCTTCTTCGCTGGCACGGATCTGCTGACGCCCCTGATGCTGTACCCGCTGGCCATCGGTGGCGTCTGCATCATCACCTCCATCATCGGCACCTACTTCGTGCGCCTGGGGGCCAGCGGCAACATCATGGGGGCGCTGTACAAGGGGCTGATCGCCACCGGCGTGCTGTCCCTGGTCGGCATCTGGGCCGTCACCTACTGGGTGCTGCCAGACCATCTGCAAACCGCCTTCTCCGTCAACGGCAAGGACTTCACCGGGCAGACGCTGTACTGCTGCGCCGTGGTGGGCCTGGTGGTGACGGCGCTGATCGTCTGGATCACCGAATACTACACCGGCACCAACTACCGCCCGGTGAAGTCGGTGGCGCAAAGCTCCACCACCGGCCATGGCACCAACTCATCCAGGGCT
>NZ_BACU01000277.1 GCF_000333275.1 Azospirillum sp. B4 | reverse complement strand
GTGGAGGGCGACACCATCGCCGTCATCGGCAACAACCGCAAGCTGCTTGTCTTCGCCCTGGAGGAACTGCCCGTCATGGTGCGCGGCAAGGGCGTGGCCCTGCAGAAGTACAAGGACGCCAGCTTGTCCGACATCTGCGTGTTCGAGGGGGCCAAGGGCCTGTCTTGGAAGATGGGCGGGGCCGGCGACCGCACCCGGGTGGAAACCGACCTGTCGCCCTGGCGTGGCGCGCGCGGCACCCAGGGCAAGCTGCCGCCCAACGGCTTCCCCCGGAATAACCGGTTTTAAGAAAACGAAAACGCCGGCCCGATGGAGCCGGCGTTTTCATTTCAGGAACGGCACCGTCAATCCAACGCCACGTCCAGCAGGCGCACGAACTGCTGGCCGCAGTGCATGTCGCGCTCGACCACACCGCCTTGGGCGCTGGTGCGGGCATAGGAGATTTTGATCATCTCCAACCCCGGTACCGGGAAGCGCTGAACCAGGGCCGGATCGGCGCCGAACAGGCGGTGGAACAGGTCCGGGCCCAGGGCCGGGTGGTCATGATATTTGGCGAAGTTCTCCGGCCCGTCGAAGAACAGGTCGAACGTCACCCAATAGGGACCGGCGTTCTTCGAGCGGATGTGGCGGCAGACATCCTTCAACATGGTGGTCATGCCGCGTCTCCCTGGCTGAGGTCCATCCATACCGTCCGGATCAATTCCATGGGGTCGTCGACCTCGATCACGTGGTTCAGCTTGAACTCGTAGACGGGGCCGCGATCAATGTCGGCCGGGGAAAAGGCGAAGCCGTAGCTGGGCAGTTCCTTGTCCAGGACGATGGGGAAGTGGAAGAAGTAGGGGTTGCAGGCCTTGGCGATCTGCGACGCCCTCTCCTGGCTGTCGGCCGTGGCCACGAACAGAACGCCGATTTCCCGGGGCGGTGTGGTGCCGGGCGGCGGGCGGTCGCCCGACACGGCGTTCCAGCCATATAGGCGCAGCGAGATGTGGAACTCGTATCACGCAGGCCCATGGTCTTGCGCGTGCGCTCATACAGCGCCGCCAGCATGCGGTCGTGGAACTCATCCACGCGGCTGAGCACGTCCGGGTCCTGGATGCCGATCAGCATGATGGTCTGATAGCGGCCGCCACCGGCCCCCTCCAGCTTCATGGTGTAGGGCTTGGGCGTCCACACCGACCCGCTGACCCGCACCACCCGGTCGTCCACCGGCAGATAGCGCGCGTCGGTGACGTCCAGCACGCCGCCCGGTTCCGTCAGCACGAAGGGATTGGCGTTCTCATACAGCATATGGGCGGAGACGCTGTGCGGATCGCAGCGGTTCTTGGGGTTCAGCGGCTCCACCTGGAAGCCGTCATCGCCGATGCTGATCAGCACGCCGGCGGAGCCGGAGGGCTGGACCGTGCACTGGGCGCCGCACTCCGCCACCTTGGCGGCGTGCCAGGCGGCCCCGGCGTGCGCGCCCTTCATCAGGGCGAAGCTGGCCAGCACGGCGGTGTCGGTGGTGCGGCCGCCCAGGATGATGTCGGCGCCGGCCCGCAAGGCGGCGATGTAGGGTTCCGGCCCCATGACGGCGACGATGTGGTCACAGGCGTCGATGCTGGCGTCCTCCAGCGGGCCCAGCGGGGGCAGGGGGCGGATCTTGCCGGCGGCGTTGCGGGCCTTCAGCAGGGCCTTGTCCTGTTCGCAGTACAGCAGGGCGATCTTGGGCTGGATGCCCAGCTCCGCCGCCACCTCCACCGCGATGTCGCGCGTCCAGTCCAGGTTCAGGTCACCGCCCGCCTGGCCGCTGGTGCCGACGATCAGGGGGATCTTCGCCGCCGCCGCCGCCTTCATCAGGATGGTGAGGTCGCGTTTGACCGAGCCGCGGTTGTTCTTGGAGATGCCCAGCGCCAGGTAGGCGGCGCCGCTGTCGGTGGATCCGGCGTCGGTGGCGATGGCATGGGCGCCGGCCACGATGCCGTGGCGCACCTCATCCTCCCGGGCGCCGGCGCCCAGCGACCCGGTGGGCACCAGGATTTTGATCGGACCATCCAGCATTGTTCTTCATCCATTAAGTGGAAGGCGGGCCCCTCCCTCGTGGGCCCCGTGCAGAAACCCTAGAGGACATGGATGCAAAACGTCAAGATTTTGGATGCAAAATATGGTGCGGCCTTTAGGGTGCTTGGGATGGGCGGCGCTCCGCCCTGTTTCCAAGTCCACATCCTGAAGGAAGAATTCCCATGCCATCATCCGGTCCCAAGGTGGTCGTGACCGTCCGATCCTTCGATGACGCCGCGCTGGCCCTGCTGCGCGACCGCGGCTGCGCGGTGGAGGTCGCCGCCCTGCCGCCCGGCAAAGGCGATGGCGACCTGGACCAGGACCAGCTGTGCCGCCTGCTGGCCGGCGCGTGCGGCTGGATCGTCGGCCACGCCCGGGTAACCCGGCCTTTGCTGCAGTCCCTGCCGGACTTGCGTATCATCGCCCGACGGGGCGTGGGGTATGAGCGGGTAGACGTGCAGGCCGCGCGCGACCTGGGCCGGGTGGTGGCCATCGCCGCCGGCGGCAACGACGCCTCCGTCGCCGACCATGCCGTGGGCCTGATGATCGCCGTTGGCCGTCGCTTCCGCGAATCGCAAGACAACATGGTCAAGGGCGACTGGACCATCCTGACAGGCGGGGAACTGTACCGGAAAACGGTGGGGCTGGTGGGCCTGGGCCGCATCGGCAAAAGCGTGGTCCGCCGCCTGTCCGGATTCGACGTCCGCGTTCTGGTCCACACGCCCAATCCAGATGAGGCCTATGCCCGCGATACCGGTGTGGAATACGTCGGCCTGCCGGACCTGCTGGTGGCCAGCGACTATGTCTCCCTCCATGCGCCGCTGACGCCTGAAACCCGCTTCCTGATCGACGCCGCCGCCTTGGCCTCCATGAAGCGGGGCGCCATCCTGATCAACACCGCCCGGGGCGGATTGGTGGAAGACGCCCACCTGCTGGCGGCCCTGCGCGCCGGCCACCTGGGCGGCGCCGGGCTGGACGTCTTTATCAGCGAAAGCGACCCCGCCTACTGGTCGGTGACCCAGGGCCTGCTGGCCCACCCCGCCGTGGTGGCCACGCCGCACGCCGGCGCCTCCACCCGCGAGGGGTTCGAGCGCACCAACCGCATCGCCGCCGCCTCGGTGGTGGCCGTGCTGGACGGGGGCGATCCCCCACCCGGCTGCTGCGTCGCCGACGGGCGGGTGGCATAACCTCAACCGGCGGTCAGCGGGATGGCGCCCGTGGCCAGCGCCGCCGCCAGGACCACCCCGCTGACCGTCAGCGCCCATTTCAGGGCGAAGCGCTGGGCATCGGCCACGTCCACGCCCAGCAGGCCGCAGGCGAGGTAGATGGGCGCCAGCAGCGGGCTTAGGGCATGGACGGGCTGGCCGATCAGCGCTGCGCGGGCGATGGCGTCGGCCGGGATGCCGAATTCGGCGGCGGCGCGGGCCACCACCGGCACCACCCCGAAATAATAGGCGTCGTTGGACATAACGAAGGTCAGCGGCAGGCTGGCCAGGGCGGTCAGCGGCGCCAGGTGCGGCCCCATGCCGGCCGGCAGGTGGGCCAGCGCGGCGCCGGCCATGGCATCGGCCATGCCCGTGCCGTTCAGGATACCGGTGAAGGCTCCGGCCGCGAAGATCAGCACCACGACGTTGACGACATTGTCAGCATGGGCCGCCAGGCGGGCCTTCTGGTCCTTGAGACGCGGGTAGTTGATGGTGACGGCGATGGCGAAGGCGCCCATCATCATCACCGGCAACGGCGCCAGCTTCACCGCCATGCCCACCACCAGGCCCAGGGTCAATGCCAGGTTGACCAGGAACAGCCTGGGCCGCCGCACCGATGGGTCGTCCGCCGGGGCGTTGGACGCCGTCGTGCCGTCGGCGGCCGGGCGCGCTTCCCCGGCCAGGCGCCGGCGTTCGCCGCGGCCCAAAAACCAGGCTAGCGCGAACACGGCGGCGAGACCGGCCAGCATGGGCGGCACCAGCGGATTGAACACCAGCCCCAGTTCCGCCCCCACGGCGCTGGCGGCCCGCGCCGTCGGCCCACCCCAGGGGATGTAGTTCATCAGCGCGTTGCCCAGGCCCAGCAGCGTGGCCAGCACCAGCGGGTTCATGCCCACCCGGCGATAGACGGGCAGGAAGGCGGTGATGACGATCAGGGCGGTGGTGGTGCCGTCGCCGTCCAGCGACACGGTCATGGTCAGGACGGCGGTGCCGATGGCGATGCGTACCGGGTCGTCACCCACCGCCTTCAGCACGCACTTCACCAACGGGTCGAACAGGCCGGCGTCCATCATGATGGCGAAGTAGAGGACGGCGAAGGCCAGCAGCAGGGCGGTGGGCGCCACCTGGTTCGCGCCGGCCAGGATCATCTTGCCCAGGTTGGGGCCGGCACCGGCGATCAGGCCGAAGACGATGGGCACCGCCAGCAGGGCCGCGATGGCCGACATGCGCCGGGTCATGATCAGCGTCATGAACGTGACCACCATCGCCGTGCCTAGGAAGGCCGGGGTGAGGAAGGCTTGGATCACCGTGATGTCTCTCCGGAACGTCGCGGCGGGGGTTGCGTGGCCGCCGGGCGACTGGTCTAAGGAAAAGGGGATGGTCGCCCGTGTCGCACGGGCGTCGAGGAGGCTTGGAAACGATGACGGACTTGGCAGTCGCGGACGCGGTGGAACAGGACGCGGCCCTGGCGGAACCCCAACACACGGAACCGGCGACCCACACCGTGCTGACGCGGTTGCGCGAAATGATCGTGACGGGAGAGATCCCGCCCGAGACGCGGCTGCGCGCGGAAGGACTGGCGGCGCAGTTGGATGTGTCGCGCACCCCGATCCGCAGCGCGCTGGCCGTGCTGTCCGCCGAAGGGCTGGTCAACTACAGCGTCAACCGGGGCTATACCGTGCGCCCGGTGACCATCGGCGACGTCTTCGACAGCATCGAGGTCCGCGCCTCCCTGGAAGGCATGGCGCTGCGGACCTCCGTGGACCGGGGATGGGAGCCGGCGGTTCTGGACCGGCTGAGCGACATGGTCGGCCAGGGCCGCGCCATCGTCGACCGGGGGGAATGGTCGGAAGCGATCGAACACCAGTGGTACCAGTTGAACTGGCAGTTCCACCGCACCATCGTCGCGTCGGCGCACAACGCCGTCCTGCGCAACGCCATGCGCATGACCCTGATCTATCCGGTGTTCGGCGACGTGGCGCGGCTGTGCCCCACGGTCGCGGCCTGCGTGCCGGCGCGGGCCCGTCAGATCCCGGCCATCCCGCCGGACCACATCATGGAGTCGCAGGCGGAGCATGAAGCGCTGCTGACCGTCATCCAGCGGGGCGATGGCACCGAAGCGCAGCGGAATCTGTCCGACCATATCCTCGCCACCAAGCGGCGTTTGCACGCCCTTGTCCTCCCTCGTTGAGGGGCATCCTGGGGGGAGGAGGCCGCTTGGTCAAGAATAACATCCAAACTAAAATAGAATTGCATCCAAAACATTGACCCATGGCATCCAATCTGCCTAGGCTCTGTCACCGCCGGATTCCAACCGGCGAATAAAAGAGTCTGGGAGGAGACATGGAGATGGTGGAGCGCAAGCAGCGCGCCTTGGGCCTGTGGATGGGTGGGGCGGCGGTGATCGCCCTGCTGGCGGCCGGGCCCGCCTTGGCGCAGCAGGCCCAGGCCCCTGGCACGGAGCCGGCCAGCCTGGATGAGATCGTCGTCACGGCGCAGCGCCGCGCGGAAAAGCTTCAGGACGTGCCGGTGACGGTGACCGCGTTCAGCGCGGAAGAGATCGAGGAGGCGCGCATCCGTCAGATCGACGACGTCGCCAGTCGCACGCCGGGCCTCAGTTTCGACGCCTTCCCGGCGTCACAGCCGCGCATTTCCGTGCGCGGCATCGGTTCATCGGACCGGGGCGCCGCCGGCGACCCCAGCTCGGCCGTGTTCCTGGATGAGATTTACCTGGGCCGCCCGGCCGCCGTGGCGTTCGATGCCTTCGACGTCGCCCGGATCGAGGTGCTGAAAGGCCCCCAAGGCACGCTGTTCGGCCGCAACGTGGTGGGCGGCGCCATCAACGTCGTCACCAACCGGCCCAAACTGGACGTGGTGGATGCCGCCTTGGAAGCGACGGTCGGCAATTATGACCGGCTGGAGGGCGCCGGCTTCGTCAACGCGCCGGTGGTCGACGGCAAGCTGGCGGTGCGGGCCAGCGCCGCCTGGCGCACCCACGACGGCTACGTCAAGAACACCTACACCGGCGACCGGGTGGAGGACCAGGACACCCGCAGCGGCCGCTTCCAGGTCTATGCCGAACCCAGCGAGAATCTGCGGCTGTCGCTCAGCGTCGACGGCACCCGCGACCGGGGCAATGGACCAGCACAGCATGTGCTGGACCTGGACACGACGGACCCGCTGTCCGCCTACTGGAAGGTGGACCGTGACCGGAACCACACCGCGGGATCGACCGACGGGTACCAGAACCGCGACACCTGGGGCCTGCGTTACCAGGCCGATTGGGATCTGCCCTTCGCCACGCTGACCTACCTGGGGTCCTACCGCGACCTGGATTACCACGCGGCCTACGATTTCGACGGCGGCAACCCCACCACCAACGCCCTGGGCATTTCCGGCGGCAATGACGAGGCCAGCACCTTTTCCAGCAACGAGTTGCGGCTGTCGGCGCTGCCGGAAAGCCGGATGCAGTGGGTGGCGGGCTTCTTCAACTACAACGCCGACACCGACCGGCTGGATATCCTGAACCTTGACATGGGGCCGCGCCGGCGGACGGAGATCTACACCCAGGCCGCGTCCCTGGCCAGTTACGCCGGGTACGGCGATGTCACGGTACCCGTCACCGATGAGATCTCGCTGATCGGCGGCGTACGCTATTCCCGCGATGAAAAGGACTATCACGTCTCCAACACCGCCGGCGGCGCCATCATCCGGGGCACCCAGCGCTTCGACGTCAAGGTTTCCGGCGCCTATGCCGCGACGACCTATCGGGGCGGGGTGCAGTACCACCTGACGGGCGACGACCTGCTGTACGCCATGGTGTCGCGCGGCTTCAAGAGCGGCGGCTTCCAGGACACGCCGGCCACCGCGGCGGAGGCCGTGGCCGGCTTCAAACCCGAATTCGCCACACAGTACGAGGTGGGGCAGAAAAGCACCTTCCTGGGCGGTTCCCTCATCTGGAACAACACCTTCTACCTGATGAAGTATACCGACCTTCAGACCCGCCGCACCTTGCCCGACCTGTCCATCGTGACCGACAACGCCGGCGAGGCTACCATCAAGGGCTATGAGACCTATCTCAGCTGGCGGGTGTTCACCGGCGCCCACCTGGTAGCCAGCTACGGCTACACCGACGCCCGCTTCGACAAGTATGAGCCGGAGCCGGGGGTGGACTATTCCGGCAACCGCATCACGCGCACGCCCCGGCACAAGGTGGTCGTCTCGCCATCCTATGACGTGCCGCTGGCCGGCGGCGTCCTGCGCTTCGCCGTCGACTACCGCTATGAAAGCCGCATCTTCGACGACGCGTCGAACGATGGGCCGGAACAGCGGGACCCGACCAACTTCCTGGACGGCCGAATCGTCTTCACCGACGAGACGGGGAAATGGTCGGTCTCCCTCTGGGGTAAGAACCTGACGGATGAGGTGACCCGCACCTATCAGGGCACTTTCCTGGGCGCCGACTTCGGCGCCTACAATCCGCCCCGGACCTACGGCCTGACGGTGAACTGGCAGTTGTGAAGGGGAAGGGGCGGCCCGCCGGGTCGCCCCCCGTCTCATACCAACGGCATTTGATCGTGACCGCCCAAATGCCCCTCAGTCGCCAGGCGCGGCCATCCGGCCGCTTGGCTTGTCCTCGATTTCCGGTCCGCTTCGCTCCCCGCAAATCTCCGGCGCCCGCAGTCGCGGGCTACAGCGGCACCAGGTCTATATCTGGTGCCGCTGGCATCACTTCCCACTGGTCACCGCAATGCCGGCGTTGGCCGCCAGGATGTAGGAGGTGGTGGTGGCCACGGTGGATTCGTTCTCGAACCACAGGAAGGGCCATGCCACCTTCTGCTCCGGGAAGTCCGGCTTGATGACCAGCACGCCCGGCACCATCGCGCCCGGCACGGTGGCATAGTCCGCGCGGTTGTGGGTGTAGGCGATCATCTTGGATTCCGTGCCCACGGTGGAAACCAGGGACAGGTTGGTCGCCGGGTGGCGGCCCAGCACATAGTCCAGCGCGTCCTGGGTGTACTGGGTGCCGATGATGCCGGGGAAGGCCTTGTGCAGCAGGTACATGTTGGTGCCGAATCCGGCCACCTGGCCCGAACCGGCCCAGGTGCCCATGGCCACGGGCACGCCGAAGGGCGTCTTGGCGGCCTCGGCATCGATGGTAGCCTTGGCTTCGGTCACCGCCTGGGTCAGCTGGGCGCGGTAGTCGGCGTCCATGTAGGGCAGGGCCAGCGTCGCCATGCCGCCCAGGAAGGCGAAGCGCTGCTTGATGGTGGGCAGCAGGGACTTGAGCTTGTTGGTGTACAGCGGATCGGCGCCCTTGGTGGTGATCACCAGATCCACGGTGGCGGAGAAGGCGGCCATGTCCAGGAGATCGGCGGGGTTCCAGTCGCCCCGCTCCGGCCGGTCCATGCGGTCGCTGGGGTCCTGCTGGTTGGCCCACAGCACCTTGGCGGCGGCCAGCGCCTGGGCGGCCAGGTCGGGATCGATCTCCCCCAGCACGCGGGAGGCGGCGGCCAGGGCGCCGGCCACATGGTAGTCGTCCGCCGGAACGTCGGAGGTGAAGGCCCAGCGGTCGTCGGGCACGCCGGAATAGGTGCCGTTGGACTCGTTGGGGCCCAGCTTGGGGTCGTAGATCAGGCGGTCGGTCTGTGAACCGGCGTCGCCCAGGTGGGTGTACTCCTTCAGGGTCGGCTCGATGATGCCGACGATGGCGTGACCGAAGACCTTGTATTGGGCCAGCAGCTGCAGGGTGCCGTGGCGGATCTGCTGCAGCACGTCGGGGATGCCGTCGGGCTTGCGGATCTCCACCTGGCGCGCGGCCTCGTCGATGGTGTCCTCGTCCCAGTCCATGCCGAACAGTTCCCGCGCCCGCACCAGGTCCCGCACCACCCAGGCGTTGTCGGAGGTCTGGATGTCATAGTCGCCGGCATCCTGCCAGCCGCCCACGTTCAGGCCGGGAATGTGCTCCCCTGGCTTGAAGGGCGAGTCGAGGTGCGGCCCCATCTTGTAGCCGTCGAAATGGTGAATGTTGGGGGCGGCCTGGCGGGCGTCATCCATATGGGACAGGCCCTGCCAGGCGCGGTACTGCTCCCGCACCGCCATGTGGTCCATCTGCTCCGCCAGGTAGGTATCCAGCGAGGGCTGCCAGATGTGGGCGTAGGCGTCGGAGGCGATGCGGAAGGGGTTGAACAGGTGCCCGGCGTAGGAGATGGCGTAGATGCCGGGCGTCCGCACCGAGGAGAAGTCGAAGGTGGCGTAGTCATAGCGCAGCCACTTGCCCCAGGGCTTGATGGTACCCTTCAGCGCCACGGCCTGCCTGCCGTCGGCGCCGATGCGCACCAGCTGGATGTCCTTGGGCGCCTTCATGTGCGGGTCCAGCTCGACCGTCGCGACCTTGGCGCGGTCTGGCGTGTAGCCCGCCTGGTTGAAGGCGACGACGGGATCGCGCACCCAGTTCCTGATGACGTTGGGGTGGACATGCCAGACGATGGCGTCCGTGGTCTTGCCCGCCGGGATCAAGGCGCGCACGACGAACCAGCCATTCTGCGCCCGGTTGCGCGCGTCATACAACGCCAGGGGCGACGTGTCGGAAGTGATGGCCACGCGTGTCAGCGGATCCTCTGGCGACAGCACGATGGAGGAGCCACCCGAGGCCAGCGGCAGCGGATCGCCCGAGCCGTCCTTGGCCATGGGCCCGGCGGGATTGCGCGGGAACAGACCCGTCGAGTCACCCCCGTTGCCGTTTCCAAGCGCGTAGGTCTTGCCGAAATAGCTGGTGGGCAGGAAGTCCAGGCTGAAGGCGGCCTTGCCGACATACTCCGCCGGCAGCGGCTGGTCCATGTTCACCGCCACGCGGAAGCCCGTTCCCTCCGGCGTGATGACCAGACGATAGCTGAAGCCCTGTTCGGGGAAGGTGCTGTACACCGTCAACTGGTCGGGCCCGGGGCCGCGCTCACGCTTCACGAAGGTGGGTACCGGATCCCACTGCTCCGGCGTGGGGTTCAGCCGTACCGCGCCGTCAGTGGCGATGCGCTCCCCATGCAGCACGATCTGGATGCCGGCGTTCTTTTCATCGCGGAACACCGGATGGAAATGCATCTGGTCGACGATGACGCTCAGGCCCTGCATCTCCAGTGTTTCGTTCGGGCTGACGGCCAGTCCTGGTGAACTGGCGATGGCCGGTGGCGTGGCGGCGAGGCAGGATTGGATGAACCATGGCTGAATAGCCAAGGCGGCGGCAAACCAGACGGCCCGCATGGATGTCCCTCCCGTTAGCGTTAACATTTTTATGTTAACGGTACCATTTTGCCGTCACTGTGCGGCAAAGCGGGTGCGGACACAACCCCCAAGCGATGGAATCGCTGCGAAGGAAAGAGGCGGTACAACCGCCTGCATGGGGCACCACGCACAGGGGGGGCGCGCGCGTCCGAGAGCGCCGGCGCCCGGGGACGGGAATTATCTGGCGCGGACGGTGATGGTGAGGGTGTCGCTGAAGAAGCCGCCTTGCCGGACCAGTTGCCGGGGCAGGCTCAGCAGGAGGGCGCCGGTGCGCAGTTCCGTCTGCGGGTCCAGGCGATTGATGACCTGCGGCTCGCTCAAGGGCCGCCCGTCCACCTGGTCGTAGGAGATGGTGTAGGGAATTTTGTTGCCGCTGGCGTCCACAAGGGCGCCGCCATTGGTTGACGATAGCACGACGGTATAGCCCGAGGATTCGTTGCAGTGCTCACCCAGGGCGCCCAGCATGATGTTGCCGCCATCGGTCGGCAGGCTGCTGTCGTCGGTGGACAGCGACACGAAACAGTTGGACTCCACCACCCCCTTGACGGCGATGTTCAGCGCCATCGCCGGCTTCACCGCCGGCAACGCCAGAACCAAGGCCAGGAACGCGGGGCGGGCAAGGCCGCGGAACGCACGCATCGGAACCAGGCAATCCTTATCAGTCACACGGGACCAGTCACATTGGATGGCGTCAGCACGGGCGCCGCACTGATGCATCGCGCATCACAGCAATAAACATGCCGTTAATCGCTGGGAGGTAAAGGCCCACCGACTCGGGGCACCGGCTGGCGCCCTTGCGTAATGAAAGGGGCGTCTTGCATTATGCAAAGAATTTTGGCAGGCCGGCGGCCGGGATCAGACGATGGGGGGCAGCGGCAGCCAGCCGTCGCGGCCCAGGGCCTCCAGCGGCTGGAAGCGGCGTTTATAGTCCATCTTGCGGCTGCCTTCGATCCAGTAGCCGAGATAGACATGGGGAAGCCCCTCGCGCCGTGCCTGTTCCACCAAGGTCAGGATCAGGTGGGTGCCCAGGCTGCGCTCCGGCATGTCGGGATTGTAGAAGCTGTAGACGGCGGAGAATCCATCATCCAGCCGGTCGGTCAGGATGGCCCCCATCAGCGTGCCGGCCGGATCGCGCAGGGTGTACAGGCGGGTGTCCACCTGCCCCTCCTCGATCATCGCGGCGTAGTCGGTCATGCCCATACGGCTCATGTCGCTGTCGCTGTGGCGGGCGGCCTGGTACGACGCGAACACCTGGAACTGTTCCGCCGTGGCCGTGGCCGGCAGCATGCCCACCGTCAGGTCGGCGTTGGCCCGCATGATCCGCCGCATGGTCTTGTTGGGCGTGAAGCTGGCCACGGGGATGCGCACCGGCACGCAGGCGGTGCAGCCGGAACAGACAGGCCGGTAGACGATGTCATGGCTGCGGCGGAAGCCCGCGCGGGACAGCGCCGAATTCACCCCGCTGGCCTGCTGCCCCACCAGGCGCGTGAACAGCTTGCGCTCCATGCGCCCCGGCAGGTAGGGGCAGGGCATGGGGCCGGAGCGGTAGAACTGTTGCAACGGCCGGGAATGGGGGGGGATGACGGACATCCGCGCCTTTCTTGACAGGGTCAGAGCCAAGGCAACACAGGGGGGCTATTCCAGAACCATACCCGATCGTGTGGCCCGATGAACTTTACCGGGAGATGTAGAAGCATTCCATAGGCATTCCCTTTCGGGATACGAGCCCCCTTTCGGGGTAAGCAGCCCTCAATGCGGCCCGCCTGGCCGCGAGGTGACGGAGGGTGGGGGCGGGGGCACCGGCTTGCCATCAGGCGTCACCCGGGTTCCGGCGGGCGTGGTGCCCGTGGCGGAACCAGTGGGAGCACCGGCCGCCGGGGGCTTGCCCACGTCCGACAGCGGATGCTCACGCAGCACGGTGATGCTGATCCGCCGGTTGCGCGGCGACTTGGGATCGTCGGGGAATAGCGGGTCGCGGTCGGCAAGACCGACGACGGACGCGATCCTGTCTTCCGCCACGCCGGCGGCGGCTAGGGCGCGGCGCGTGGCGTTGGCACGGTCGGACGACAGCTCCCAGTTGCCATAGTTGCCGGCGCTGTTGGCGAAAGGCAGGTTGTCGGTATGGCCGGTGATGGACACCTTGTTGGGCAACTTGGCCACCGCCTGCGCCACCAAGGACAGCAGTTGGGCCGTTTGCGCGTTCATCTTGGCGCTGCCTGATGGGAACATGGAATAGCCGTCCTGGTCCACAAGGTTCAGCCGCTCCCCCTCCGGTGTGCGCTGCATGATGACGTTCTGCTGCAGGTCCTTCAGTTCGGGGACCTGCTGGATGGCCTGGCGAACCTCCTTCTCGATCTCCTTGAACTGCTGTTCCTCATGCTGGGCCAGGGCCTGCTTCAACTCCTGCTCGTCCACCTTGCCGTCGCCGTTCTGGTCCATGTCCAGCCGGCCGTCGCCCGACTTGCTACCGTCACTGCGCCCGCCGGTATTGTCGGTGGTGCCGGCGTACTTGTCGTCCTTGCCGTCAGGCTTGCCGGCCGCGGCATCCTCCGCGTCCTCAACCGATTCCTTGGCGTTGGCGGCCTGGGGGCGGGAGGGCAGGGGCACCGCCACCGAGGTGGGGGAGCTGTTGTTCATGGCGGCGCCATTGACCGTGATGGTCTTGCCGCCCAGCACGCCGCCGGCACCGCTTTCCTGCTTGGACGGCGTGGCCGGGCTGAAATAGTCGGCCAGGCCCAGCTTCTGCTCCGCCGTGGTCACGCTGAGCAGCCACAGCAGCAGGAAGAAGGCCATCATGGCGGTCACGAAGTCGGCATAGGCCACCTTCCAGGCGCCGCCGTGGTGCCCCTCGCCGCCCTTGTTGATCTTCTTGATGATGATGGGCGCCTTTTCGTCGCCCCCCGCGCTGGCCAAGCCGGTATCCCCCTCACGCTGACGTCAGGCCTTTCCTCACCCGCAGTGTAACCGGGGGCGGGGGCGGCGCGACAGATCCTAAATGGACCGCGCCCAAATGGACCGGGGGCGCATATGGTCGCGGCGCGCGGGTTGGCCAAGGGTGGGCTTTCCGCAAGGGTGGGCTTTCCCAGGGCCGGGCCCCATGGTATCGCTTTAACCATGGCGACCATGACCGAACATACCCTTCGGGGTCTCTCCGCCCTGGGCTTCCACCGCCTGGCCTACACTCAATGGATTCCGGAAGGGCACGCGCCCGGCCGCACCATCGTCTGTTGCCATGGCCTGACCCGCAACGGCCGCGATTTCGACGTGCTCGCGGCGGACTTGGCCGACAGCCTGGGGGCCCGGGTGGTCTGTCCCGACGTGGTGGGCCGGGGCAAGAGCGGTACGCTGGCGAACCCCGACCTCTACGGCTATCCGCAGTATCTGGCCGATATGGCCGCCCTGATCGCCCGTCTCGACGTGGCGACCCTCGACTGGGTCGGCACCTCCATGGGCGGGCTGATCGGCATGATCCTGGCGGCCCATGCAGACACGCCGATCACCCGCCTGGTGGTGAACGATGTCGGTCCCCTGGTGCCCAAGGCGGCGCTGGAGCGTATCGGCACCTATGTCGGCACCAACCCGGTGTTCCATTCGGTGGAGGAGGTGCAGCGCTATCTCAGCTTGGTCTACGCCCCCTTCGGCAGCCTGACGGACGCGCAGTGGCGGCACCTGGCCGAGCATGGCTATTGGACGCGGCCCGATGGTACGCTCGGCCTGGCCTACGATACCGGCATCGCGCGCGCCTTCCAGACCCAGCCCATCACCGACGTGGACCTGTGGCCGGTGTGGTCCCAGATTCGCTGCCCCGTCCTGGCCATCCGCGGCCTGCAGTCCGACCTGCTGACGGCGGAGATCGCGCAGGCGATGACGGAGCGGGGGCCGAAGGCCACGCTGTTCGAGGTCGCGGACGCCGGCCATGCCCCGGCGCTGATGGACCCGGCGCAACTGGCGGCCGTGCGCGACTTCCTGGGTTAAGCCGACACCCGTGGCCCCGCCGCCCTTGCCCCCGGGCTATCCGCCGTTCCAGCCCCGGGCGCCGTGGTGGGGCCCGGACCTCCAGACACTGCGCAACACCTTGCGCCGGCCCCGGCATACCCTGCCGCCGGGCCAGGCGCTGGTCTTTCCCATGGAAGACGGCACGGGCGACAGCCTGGCCGGAACGCTGCACCCGCCGGTGGTGCCGGCCCCAGGCCGCCCCCTGGTGGTGCTGATCCACGGCCTGGCGGGATCGGAGGACAGCCCCTACATCCGTTCCGCCGCCGCGGCCGTGCTGGCCCGGGGACATGCCGCCCTGCGCCTGAACCTGCGGGGGGCCGGTCCCTTCGTCGGCCGGACACGCCAGCGCTATCATGCCGGCCGCACCGCCGACGCCCGCGCCGTGCTGGCCCAACTGGCCCGGGATCATCCGGAACGGGTGGCGGCCGGCATCGTCGTGGTGGGCTACTCCCTGGCCGGCAACATGGTGCTGAAGCTGATGGGGGAGCCAGGGCTGCCACCCGTGGCGCGCGGCGCCGTGGCGGTCTCGGCGCCCATCGACCTGTCCGCCACCTCCCACCGTTTCCTGAAGCGGCGCAACCGGCCCTACCACCTGTGGCTGCTGCGGCAGATGAAGGCGGAAACACTGGCGCAGGTGGCGGAACCGGGCAGCGCGGAGTCCGGCTGGCTGGACGCGGCGCGGCGGGCCCGCACCATTTATGACTTCGACGATGGCTATGTGGCGCCGGCCAACGGCTGGCGCGACGCGGAGGAGTACTACCGCGTCAACAGTGCCCGCCAGTTCATGCCCGCCATCATCCGGCCCACCCTGGTGGTCCACGCTTTGGACGATCCCTGGATCGCGCCGGAACCCTACCTCGCCTTCGACTGGGCGGCCCATCCAGCGCTGTGTCCTCTGATCGTGCCTCGGGGTGGGCATGTCGGGTTTCACGAGGCACGGGGCCCCGGGGGACGGGACGGCGCCGCTTCAAGGGGCGCCTGGCTGGATCGATGCCTGGTGCGTTTTTTGGAAACGCTGGCATGATGGGGGGCCATAATAAACCGTAGGGAGGATACCCGTGCTTGATCACATTGGTTATTCCGTCGCCGACATGGCGATATCCAGGGCGTTCTATGACAAGGCCCTGGCCCCCCTGGGCATCGCATTGGTCATGGAGGTGACGGAGGAGATGACCGGCGGTGCCGGCACCCACGCCGGCTATGGCGAGGATGGCAAACCCTATTTCTGGATCGGGACGGGGCGGCGGCTGCAGGGTGGCGCCCTGCACGTCGCCTTTGCCGCCAAGGACCGCGCCACGGTGGACGCGTTCCACGCCGCCGCCCTGGCGGCGGGTGGCCGCGACAACGGCGCGCCGGGCCTGCGTCCGCACTATCATGCCAATTACTACGGGGCCTTCGTGCTGGACCCCGATGGCCATAACATCGAGGCCGTCTGCCACACCCCGGAATGACGCGTGCCGGATTGACGCGTGGGAGCGGGGGACGTTGTCGCCGTCCCCCGGTTCCGGATCAGTATCCGGCGCGCAGCAGCCGGGCGGCGTCGATGGCGCCGTAGGTCAGGATGGCGTCGGCGCCGGCGCGGCGGAAGGCCAGCAGCGTCTCCAGCAGCGACTTCTCATAATCCATCCAGCCGTTCTGGGCGGCGGCCTTCATCATCGCGAACTCACCGCTGACCTGATAGGCGAAGGTGGGCACGCCGAATTCCGCCTTCACGCGGTGGACGATGTCCAGATAGGGCAGGCCAGGCTTCACCATGACCATGTCGGCACCCTCCTCCAGATCCAGTTGCACCTCGCGCAGGGCCTCGTTGGTGTTGGCCGAATCCATCTGGTAGGTGCGCTTGTCGCCCTTCAGCAGGCCGCCGGTCTTCACCGCGTCGCGGAAGGGGCCATAGAAGGCGGAGGCGTATTTGGCGGCATAGGCGCAGATGCGGGGCAGTTCGTGGCCGCTCTCGTCCAGGGCGTCGCGAATGGCACCGACGCGGCCGTCCATCATGTCGGAAGGGGCGATGATGTCACAGCCGGCGGCGGCCTGGACCAGCGATTGCTGCACCAGAACGGCCACCGTCTCGTCATTCAGGATGCGGCCGTCGGTGACGATGCCGTCATGGCCATGGCTGGTGTAGGGGTCCAGCGCCACGTCGCCCAGGGTGCCGATGTCCGGCACCTCGCGCTTGATGGCGCGCAGCGCGCGGCACATCAGGTTGTCGGGGTTGGTTGCCTCGCTGCCTAGGGGATCCTTCTGGTCTGGCGCCAGGCAGGGGAACAGGGCCACGCAGGGGATGCCCAGGTCGCGGGCCTCCGCCACCGCCGGCACCAGCAGGTCGATGCTGAGACGTTCGACACCGGGCATGGAGGCCACGGGCTCGCGGCAATTCTCCCCCTCCACCACGAAGACCGGCCAAATCAGGTCGTCGACCGACAGCCGGGATTCCGCCACCAGCCGGCGCGTCCAGGCGTCGACGCGGTTGCGGCGCGGACGCTGGCGGGGATCGCCGCCGAAACGGCGGGGCAGGGAGGTATGGTCGACCATGGCAGGCTCCAAATCCTTGGGCACAAGTGGGAAGATCCGGTGCCGCGAATGCTACGCCCCACCCGGCGGGCCCTCAAGGCCGGCCAGGCGCCGCCGCCGCCCGCTGCGTTCAAACCAGCCCTGCCCCCACGCGACGTCCGCGCCGGGCTGGTATTGCCCGGTACGCGTCCTTATGCTCCGCTCCAGCCAGAGGTGGCCGGGCATTCGCGCCACCGACCGGTAATCCATAAATTCGAAGGCCCTGTCGCGGGCCCGACCTGGGGGAAGAGGGAATGAGCGAGACTGCCGAGCCGGGTGTGGAACAGCCCCACGTCATCTGCACCGTGCGGGGCGCCATCGGCCATGTGCTGCTGAACCGGCCCAAGGCGCTGAACGCGCTGACCCTGGACATGATCCGCACCATCGACCCGCAGTTGGCGACTTGGGCCCGGGATCCGGCGATCAAGGCGGTGGTCATCCAGGGGGCGGGCGACCGCGCCTTCTGCGCCGGCGGCGACGTGCGCGCCGTGTGGGACAGCGGCAAGGCCCGGGAACGGGGGGAAGGCGACGGCGCCATCGCCCGCGATTTCTTCCGCGAGGAATACCGCCTGAATCGCCGCATCAAGCGCTATCCCAAGCCTTATATCGCCCTGCTGGATGGCATCACCATGGGCGGCGGCGTTGGCCTGTCGGTTCACGGTAGCCACCGGGTGACGACGGAGAAGACCCTGCTGGCCATGCCGGAGACGGGCATCGGCCTGTTCCCCGATGTGGGGGGCGGCTATTTCCTGTCGCGCCTGCCGGGAGAGCTGGGGACCTATCTGGCGCTGACCGGCGCCCGGCTGGGGGCCGCCGACGCGGCCTACGCCGGCATCGCCACCCATAACGTGCCTTCCGCGCAGGTGCCGGCGCTGGTTGAGGAACTGGCCGCCGCCCCCTATGGCGCGCAGCCCGAGGCCACGGTCGACGCCGTGCTGGCCCGCCACGCGACCTTCCCGGGGGAGGCGCCGCTGGCCGCCCACCTGCCGTCGATCGACCGCAGCTTCAACGCCACGACGGTGGAGGACATCCTGTCCTGCCTGTGTGATGAAACGCAGGGCTTCGACGACGTCTGGGCGGCGGCCACGGTAAAGACCCTGTCCGCCATGTCGCCCACCAGCCTGAAGGTGACGTTGAGCCAACTGCGCCGGGGCGTGTCGCTGGAAATCGAGGACGTGCTGGTCATGGAATACCGCATGACCCAGGCGGTGATGGCCGGCCACGACTTCTACGAAGGCATCCGTGCCCAGCTCGTGGACAAGGACCGCCAGCCGAAATGGCGGCCCGCCACCTTGGCCGACGTCTCCGAGTCTGAGATCGAACGGCACTTCCAGCCGGTGCCGTCCGGCGATCTCGACTTCAACGATTGAGATATGCCATAAGCAGGACCCTGGGGTGGAATCGTGTCGGGATATCCCTCCGGAAGAGATACGCCTGATAAACGGTTCAGGGACCTGTCCTTTAGGGGTAGGTTGCTTATTAGGGTGCGGGAATTCTGAGCTTTTCTTACATTATCAGGTCGATTACCCTGGGGTGATGGGTTAGACTCTTGTGCGTTCAAGGGGATTTATCGTATTTCCCGGGCTTTGGATTGGGTTTTGCCCCGTCGAGCACATCTATATCGACGGTTCAGTTGAAGGAGAGGGCTTTGAAGCAACCTTACTACGACAGCATCCTGTTGATCGAAAGGCTGCATCGGCACTTTCTGGAAGTGCTGAAGGTGGAGTTGGACCGCCAGGGCGTGCAGGACATCAACAACGTCCAAAGCCTGATCCTTTATAACATTGGCGAGGATGAACTGACCGTGGGCGAACTGACCGCCCGTG
The DNA here is from genome assembly GCF_000333275.1 of Azospirillum sp. B4. Classification (GTDB taxonomy): domain Bacteria; phylum Pseudomonadota; class Alphaproteobacteria; order Azospirillales; family Azospirillaceae; genus Nitrospirillum. Next base: position 3,885 of record NZ_BACU01000277.1, on the reverse strand, counting down.
GCTATTACCTGGGCTCGAACGTCTCCTACAATGTTAAGAAGATGCACGAGAATGGCTATCTGACGCAGGAACGGTCGGCCCATGACCGGCGTTCCGTGCGCGTGCGCCTGTCGGAAAAGGGCATATCCCTGCGGGACAAGATCAACACCCTGTTCGAGCGCCAGGTGGGCGCCCTGGGTGACGCCGGCCTGTCGGCGGATGAGCTGAACAAGGCCAACGACCTGATGCGCAAGCTCGAGCGGTTCTGGACCTCGGCGCTGGACTACACCAATTATCCCGCTAGTTCAGCCGCCTGACGGCCGCGAGAGATCATTACTGGGAACCGGGGATGGCCGGGAACGACGAAGTCTATGTCGAATACCATCGGATCGGCCAAATCGTGAAGGCGACGGCCATCGACGCCAATACCGGTCTCGAGGTGTCAATCCAGGGGCCGGCCAACCTGCCCCGGGAACACCTGCGTCGGGTGGTGGTGGCCAAGCTGAAATATGTGCTGGCCAAGAAGAAACGGCCCCGGGGCATTCTGGCCTGACCATTTTCTGGCCTGACCATATTTTCCTAAACAAAAACCGCCGTCCCCGGCTGGGGCGGCGGTTTTCGTATGGGCGGCCCAGCCTGGCGGCTGGGCCGAATCCGACGGATCAGGAGGCGCGGCGGCGCGGCTGGTCCGACGGGGCCTTGCCCAGGCCGATCTTCTTCGCGAACTCCGACCGCTGGGCGGCGTAGTTCGGGGCGACCATGGGATAATCCGGCGGCAGCCCCCACTTGGCGCGGTATTCATCCGGCGTCATGTTGTAGGTCGAGCGCAGATGCCGCTTCAGCATCTTCAGCTTCTTGCCGTCTTCCAGGCAGACGATGTATTCGGGCGTCACGGACTTGCGCACCGCGACGGCGGGGCGCTGCGGTTCCGGCTGCGCCTCGACCTGCGGCGTGTCAAGCCCGGCCAGGGAGTTGTAAACGGTGCTGATGATCTCTGGGATCTGCTGCGCCGGCAGTGCATTTTTGCCAACATAGGCAGAAACGATTTCCGACGTCATCCGGAGAAGTTGAGACGCGCGCAGATCGCCGTCCTGTTGTTCAATCATTTCAACTGCCTTGACACATTGGAACGAAGTGTGGCTACCCCTCGCACAGTCATAATGTCATGTCAATGTTAAATCGGATCGTCCTATCGACGTAGCCTTGATCTTTCTAGCTTTCCTCAAGTGTTTGTCGTGTTCTGTTCCATAGGGGATAGTTGGCGCCCATGCCCTTGATTGTGACGTCCGTCACATGTGGACAATTTTAGACGGATTGCGGGCTTCACCGTTGAGTTGCTGCATTGGAGGGCTATTGCCGTCTCAGGTGGCTATATTGCTGGCATTTGTGATAAGTAACGCGCGCCGTCCGCCGCTGATGCGCGGGGACCGCTAGATCGGCGTGCCAGGCATATCCTGGCTGCGCCACCAGCGGATCCCGGAACTGGTGCCAGGGGGGCGCATCTGGTAGTGTCCACACGGTTTTTAGCCCCCACTTCTTGTGGCGCCGCACCATAGGCGCCCTCGTGCCGGGGCGGCGCCGACGGCCATGCGGGCATGCCCCAGGTCGCTCATTTGGAAAAACGGGTGTGGGCCTCATGACCGCCAAGACATTCGCCATCGCTTCCGATCACGCCGGCACTGAGCTGAAGGCCGCGCTGAAGACGCTGCTGGAAGAGCAGGGCGTCACGGTGCTGGACCTCGGCACCAATGGCCCCGCCAGCGTTGACTACCCCAATTTCGCCGATGCCGTGGCCGCTGCCCTGGCCGACGGGCGGGCAGAGGCCGGCGTGCTGATCTGCGGCACCGGTATCGGCATCAGCATCGCCGCCAACCGGCACCGCCACGTCCGCGCGGCCCTGTGCCACGACATCACCACCGCCCGCCTCTGCCGCCAGCACAACGACGCCAACGTCCTGGTGCTGGGCGCCCGCATCGTGGGGGCGGAGGTGGCGCGCGATTGCACCTTGGCTTTCCTGTCCACGCCGTATGAAGGGGGACGTCACGCCCGGCGCGTTGCCATGCTGGGCTGAGGGCGCACCCGGGACCGGCGCCCCGGCGCGGGTCCTGACGACGCGGATCCGCATCATAGAGGGTTGTCAGAATGGCTTTTACTCAAAGCGCCGGCTTTTTCAGCGACACACTCGCGGCGGCCGATCCCGAACTGGCCCGCGTCATCGGTGACGAGTTGCACCGCCAGCAGGATCAGATCGAGCTGATCGCGTCGGAGAACATCGTCTCCCGCGCGGTGCTGGAGGCCCAGGGCTCCGTCCTCACCAACAAGTACGCCGAGGGCTATCCCTCCAAGCGGTACTACGGCGGCTGCGAGTATGTCGACGTGGCTGAGCAGTTGGCCATCGACCGCGCCAAGCAACTGTTCGGCTGTGCCTACGCCAACGTGCAGCCGCACTCCGGCGCCCAGGCCAACCAGGCGGTGTTCATGGCCCTGCTGAAGCCGGGCGACACCTTCATGGGCATGGACCTGACCCACGGCGGCCATCTGACCCACGGCTCCGCCGCCAACCAGTCCGGCAAGTGGTTCAACGTCGTCAGCTATGGCGTGCGCCCGGATGACCACCGCATCGACTATGACGCGATGGAGGCCAAGGCCCGCGAGCACAAGCCCAAGCTGATCATCGCCGGCGCGTCGGCCTACCCGCGCGAGATCGACTTCGCCCGCTTCCGCGCCATCGCGGATGAGATCGGCGCCTATCTGATGGTGGACATGGCCCATTACGCGGGCCTGGTCGCCGCCGGCGTCTATCCCAGCCCCATCCCGCACGCCCACATCGTCACCACCACCACGCATAAGACCCTGCGCGGTCCGCGCGGCGGCATGATCCTGTCCAACGACCTGGACCTGGGCAAGAAGATCAACTCCGCCGTGTTCCCCGGCCTGCAGGGCGGCCCGCTGATGCACGTCATCTCCGCCAAGGCCGTGGCCTTCGGCGAGGCGCTGAAGCCCGAGTTCAAGGACTACGCCGCGCAGGTGAAGGCCAACGCCCAGGTGCTGGCCGACGTGCTGATCAAGGGCGGCCTGGACATCGTGTCCGGCGGCACCGACAGCCACATCGTGCTGGTCGACCTGCGTCCCAAGAAGCTGACCGGCCGCGACGCCGAGGTCAGCCTGGAACACGCCGGCATGACCTGCAACAAGAACGGCGTGCCCTTCGATCCGGAAAAGCCGATGGTGACCTCCGGTGTCCGCCTGGGTACCCCGGCCGCCACCACGCGCGGCTTCGGCACTGAGGAATTCCGCCAGGTCGGCGAGATGATCATCGAGGTGCTGGACGCCTTGGCCAAGTCCAACGGCGACAATTCCGCCGCCGAGGCCCGGGTACGGGAGAAGGTTCAGGCGCTCTGCCGCCGCTTCCCGATTTACTGAAACAAGGCCGGTTGAACGGCCTTTCTAGGAGGGGGACCAGGACTAATGCGCTGCCCGTTTTGTGGTAACGACGACACCCAGGTGAAGGATTCTCGGCCCACCGAGGATAACTCCGCCATCCGCCGCCGCCGCTTCTGCCCCTCCTGCGGCGCGCGGTTCACCACCTTCGAGCGCGTGCAGCTGCGCGAGCTGACCGTGGTGAAGGCGACCGGGCAGCGCGAACCCTTCGACCGCGAGAAGGTCTTGCGGTCGATGCGGGTGGCGTTGCGCAAGAGGCCGGTGGACGCCGACCGGATCGACCGGGTGGTGAACTCCATCGTCCGGCAGCTGGAATCGTCCGGCGAGACGGAAATCCCTTCAAAGCAGATTGGCAGCATGGTGATGGACACCCTGGCCCAGTTGGACCAGATCGCCTACATCCGCTATGCCTCGGTCTACAAGGATTTCCGGGAAGTGGCTGATTCAACGAGTTCGTCGTCACCT
>NZ_BACU01000278.1 GCF_000333275.1 Azospirillum sp. B4 | reverse complement strand
GCGAGAGCGGATGGCTCCCCCTCGTCATCCAGCACGACGATGCCGCGGCACATCATCCACAGCGCCTGGCCGTTGCGATGGGTGATGCGGTATTCGATCTGGAAGGGCTTGCCGCCGGCGCTGGCCTGGGCGTCCAGCGTGGCCTGCAGCCAGATCAGGTCGTCCGGATCCACCCGGTTCAGCCACTCATCCGGCGACGTGCCGATCTCATCCTCGGCATAGCCCAGCAGCGCCTTCCAGGACTCGGCGTAATAGACCCGGTCGGTGCGCAGGTCCCAGTCGTACAGCCCCTCATTGCTGGCCGCCGCCGCCAGGGTGTAGCGCTCCAGCGCCAGGTGGCTGGCGTCATCCGGGGATGGGGGGGAGGGCGGCTGTCCCTCCAGGCGGGCGGGGTTTTCGGACGTCATGACCGCGATCGTCTACCATCGGGGCGTCCGCCATCCCGGCGACCGCCATCCGGGGTGACACCCGCCATGACCAGTCCGCGTCGTGAACCAGCCCCCAGACTCCAAGGAATGCCGAAAAAAAGGCTGTGCACGCGGCCGCTCGGTTCAATGGTTATTAATGCAGCGTATACTAAAAAACTCCAGAGTGACACCGTCGGCCAAGCCTCTGGAACGAGAGCATTGGCATACACGCGATGGGGCTTGATCTGCTACAAGACATCCATGGAATGGACTGACGACGCCATCGTGCTTTCCGCCCGCCCGTTCGGCGACACCGCCGCGCTGGTGGTGCTGCTGACGCGGGAGCATGGCCGCCACGCCGGCGTGCTGCACGGCGGGCAGTCGCAGCGCTATCGCGGCGTGCTGGAGCCGGGGGGGCAGGTCACCGTCCGCTGGCGCGCCCGCACCGCCGATCAGCTGGGCAACTGGACGGTGGAGCCCGTGCGCTCCCCCGCCGGGCTGTACCTGGACGACGCCCTGCGTCTGGCCGCCATCGTGTCGGCAGCCGCCCTGATGGACGCCGTGCTGGCGGAGCGGGAGGCCCATCCCGGCCTGTACGACGCCACCCTGGCGCTGTTCTCCGCTCTCGACCTCGATATCTGGCCCGCCGTCTACGTGCGGTGGGAGGTGGGCCTGCTGGAGGAGGTGGGCTTCGGCCTGGACCTCAGCCAGTGCGCCGGCACCGGGCAGCCGGCCGGCCATCTCCCCGGCGGCAACCCCAACGACCAGCTGGCCTACGTCAGCCCCCGCACCGGCCGCGCCGTGTCGGCGTCGGCGGGTGAACCCTACCGCGACAAGCTGCTGCCCCTGCCGGGCTTCCTCATCGGCCTGGGCTTCAACGGCGGCGGGGAGGAGGACGTGGCGGCCGGCCTGCGCCTGACGGGCCATTTCCTGGAACGGCATGTCTTCGCCCAGCGCCATGCCGAGGTGCCGCCGGCCCGCCAGCGCCTTGTGGAGCGGTACCTGCGCCTGAACGGCCTGCCGGCGGCGGAGCCCCAGGAAAGCTGAGGCTCCCCCGGGCTGCACCCAGGCTGGCAATCGGGCCCCATATCTGGTAGTGTCGCGCCATCATGACCGATGCCGCCCCGAGATCCTCGATAAACCCCTGGCCGACGCGCTGGGCGAACGCTACCTGTTCCTACGCCCTGTCGACCATCGTGTCGCGGTCGCTGCCCGATGTGCGCGACGGGCTGAAGCCGGTGCACCGCCGCCTGCTGTTCGCCATGAGCCAGCTGAAGCTGGAACCCAACACCCCGCCCAAGAAATCGGCGCGCGTGGTGGGTGACGTCATCGGCAAGTTCCACCCCCACGGCGACGCCTCGGTCTATGACGCGCTGGTGCGCCTGGCCCAGGAATTCGCCGCCCGCTACCCCCTGGTCCAGGGGCAGGGCAACTTCGGCAACATCGACGGTGATAACGCCGCCGCCATGCGATACACCGAGGCCCGCCTGACCGAGGTGGCCAAGGCCCTGCTGGATGGCATCGATGAGGACGCCGTCGACCTCCGCGCCACCTACGACGGCGACGGCGAGGAGCCGGTGGTGCTGCCCTCGGCCTTCCCCAACCTGCTGGCCAACGGGTCGGCCGGCATCGCCGTGGGCATGGCCACCAGCATCCCGCCGCACAACGCCGGCGAGATCTGCGACGCGCTGAGCCTGATCATCGACCGCGAACTGCTGGTGCCGGAAGATCGCCGCCGGCCGGTGACGGTGGATGAACTGGTGACCCTGATGCCCGGTCCCGACTTTCCCACCGGCGGTGTGCTGGTGGAAAGCCGCGACGCCGTGCGCGAGGCTTACCGCACCGGCCGTGGCGGCTTCCGCCTGCGCGCCCGGTGGGAGACGGAGAAGCTGGCCCAGGGCACCTGGCAGATCGTCGTCACCGAGGTGCCCTACCAGGTGCAGAAGTCCCGTCTGGTGGAGAAGATCGCCGAACTCCTGATGGAGCGTAAGCTCCCCCTGCTGGAGGACGTGCGCGACGAGTCGGCGGAAGATGTGCGCCTGGTGCTGGTTCCCAAGAGCCGCAACGTCGACCCGGCGGTGCTGATGGAACAGCTGTTCCGCAACACCGACCTGGAAGTGCGCTTCCCGCTGAACATGAACGTGCTGGACGCCGACCAGGTGCCCCGCGTCATGACCCTGCATGAGGTGCTGCGGGCCTACCTGGACCACCGCAACGTGGTCCTGGTCCGCCGCTCCCGCCACCGCTTGGCCAAGATCGACCATAGGCTGGAGGTGCTGGGCGGCTACCTCATAGCCTATCTGAACCTGGATGAGGTCATCCGCATCATCCGTGAGGAGGATGAGCCCAAGGCCCAGCTGATGCGGACATTCGGCCTGACCGATGTGCAGGCCGAGGCCATCCTGAACATGCGTCTGCGCAGCTTGCGCAAGCTGGAAGAGATGGAGATCCGCAGGGAGCATGACGGTCTGACGGCCGAGCGGGCGGAACTGCTGTCCCTGCTGGATGACGAGGGCAAGCGCTGGACGGCCATCGCGGCCGAGGTGGCGGCCACCAAGAAGCGCTTCGGCCAGGCGACCGAACTGGGCGCCCGCCGCACCGCCGTGGGCGACGCCCCCACCGACGTGATCGTGCCGGTGGAAGCCATGATCGAGCGCGAGTCCGTCACCGTCTTCCTGTCGGAGAAGGGCTGGATCCGTGCCGTGAAGGGCCACCTGCCGCCCGCCGAGACGGCGGAGGCCAAGTACAAGGAGGGCGATGCCGAGCGCTTCGTCCTGCATGCCGAGACGACGGACAAGCTGCTGGTCTTCTCGAGCACCGGCAAGTTCCACACCATCGGCGTGGACCGCCTGCCGCGCGGGCGCGGCTTTCGCGAGCCCGTGCGCCTGATGGTGGNATTGGGCGACGCCGACATCGTCACCGTGCTGCCCTACCGTCCGGGCAAGCGCCTGCTGGTGGCGTCCAGCGACGGC
>NZ_BACU01000279.1 GCF_000333275.1 Azospirillum sp. B4 | reverse complement strand
CCTTGTCCCGCCGTCCCTTGACAGCCTGGCCCAGGATCTCCTCCGACGCGCCCTTGGAATAGACGTCGGCGGTATCGAAGAAATTGACGCCCGCGTCCAGGCACAGGTCGACCAGCCGCGTGGCCTCGGCCACGTCGGTGCGGCCCCAGCGGCCAAAGAATTCCCCCGCGCCACCAAAGGTGCC
>NZ_BACU01000280.1 GCF_000333275.1 Azospirillum sp. B4 | reverse complement strand
CCCGCGCCCGAGGGTGAGGTTTGGCCGCCCGCACCCCCGGAGCGGCGCTGACGCCCGCACCGTCTGCCAGGGGAACTGACCCAAGGGTTAGCGGTCACAGCCGCACCCTTGTCTTGATGCCCCGGCCCGGTTGATGATCGACCCTGCGGCCGACCCGTGGTGGGAAGCGCCGGATCCCGACCCAAGGCCCTGGCCTCCCCCATGACGCGTGCCGACGACCGCCTTCCGACACGTCGCCTGACGGTGGCCTATGTCGCGGCCCTTTCCCTGATCGCCCTGCTGTCGGGCGCGGTGCACCTGCTGCTGGACCATGTCATCGCCCAGCAGCGCGACAGCGGCACCATCATCAACGTCGCCGGACGGCAGCGCATGCTGTCGCAACGCATCGGCCTGCTGGCCCGTGATTTCTATGAAGGCCACGACGAGGCGGCGCGAGGCCCCCTGCTCCAGGCCGCCGCCGCCATGGAACGGG
>NZ_BACU01000281.1 GCF_000333275.1 Azospirillum sp. B4 | reverse complement strand
TGCTGTTCCGCCTTCATCTGGTCCGACAGGGTGGCCAGACGCTCCGCCAGCGCCACCAGGTGGTTGTTGGCGCTGCGCCGGTTATCCTCCCCCTGCGCCATGGTGTACTGCAACTTCTCGATGTTCTCCGCCGTGGTTTCCAGCAGAGCCTGGATGTAGGCCGGCACCGGCTGGTCACCGGCCTCCACCATGCCGCCGCCGCCGATGCGGGTGGACCCGGCCAGCCAATCCTCCAGGTCCATGTAGAAGCGGTTCTGCGCCTGGCCCGCCTGCAGCTCCAGGAAGCCCAGCACCAGGGAGCCGGCGAGGCCGAACAGGCTGGCGCTGAAGGCCGTGCCCATGCCCGCCAGCGGGGCGGCCAGGCCCTGTTGCAGCTCCGCGAAGATGGCCACGGCGTCACCGTTGCCCACCTTCAGGCCGGAGATGACGCCGCCGATGGTGGAAACCGTCTGCAGCAGGCCCCAGAAGGTGCCCAAAAGCCCCAGGAAAATCATCAGGCCGATGAGATAGCGACTGATCTCCCGGCTTTCATCCAACCGGGCGCTGACGCCGTCCAGCAGGGACCGGGTGGCGATGGCCGACAGGCTGAGACGACCACTGGGGCCGCCGCGATGGCGATCGCCCAGCATCTGCGCCATGGGCGCCAGCAGGCGCGGCTGGGTGGAACTGACGCCGCCGCCACGGAAGGTTTCCAGCCATTCCACCTCCGGCCGCAGCATCATCGCCTGACGGAAGATGAACAGGATGCCGATGGCCAGCGCGCCCAGGATCAGGCCGTTCAGCGCCGGGTTGGCCATGAAGAACCGCTCCACCTGCGGGTAGAGCACCCCCATCACCGCGGCGACCGCCGCCAGGAACACGCACATGCGAAACAGATAGGGGGTCGGGCGCGACACGTTTCTTCCTTTGACGCTGTTGCGGGTATCGCCGCTGCGGAGGGACCCGGCCGGCTGCCACCGCCCGGGTCCCGCGTGAGGATATTTATTGGATGAAGGCCAGTTCCACTTTGTCGAACGACTCCGGCGGCAAGTTCGATCCTTTGCCCGCGTTGCGGACGGCCTCCTTATCGTCCTGGTCGCCGCTGACGGATCCCATGGCGTGAATCACCAGCCGCTCCTTTGGCACACCCAGCGCCATCAGGCGGTCGCGCACGGCGGTGGCGCGAAACAGCGACAGGCGGCGGGCGGCCGCCTCACGGTCCAGCGCCGGCAAGGGGGCGTAGCCGCGAATCTCCAGCCGGCGATCCGGATCCTGGCCCAGACGACCGGCGATGGCCGCCAGCGCCGCCTCCTGCTTCTTGTCCAGGGCGGATGAGCCGGCGGCGAACGGCACCGTCACGCGGGCGGCCTGGGTGACGGGCGCGCCCTTTTCCACATGCGTGACGCCACGCGGCCGAATGTCGGTGGTGACGGGCGGGCTGGCGCCCTCCGGTTCCTTGGCCCGATCGGGGGTGGGCGTCGCCTCCGGCTTCAGCAGGCTTCGCGGCGTCTCCGGCACGGGAACCACCTTGGGCGTGGGCGCCGGCTTGGCGCGCTCTATGGTGGGGGCGCCCAGGTCGCCCGAGGCGGGCGGCGTGGTCGCCTTGCCCGACTGGCTGTCCGTGGACTGGCCGGGCACGGCCGGCGCGGGTGCGGGCTTGGTCACCTTGTGCTTGGCGCCCGTCGTCTTATCGGACGGGGCCTGCTGCGCCGAATCCGGCTGGGCGGCGGGTGACTGGGCATAGGCCGGCATCGCCAGCATGGCGACGGTCACGGCAATCACGGCGGGAGAAGCGGACATCTTGAAACGACGCATGCGGGTGACGACTTTCAGCCAGCGGACTAAGCCTTGGAAATGTGGCCGATCCATGTTCGGCGCAACCTTTTTATCACCGCTTTGCCACGCGCACCCGGTTTCTCCCGTCCTGCGCGCCTCATCCGACCGGGCTTGACGGCGGCCATACTTTAGAATAGTTCTAAATTATCGATGAACGCCGACGCGACCGCGTCAGGCCAGATCACCGGCCCCCCACCATCGGCCCAGGAGCCCCCGTTCCCATGTTGCCCCAGTCGCAGACCACCGCCGTCGCCTCCGCCCACGCCTTCACCTTCCAGCGCCTGGGTGGCAAGGGGGCGGTGCCGCTGGCCGCCTACGCCGGCCAGCCAGTGCTGGTGGTCAACACCGCCAGCAATTGCCGATTCACCAACCAGTATGAGGATCTGCAGGCCCTGCACACCAAGTACGGCCCGCGCGGCCTGGTGGTGCTGGGCGTGCCCTCCAACGATTTTGGCAAGCAGGAGCCGGGCTCGGCCTCCGAAATTGGCGCCTTCTGCCAGCGCAACTATGGCGTGGAGTTCACCATGGCCGATAAGGAAGTGGTGGTCGGCGCCGATGCCCACCCCTTCTTCAGCTGGCTGGTGGACATGGCGGGGGAGGATGCCGCGCCGCGCTGGAATTTCCACAAATACCTGCTGGGCAAGGACGGCCGCCTGGTGCGCTACTGGTCCTCGGTTTTCCGCCCCTCGAATGAGGCCATCATCCAGGCGGTCGAGGCGGCGTTGTAAGATTCCCCAAGGGCCGGCAGCGAATCCACGCGCTTGCCACGCGATCAGAACGCCCCCGGGGTTTGGTCCACCGGGGGCGTTTCGCTTAGAAGCGGTACCCGAAACCGGCCATTACCAGGGTGCTGGTGGCGGAATAGGTGATGGGGCTGTCGGCGGCATCGCCCAGGAGTTGCTTCACCGTGACGTCGCCCGTGACGGACCAATGCTCGTTGAAGCGGTACTTCGCCCGCACACCGACACCAATGTCCTTGAAGCCCGACCCGGCGGTGTAGGCGGCGAAGCCGGAGTTGGCGGCCTGGGCCCGCGTCACGCCGAAATACGTCTGCGTGTAGCTGTCGTTGGCCCAGGTGACGTCCACATGCGGTGTCAGGGTCAGCCGGTCGGCCCACAGGGTCAGGGGCAGGCTCATGCCGCCCGTCACCAGCAGACCATCGTTCTGATCGCCGGTGTATTTCGCCACCGCGAGGTCCAGGTTGAGCCGGCCCAGCTCATAGCCGCCGAAAACCTTGAAGCCCAGCGACTTGTCGATGTCGCCGAGGCCCTTCAGCCTGTCATCGCCATTATTGAACAAGCCATTGCTCTTGTGGTCATCGCGGCCGGGATCGAAGGTCAGTCCGGCGCCGATCTTGAAGGCACCCTGCCGCCAGTAGGCGCTGATGCCCTCCGGCCCCAGGGTCACCATGTCGTTGTAGCGAACGCTGACCAGCGGAACCGGACTGGCCCGGTAACGATCACTACCATCGAAGGTGGGGCGCAGCATGCCACCGGCGCCGACATTGATGTCCCATAGTGGCGGCGCCTGGTCGTCCGCCAGGGCGGGACCGGCGAAAAGGGACGCGCCAGCCAGCAGACCGGCGCGGACGGATGAACGAATCGTGGGTGAGAACATGGGGGCTCTCGGCCTCTTTGCTGGGAAAACGATGTCCAGCGATCGGCAACCTTACCGGCCCCCGTCACGCCCAACCCATGACGCCGGGGCCAGGCCCCCAACCCGCCGGCCGCTGGAACGGGATGCACCCTAGGCCCCCATTCTTGGCGGCTGATGTCGCGTTTGCGACCCCGGCGGCATAATGTGTCCGGCCTGAAACAATAGCCGGGGACAACGGACATAAAGCGGGGCCGGGCACCGTGCTAGCATGCCGCCCCATGACGCCCGCGCCCCTCATCCCGGCCTCTTCCCCCGGTCCCACCCTGCTGATCGTCGATGATGACGAGGACATCCTGTCCCTGCTGACCCTGTTCTTCCGCAAGCACGGCTATGCCGTGCGGGTGGCGGAGGATGGGGTGGGCATGGCGGCGGCCCTGGCGGGGGGACCCGTCGACCTGGTGATCCTGGACATCATGCTGCGCGGCGAGGATGGGTTCAGCCTGTGCCGCACCCTGCGCGCCGCCTCCCGCGTGCCGGTCATCATGCTGACCGCGATGGCCGACCATACCGACCGCGTCGTGGGGCTGGAGATCGGCGCCGACGACTACCTGACCAAGCCCTTCGACGCGCGCGAACTGCTGGCCCGGGTCAAGGCCGTGCTGCGCCGGACCAGCGAAGCGGCCGGGCGCCCGGCGGAGACCCGCCCCTGCCTCAGCTTCGCCGGCTGGCGGCTGGATGTGGCGCGGCGGGAACTGCGGTCGGAGGATGGGACGCTGGTGCTGCTGTCGGGCGGCGAGTTCGACCTGCTGCTGGCCTTCGTGGAGCATCCGCAGCGGGTGCTGACCCGCGACCAGCTGTTGGACCTGGCGCGCGGCCTGGCCCACGCCGCCTATGACCGCAGCATCGACGTGCAGGTCAGCCGCCTGCGCCACAAGCTGGAGGATGATCCCAAGAACCCGGCGCTGATCCGCACCGTGCGCAACGGCGGCTATATCTTCACCCCCCAGGTTCGGCACCAATGACGCCGCCACCCATGACGGGCACGGCTTGGTTCCGGGTATGGCCGCAGGACACCATCGCCCGGCGTTTCGCCCTGACCATCATGGCGGCCGTGACGTCCGCCGCGGTGTTGAGCGCCCTGGTCGTCAGCATGGCCGGCGCCTGGCTGCAGGCGCCCGCCAATGATGCCGGGCTGGTGCTGGCCGCGATCAGCATCACCCATGCCATCGAGGCGGCCCCGCCCGAGTTGCGCCCCACCCTGGCAACCGCCGCGTCCACACGGATCTATAACGTCGAATGGCATCCGGCGGACGACGCCATGGCCACACTGCTGCGCCAGGGAAGCGGCCTGGATGACTTCCATCCGGTGGAGGGCGCCTGGCTGAACGATCTGACCTTTCGGTCCTTCGTCTTCTGGACAAGCGAGGCCGACCCGGCCGCCGCCCTTCTGCGGCACGATTTCTCAACCGACCCGCGTTCGCGCTTCCTGGCCGTACGGCTGAAGGATGAGAGCTGGCTGATCTATGCCCACCTGGACCGCAGCCGCGACACCATCCGCGCCGTGCGCGTCGGGATCACGCTGGTCCTGCTGCTGCTGTCGGCCGCCGCCGTCTCGCTGATCGCCGCACGTCAGCTGTCCCGTCCCATCGAACGCATCGCCGCCGCCGCGCGTGAATTCGGCACCAACCCCCAGGCCCCCCCCATCGCGGAGTCTGGGCCCCGGGAACTGCGTGGTGTCATCCGTGCCTTCAACGGTATGCAGGGACAGATCCAGAAGTTCGTCGGCTATCGCACCGCCATGCTGGCCGCCATTTCCCACGACCTGCGCACGCCGCTGACCCGCATGCGCCTGCGCGGCGAGTTCGTGGAGGACGCGGACCAGCAGGCGCGGCTGTTTCGTGACGTCGATGAGATGCAGGCCATGGTCGATGGCGCGCTGGCCTTTTTCCGTGATGACGCGGATGAGGAGGCGGTGACCGCCTTCGACCTGGCCGGCCTGCTGACCACCATCGCCGACGAATATGCCGACCAGGGCGTCACCGTGGCCTATGAGGGGCCGGCCCATGCGGTCTATCGCGGCCGCCCCTTCGCCCTGAAGCGGGCCCTGACCAACCTGGTGGAGAATGCGGTAAAGCACGCCACGCCACCGAGGGTGACGTTGGCGGGCGCGGACGCCAGCGTGGTGATCACGGTGCGGGACGACGGCCCCGGCATACCGGAGGACGCGCTGGAGCAGGTGTTCAGCCCCTTCTTCCGCCTGGACCGGTCGCGCAACCGGGTGACGGGTGGCGTCGGCCTGGGCCTGACGGCGGCGCTGGCCATCGTGCGCGGCCATGGCGGCGACATCACCCTGGCCAACCGGCGCGAGGGCGGCCTGGATGCGCGCGTCGTGCTGCCCAATCCAATCTGACCGGTCCGAAAACACGATCGGCCCGGACGGGGTGTCCAGGCCGATCGAAACGTCAACACACCGGGGGCAATGCTCAGCCGGCGGCCTTCTTCTTGGCAGCGGCGCTGCGCAGCAGGGTGCCCAGCGGAAGGTGGAGGTGGGAGTTGGCGGCCAGCACGCTGGCGCCGCTCTGGGGCACCTTGCCGCCACCGATCTCGGTGGCGAAACCGCCGGCCTCGGTGACCATCAGCAGGCCCGCCGCCACATCCCAGGGCTTCAGGTTGGTCTCGAAAAAGCCGTCGAAGCGGCCGGCGGCGACATAGGCCAGGTCCAGGGCGGCGGCGCCCAGGCGGCGGATGCCGGCCACCTCGCCCATCACCGCCTGCAGTTGCGGCAGGTAGGCGGCGTGGTCGCCATGGCCCTTGAAGGGGATGCCGGTGGCGATCAGCGCGTCGGGCAGGTTGCGGCGGGCGGAGACGCGCAGGCGGGTGTGGTTCAGGAAGGCGCCGGCGCCCTTCTCCGTCCAGAACATCTCGTCATGCACCGGCTCGTAAACCACGCCGGCGACGATCTCGCCTTCCTTTTCCAGGGCGATGGTGATGGCCCAGTGCGGCAGGCCGTGCAGGAAGTTGGTGGTGCCATCCAGCGGGTCGACGATCCAGCGGTGCGACGGGTCGCTGCCGGCCACGCTACCCGACTCCTCCAGCAGGAAGCCGAAGCTGGGACGGGCCTTGGACAGTTCCTCGCGGATGATGTTTTCCGACTTGCGGTCGGCGGCGGAGACGAAATCGGCCGGACCCTTGCGGGAAACCTGCAGCTGCTCCACCTCGCCAAAGTCGCGCACCAGGGCGCGGCCCGCCTTCTCGGCGGCTTTGGTCATGACGTTGAGGATCGCGGAACGGGCGGCCATGGGGTGTCCCCTCTTTAAGCTGTGCAAGAACGGGCCGGCCCCCGGGGGACCGCCCTACCATAAAAGCCGAGAGCGAATTCCACCGGAAGGCGGAATTCGCTCTGGCAACAAACGCGGCCGGCCCGTGGCCGGCTGCCGGAAGGCGGCTTAGTCCTTCGCGCGTTCCATGTATTCGCCCTCGGCGGTGCTGACCACCACACGGGTGCCGGCCTCGATATGCGGCGGAACCAGGATGCGCACGCCGTTTTCCAGCAGGGCCGGCTTGTAGGAGGAGGAGGCCGTCTGCCCCTTCACCACCGGGTCGGCCTCGGTGATCATCAGGGTCACGGTCTGCGGCAGCTCGACGGACAGCGGCGCGTTTTCGAAGGTCTGCACCGTCACTTCCATGCCGTCGGTCAGGAAGACCTTGCCGTCGCCGACGACATCGCCGGGGATGGAGACCTGCTCGAAGGTTTCCTTGTCCATGAAGGTGTAATTGTCACCCTCTTCGGCGAAGAGGAAGGTCATCTCGCGTTCGTCCAGGTAGGCACGCTCAACGCTTTCCTGCGTGCGGAAGCGCTCGATCGTCTTGGTGCCCGTGCGCACGTCCTTCATCTCGATCTGGATGAAGGCACCGCCCTTGCCGGGCTGCACGATCTGCGTCTTCACGACCACCCACAGCTTGCCGTTATTCTCCATAACTTGGCCGGGGCGCATGGTATTGGCGTTAACCTTCATGGTGCTTCAACTTTAACCTGGGTGTTTGCGAGCGGCGGGGACCCTAGCAGCTTGTTCGCAGCCGGACAAGATCAGCCGGACTTCCATCCACGCATGCCGCGTCGGCGTTATCCCCCCAAGAGGGCCTGTCGAAAGAAAAAGAAAGCCCGGCCAGGGGGTGCCGGCCGGGCATGGAAGGCTGGGAGATGGGTACAGGGAAATAAGGAAACCAAGCTTCAGGCACTGATAAAACTCAGGGACAAAACTCAGGGTTTGCTGAGGGCGCCGATGGCGGCACCACCGGCGGCGCCGATGGCGGCACCGGCCAGGACCGGACCGCCGACGATGGCGGTGAGCGCGGCACCACCCGCGGCGCCGATGGCGCCACCGGACAGCGCCCGCTGCTGACGGGCGGTCAAACCGGAGCAACCAGTCAGCAAGGACCCGGCCACAACGACGATGACAGCTTTCTTCAACATGATGGCCTCACTGCTCCATTGAACCCGGGGCGGAACCAGGCAGGGCTCCACCCCGGGGCCGGGCTTCACGCCGGCTCAGATATCCATTGGGTTACGGTTAGCGGATCGGGATGACCACGTTCAGGCCGGCCGGCGGATAGTAGACCGGCGGGGGCGGCGGGGCGTAGTAGGCCGGGGGCGGCACATACACCGGACGCGGCGGGCCATAATAGTACGGCGGAGCCACATAGACCCGCGGACCGCGGTAGTAGTCATGGCCACGATAGTAATCGTGATGATGATGGCGCCAGTACTCATCCGCGTGAGCCTTGGTCGACGTCAGACCCGACGATGCGGCGACCCCGACCACGACCAGTGCGGCAGCTGCGGCAAAGCGCTTCACCTTCGCCAGACGCAGGAAATCGCTCGTCATGATCTTACCTCCAAAAAGGTGGGATGCTCACTCATCGGCGGAGCCGTCACTGGCGGTCCGTGGGGGCTTCCCATGGCTTGTACTGTGGAGGGGGATGTTGACGATTTAAGGGCGACGTTTGCCTTAATGCGACCTTATTTCAGCGGCTTCCGGGGACGGTCCACCGCCCCCGGAAAATGGGTGGACGACGGTCAGTTGACGACGGTACCGGTGCCCCGGCCGCGCGGGTCGGACGCCGTTTCCAGGCGGGTGCCGTCCACACGGATGGCCTCCACATCGCCCATGTTCCAACCCTGGTCCTGCACCACATAGCCCATCGCCCTCAGCTTGTCGGCCTCCGGCCCCACCAGGGGGGCGTAGGGGTCGTAGTAGATGGTATCCTTGGGCAGCAGCTGGTGGTGGACGCGCTGGGCCGACACCGCCGCCTGCAGCGGCATGTGGAAGTCATAGACGTCGGTGATGACCTGGAAGACGCTGGTGAAGATGCGCGACCCGCCGGGGGAGCCCAGGACCAGGCTGACCTTGCCGTCGCGCGTCACGATGGTGGGCGTCATGGAGGAGAGCATGCGCTTGCCCGGCTGGATGGCGTTGGCGTCCTTGCCCACCACGCCGAAGCCGTTGGGCACGCCCGGCTTGGCGCTGAAGTCGTCCATCTCGTCATTCATCAGGAAGCCGGCACCCTCCACCACCTCCCCGTTCCCGAACTCGAAGTTCAAGGTGTAGGTATTGGAAACGGCGTTGCCCCACTTGTCGACCACGGAGAAATGCGTGGTCTCATTCGGTTCCAGCCCGGGCTTCACGTTCGGCGTGGGGGAGATGGCGCGCGGGTTGATCTCCGCCGCCCGCTTGGCCAGGTATCCATCGCTGATCAGTTCCTGCACCGGCACCTTGTAGAAATCGGGATCACCCAGGTATTCCGCCCGGTCGGCGAACACCCGCTTCTCGATCTCCGCCAGCAGGTGGATGTACTGGGCGGAATTGAGGGCCACCCCCTGGAAATCGGCAGCGCGCAGCTCCTTCATCTTCAGGAGCTGGGCCAGCGCCTCCCCGCCGGAGCTGGGCGGGGGTGCTGTGTAGATGACATTGCCCTGCCAGGCGAACTGGATGGGCTCCCGCCAGCGCGCCTTGTAGGCGGCCAGATCCTCCGCCGTGATCAGCCCGCCGTCCTTCTTCATCTGGGCGACCAGCAGACCGGCCGTCTTGCCGGTATAGAACTCCTGCGGCCCGCCCTCGGCGATGCGCTTCAGCGTGGCCGCCAGTTCCGGCTGGATGAACACCTTGCCCGCCTGCATCCCGCCGAAGTACCGGGCGAAGTTGGTGACGGCGAACTGCGCCATCATGTCGGTGCGGTAGGCGATGATCTTGTCGGACGGCAGGAAGCCCTTTTCCGCCAGCGTGATGGCCGGCTGCATCACCCGCGCCCAGGGCAGCTTGCCGAAGCGGTGGTGCGCTTCCCACAGGCCCATGACCGTGCCGGGCACGCCGGCGGCCTTGGCCCCCACCAGGCTGAGCTTGGGCACCACCTCACCCTTGGCGTCCAGATACATGGTGCGGGTGGCGGCCTTGGGCGCCACCTCGCGATAATCGATGAAGTAGGGCTTGCCCTCGACGAACAGGGTCATGAACCCGCCGCCGCCGATGTTGCCGGCCTCGGGGTAAGTCACGGCCAGGGCGAAGGCGGTGGCCACGGCAGCGTCCACGGCATTGCCGCCGGCCTTCAGGATTTCCGCCCCCGCCGCCGTGCCGAAGCTGTCGGCCGAGGCGACGGCACCACCGGAAAGCAGTGCCGTCGGCGCGGCGCCCGTGTCCTTGGCATGGACCAGCGGGGTTCCGCCCAGAAGCGCCAGCCCCAGGGCGGCCACGCCGACAGCGTTGAACCAGCGACGTGTGAAACCTTTACCCGCCTGCCAAGCCCCCATTCGGTCACCCCTTGCGTTTGATGTTCTGGTCCGCCTGCCAGCGGAAGCGATCAGCATGCCCACGATCACCGCGAAAGATAAGGCCATTTTTGCGTCGCGGCATGAGGAGCGGAACTTGACCTTATCTCATATCTGGGAAATATTCCCGATATGGAACAGCCCGCCGCCCATGCCCCCTTCGACCAGCGCCTGGCCGCCCGCCTGGCCAGCCTGCGCCTGGAGCGCGGCTGGACCTTGGAGACGTTGGCGGAGCACAGCGGCATCAGCCGCGCCACCCTGTCGCGCCTGGAACGGGGGGAGACCAGTCCCACCGCCGCCCTGCTGGGCCGCCTGTGCACCGCCTATGAACGCCCCATGTCCCGCCTGCTGGCGGAGGTGGAGGCCGATCCCCAACAGTTCATCCCACCCGCGGCCCAACCCGTGTGGACGGATCCGGAGACGGGCTTCCGCCGCCGCGGCATCTCCCCGCCCGCCAGCGGCTATATGACGGAAATGGTGGAAGGCGCGCTGCCGCCCGGCGCCGCCATCGGCTACCAGGCGCCGCCGGTTCCCGGACTGGAGCATCATCTGTGGATGCTGGCGGGCCGGCTGGAACTGACGCTGGACGGCACCCTTCACGCCCTGTCGGCCGGGGACTGCCTGCGCTACCGCCTGACGGGTGGCAGCCGCTTCCACTGCCCCGGCCCGCAAGCCGCGCATTACGTCATCGCCATAACCCGCCCCTGAGCGACCTCAAAGCGCCCCCTGAGCGACAATGACCAGCCTGACCATCCGCGAAATCCCGGCCGCCGAGCTGGACACCCACACGCCAGCGCTCAGCGGAATCCTGCACGACTGCGTTCTGGGCGGGGCCAGCGTCGGCTTCATCCTGCCCTTCACCTTGCAGGAAGCCGCCGCCTTCTGGCGAAGCCTGCGGCCGGGGTTGCAGACGGGTGGCCGCCGCCTGCTGGGCGCCTGGTCAGGGGATCGCCTGGTGGGCACGGTGCAGTTGCTGCTGGCCGGCCCGCCCAACGGCCGCCACCGGGCGGAAGTGGCCAAGATGCTGGTCCATCCCGACGCCCGCCGGCAACGCGTCGGCCGCGCCTTGATGACCGCCGTGGAAGCCCTGGCACGGACCGAGGGGCGCACCCTGCTGCTGCTGGACACCGGCAGCGACGAGGGCCGGGCCCTTTATCGTTCCGTCGGCTTCCAGACGGTGGGTGACATCCCGGGCTATGCCATCCATGTCGACGGCTCCGCCCTGGCCACCACCCTGCTGTACAAGCACCTGGCGTCAGAAACGGGGGAAATCACGGTCCCTGCCCGGTGAATTCCCCGTCGGCGCCCGGTGAAAATATTGCTCCGGCCGCATTTTTCACCGCCCCCGCCCCCGGCCCCGCCTTGCCGGCATTCCGCACTAGCGTTAAGGTCGCAGCCGGCTCCGGCATGGCGGACCGCACCTCCTTGGTGCTGGAACCGGCCCAAAACCAACCGGACAGCCATCGATGGGGGCGGTTAAGGCGGCAATGGGTTTCACGCTGGCAGTCGGCACATTCCTACAGCATTTGATCAACGGCCTGACCCTGGGCGCCATCTACGGACTGATCGCCATCGGCTACACCATGGTGTACGGCATCATCCGCATGATCAATTTCGCCCATGGCGAGATTTACATGATCGGCGCCTTCATCGCGGTCACCACCTTCACCCTGCTGCTGGGGGCGGGCGTGACCTCGGTGCCGCTGGCCCTGGTCATCGTGCTGGCCATCTCCTGCACCTTCACCGCCGCCTATGGCTGGACCATCGAGCGGGTGGCCTATCGCCCCCTGCGCACGGCGCCCAAGCTGGCGCCCTTCATTTCCGCCATCGGCATGTCCATCCTGCTGCAGAATTTCGTCATGCTGACCCAGGGGGCGCGGTCGAAGTCGCTGCCCCCGGTCATGACGGGCGGCGTCACGCTGTGGCGCGACGGCGACTTCAGCCTCGGTCTGACCAACATCCAGCTGTTCATCATCCTGCTGACGGTGGCGCTGATGGCCGGGTTCACCCTGGTCATCAACCGCACGGCCCTGGGCCGTGCCCAGCGGGCGTGTGAGCAGGACCGGACGATGGCGGCCCTGCTGGGCATCAACGTCGACCGCACCATCTCGCTGACCTTCGTGCTGGGCGCCGGCCTGGCGGCGGTGGCCGGCGTCATGGTCACGCTCTATTACGGCGTCATCGATTTCTACATCGGCTTCCTGGCCGGCATGAAGGCCTTCACCGCCGCCGTGCTGGGCGGTATCGGCAGCCTGCCAGGCGCCATGCTGGGGGGATTGCTGATCGGCCTGATCGAAGCCTTCTTCTCCGGCTACGTCTCCAGCGCCTACAAGGACGTGGCGGCGTTTTCCATCCTGATCCTGGTGCTGGTGGTCCGTCCCTCGGGCCTGCTGGGCCGCCCTGACATCGAGAAGGTGTGAGGTCATGGCCGCACCCGCGACATCCCCGACAGCCGTCGTCCATCACCTGCGCGAGGCCGGCGTCGCCGCCCTGGTCGCCATGGCGCTGGCCATACCCTTCCTGGGCCTGCGCACCGTAAACCTGGACCAGGGCCTGGTGGTGCAGGCCAACCTGGCCTACGTGCCGCTGGCGGGGCTGATCGTCTTCCTGGGCCGCCTGGCGGTGGGGCTGCTGGCCCGGCCCCTGAACCGGGCCGCCGCCCCCTTGGCGGCGCTGCGGCCCCCGGCCGGCGTCCAGCGCCTGCGCCCCTATGGCGGGCCGCTGCTGATCCTGGCCGCCGCCGCCCTGCCCTTCCTGCCCTTCGCCAACCGCTATGTCATCGACCTGGGCACCACGGCGCTGATCTACATCCTGCTGGCCACCGGCCTGAACATCACGGTCGGCCTGGCGGGATTGCTGGACCTGGGCTTCGCCGCCTTCTACGCCATCGGCGCCTACACCTGCGCCCTGACCACGACCCAGCTGCACTGGGGCTTCTGGTCGGCGCTGGCCGCCGGCGGCCTGGCCAGCAGCCTGTTCGCCGTGCTGCTGTCCCTGCCCATCCTGCGGCTGCGCGGCGACTATCTGGCGATCGTCACCCTGGGGTTCGGCGAGATCACCCGCATCGTCATCCTGAACTGGCAGAGCCTGACCGGCGGCCCCAACGGCGTCTCCGGCATCGCCCGGCCCACCCTGTTCGGCCTGACCTTCGACCGGCGCGCGCCGGAGGGCGGCCACACCTTCAGCGAGGTGACGGGCATCGCCTACGCCCCGGAACACCGGCTGATCTTCCTCTACCTGGTCATCCTGGCGCTGACGGCGCTCGCCGCCTACACCGTCGCCCGCCTGCGCCGACTGCCCATAGGCCGGGCGTGGGAGGCC
>NZ_BACU01000282.1 GCF_000333275.1 Azospirillum sp. B4 | reverse complement strand
CCCACCGGGCACCAAGGAGACGGAGTATCGGGCCACGCCCGAGCTGCTGACCTGGTGGCAGAAAATGATGGAAATCCCCTGCGTCGCCATCGGCGGCATCACGCCGGGCAACTGCGGCGAGCTGGTGCGCGCCGGCGCCGACTTCCTGGCGGTGGTCTCGTCGGTGTGGAACCACCCCGACGGGGCGGCCGCGGGGGTAAAGGCCTTCAACAAGGCCATCGCGGAGGCGTGAGATAAGCCCGGCGCCCTACAGCGCCGGGATCACGTCGGTCTTGGAAAAGTCGTCGCCGACGAAGAGCAGCGGCAGGTTCATCTCTTTCGCCAAGGCGTAGGCGTAGCAATTGCCCATGTTCAGGCAGGCCGGATCCACGCCTTTACCCCAGCGGTCATAAACATCGGCGACCAAACGTGCCATGCCGGGCGTCACCACAACTTCGGTGGCTGCCCAACCCCGCAACAGGTTCTCAATCCGTGGCCCCAGCCCCCGTCGCCGGCCGACAATCAGCGTCTCCACCAATGTTCCAGCGCTGATGAAGATTTCGTCAGCCTTTTCCAAACAAGCTAAACAGTCGGCGCCGCGCTTTTCGGGGATGGCGATTTCAATAATCGCCGAGGTATCTATAACGACAGCGTTCAAGCCGGCAGCCCATCATCGCCGTAGAGGAAGTCCTGGCTGCGCATAGCGTCCGGGCCGGGCACGGGATTGGCTCTCGCCTCCTCCAAAAAAGCCCGGAGGAACGTGTTCCGTTGTTCCTTGGTCGGGCGCTTTTCAGTTGCGATCAACTTCGCCACAGGATGCCCATTGCGGGTCAACACGACCTCCTCGCCCGCCTCAGCCTTCTTTACCAGGTTCGCGAGTTCACTTTCAGGATCGTTGATCGCGACATCCATGACCGCCTCCGTTGCTTGCATGGCAACTTGATTGTACGGCATACCGCTCCCCAAGTCGAATCACCTCACGGCAAGGCCACTGGCGCCCATAGCACGTCGTCGATGGCGGCGGCGTTGGTGGCCAGCATGACCAGGCGGTCGAAACCCAAAGCGATGCCGGCGCAGTCGGGCAGGCCGAATTCCAGGGCCGCCAGGAAATCAGCGTCGATGGGATAGCGCTCGCCATACAGCACCTGCTTCAAGTCCATATCGGCCTCGAAACGAGCCTTCTGCACGGCGGCGTCCGTCAGTTCGCCGAAGGCGTTGGCCAGTTCCACGCCGCAGGCGTACAGCTCGAACCGTTCCGCCACCCGGGGATCCTCCGGCTTGGGCCGCGACAGGGCGGCCATGGAAACCGGGTAGTCCGTCAGGAAGGTGGGCCGGCCCATGCCCAGGTGCGGCTCGATGCGGTCCAGGCTGATGCGGAAGAACAGATCCTCCCAGCTGTCGCCGTCATGGGCATGAATGCCCACGGCTCCGGCGGCCTGGGCCAGCAGGGCCACGTCGGGCCGGGCGGGATCGGGCGCCGTCGCCAGCAGGTCGATGCCGACATGGCGCTGGAACGCCTCCTGCACCGTCAACACCTCCCACGCCGCGGCGGGGTCGCAGGTCAGGTCGCCCCGTCGCAGGGTGTCGACGCCAGCGGCGGCGCACAAGGTCCGGGTCAGGGCGATGCAGTCGTCCATCAGGTCGCGATAGCCCGCCCCCACCCGGTACCATTCCAGCATGGTGAATTCCGGGCTGTGGGTGGGGGACCGCTCGCCATTGCGATAGACATGAGCCAGTTGGAAGATGCGCGGCAGCCCGGCCACCAGCAGCTTCTTCATGGTGAATTCCGGGCTGGTGTGCAGGCGCAGGGTCAAGCGGTCGTCCGGATGGCTGCCCACCAGGTCGGTGGCGAAGGCCATCAGGTGCGGCTCCAGCCCCGGCGACACCTGCAGGGCTGGTGTCTCCACCTCCAGGAAATCCCCCTCCTCGAACCAGCGCCGCAAGGCACGGGTCATGGCGCCGCGCGCGGCCAGGTTCACCCGGCGGCGGGCCATCCGGTCGGGGTGCCACCAGGGTTGGGCGGGGGTCTTCATGACTGGTGGTCCTTCCACGACAAGCGATATGCTGGGCGGCATACCGTTCCCACCTGCCGCTGTCGAGTCCCGTGGCCAAATCCGCCCCCGCTAAATCCAAAACCCCGCCCGTGGCGAAACCCGCCCCGCGCGCCGCGACCCAGGCCCCGGGCGCCGCGCCCAATGTCGCCTTGCGCTGGGACTCCCGCATCAGCGAGTGGGCGGCGCTGCTGAAACGGGTGCCGCACAGCACCCTGACCCAGACCTTCGGCTACGCCACCGCCATGATGACGGTGGAAGGCTGGAAGCCCCGTGTCGGCATCTTCGAACGGGATGGCCAGGCCATCGGCCTGGTGCTGGTGCTGGAAAAGCGCCTGGCCCGCGCCGTGCGGGTGGCCAAGGTGCATCGGGGCCCCTTGCTGGTGCCGGAGGCCCAGGACTGGACCACCGTGGGCGTGATCTACCGCCTGCTGCGCCAGGCCTGCCCCACCGGCCTGCTGCACTGGCCCAGCGTCATCGCCGAGGTCCCGGCGGGCGCCCTGGCCACCACCGCCCTGAAATGGGCCGGCTGGCGCCACCAGGCCGGGCCCGGTTATCGCACCATCTGGCTGGACCTCACGCCGGATGAGGCGGCGCTGCGTGCCAATCTGGACCCGAAGTGGCGCAACAAGCTGCGGCAGGGGGAGAAATCAGGCCTGGTGGTGGAAGTCGACCGCGACGGCGCCACCCTGCCCTGGCTGCTGGAAAAGCATGAGGCCGACCGGCATGAGCGCAAGTACCGCGCCGCGGGCTCCAAGCTGCTCACCCGCCTGCGCACCGCCCTGCACAAGGACGGCGACGTCCTGATCCTGCGGGCGATGCTGGAGGGGGAACCGGTGGCCGGCGTCCTGATTTTCGGCCACGGCGTGGCAGCGACCTACCAGGTGGGCTGGAACGGACCGGACGGGCGCCGCACGCGCGCCCATCAGCTGTTGCTGTGGCGCGCATGCCTGGAGTTGAAGGCCCAAGGCCGCGTTGCCTTCGACCTGGGCGGCCTGACCCCGGACGTGGAAGGCATCAACACCTTCAAGCGCGGCATGGGCGGGGAAGAGGTCGAGCTGGCGGGGGTGTGGAACTAGCTGACGCGTCTCCTCAGTCGCCGGACGCCTGCATCCGCAGGCTTGGCTATCCTCCCGTTTCAGTCCGCTGACGCTCCCCGAAAAGGTCCGGCTGCCGCGATCAGCGCTGGTCCAGCTTGAGTTCGATGCGGCGGTTGCGGGCGCGGACGTCGGGGGTGTCGCCCGACTCCAGCGGCTGGAACTCACCGAAGCCGGTGGACGCCAGCCGTTCTGGCGGCACCCCCTGCTGGATCAGGAACTTCACCACCGCCGTGGCGCGGGCGGACGATAGCTCCCAGTTGCTGGCGAAGGCGGGGGTGTGGATGGGCACGGCATCGGTATGGCCGTCCACCCGCAGGATCCAGTTCAGGTCCTTGGGAAATTTCTTGGAGATGTCCAGCAGCGTCTTGGCCAAGCTGGCCAGCTGCTTGCGGCCCTGGGCGCCCAGGTCGGCGCTGCCGCTGTCGAACAGCACCTCAGACTGGAAGACGAAGCGGTCGCCGACGATGCGGATGTCCGGGCGGTCGCCCAGCACTTCCCGCAGCTTGCCAAAGAATTCGGAGCGATAGCGGGCCAACTCCGCCACCTTGCCGGCCAGCGCCGCGTTCAGGCGTTTGCCCAGGTCGACGATCTGGACCTGCTGTTCCTTGTCCTTCTGCTCCGACGCCGCCAAGGCGGCATTCAACTGGGCCAGTTGCTGGCGCAATGCCGCCAGCTGCTGGTTCAGCAGGTCCACCTGGGCCTTGGCCTGGGCGCTGACGTTCTTTTCCGCGTCCAGCTCCCCCTGCTTGGCCGTGGCGGCGTCCGTCAGGGCCTGCACCTGGGCCGCCAGGTCGTCCCGGGCCTTGCCCGCCGCCTCCAAATCCGCCCTGCACTGCACGCCCTTGGCCAGCGACGCCTGCAGCTGGTCATTCAGGGCGGACAGGTCGGCGGTCAGCTTTTCCTT
>NZ_BACU01000283.1 GCF_000333275.1 Azospirillum sp. B4 | reverse complement strand
CTGCGGCCCACCACATCGCCTAAGAACAACAAGCGCATGACCCGACCTCAAGGAAAATGGAACCGGGTTCAGCGCTTGCGGCGCTGCCCGGCCCGAACGGCGTAGCGCTCGGTGACGATCCAGTCCAGTCCCTGGTCATGGGCGTCGCACGGCACCTTGTCCAGTTCCTGATCGGCGAAGGCGATGCCCACCGCCTGGATGGCCCGCTCCCGCCGCAACCCAGCCAGTGTGCGGTCGTAGAAACCCGCGCCATACCCCAGGCGGCCACCACGGCGGTCAAAGGCCAGCAGCGGCACCAGCACGACGTCCGGCACCACCACACCTTCATCGGGCGTGGCCTCCGCCGTCGGGGCGGGCACGCCCATCGTGTCGGGCGACAGCAAGGTGCCTGGCCACCAGCGGCGGAACAGCAGGGGCTGGCCCTTCGCCTGGCAGACGGGCAAGGCGCCCTTGATGCCGGTGGCGACCACACGGTGCATCAGGGGGCGGGGGTCGATCTCATCCCCCACCGGCCAATAAAAGGCGATAGTGATGCCCACGGGCGCCAGGCCATCGGTGATCTTGGGCAGGGCCGTCAGGAAATTGTCGGCCAGGGACTTGGAGGCGGCGGCGCGGTCGATGTCCAGGCCGGCGCGGACCCGCCGGGCGGATACGCGCACCGCCTTCTTGGCGGCGCGGGCCGCATCTTCCGCCGACAGCAGGGTCGTGGTCGGCGAGTCCCCAGACGGGGCGGCGCCAGGATCCACGACGGGGGCGGGACTACGGAACGGGGCGGCGGTCACGGACGGACAAGGTCCCTCAGGAGTGGGCCCCGAAACGGCGCGCAGGGGCCAGAGGGCTCGCGAGGACCGGAAAGGGCGAAGGGTCTGGAAGGAGCCACACGGCCGATGGACAAGCGTATCCTCCACGGCCTGCCAAGGCAGGTGGGAGCCATATGTCCGACACCACGGCGTCGGCAGGGACAGCCCCCTAGAGGATTGGGTATCGGCCCTGGGGATAATGCGTCCTGTCGAACCGCGCAGCCGCCTTCCAGAACCCTAATTTAGGTGCGATCCAGCCGCGCCGCAATGTCTTCGATGCGTTTGGCCAGGCTGTCGACGGCCGCGATGACGCTTTCGTCCTCTGCGCGGGGCGCATGGACCACCTCCGGCGCGGGGGCCGGCACGGGGCGGCGGGGTCCGCCCAGTTCCGCCCGCAGGTCGAAAATCTCATCCGCCAGCATGAGGGCGGTCAGCACCAGCAGCTGGGTCTCGCTGCCGCCGGAGGCGTCGTGCGCCACCTCGCGCAGCCGCGCGTCAACGTAGGAGCCAAGCTCGCGCAGGCGCTGTTCCTGGCCATCGTCGCAGGCCAGACCGTAGGGGCGTCCATTCAGGATGATGTCCACGCGGGCCATCTATAATCAGTCCTCCAGCACCGCACGCAGCTGACCGATGGTCCGGTCCAGCCGTTCCGACAAGGCCGCGGTCGCGGCCCTGGCCCCCTGCTCCCGTCCCTCCGCCGCCGCCAGCGCCCGTTCCAGCTCACCGATGCGGGCCTTGGCCGCGTCATCGGCATCGCCAGCCACCTGGGCCAGGCGCCGTTCCAGCACCCCGTCCAGGGACAGGACGGCGGCATCCAGGCGATCCAACGCGGTCTTCAGTCGGTCCATGGGCGCGAGGAGGGTCCGATCGAGCCCCTGTCGAACAATGACGGCGGGGCGGGTGCGAATAAGATGGATAAGCTGCGCCGTCGAATAAAGCAAAGAAAGCGGTCCCCACCAGCGAAAAAACCGCGCGCGCCGGCGTTCAGGCCGTGAATTGCCCTCCGGTGCCAGGAAAAAGCGACGCGCCCGGCGCGCGGCAGACGTCAAGCCGGCCCATGACGACGGAAAACGCATCCTCCAATACAGGCGTTAACGCTGGCCGCGCCTGCAGTTTTCGGGGGGCCCCGGACCTTGACGGCGGGGGCGGTGGCGGTCATGGTGCCGCCCGCCCCTCGCGCCCGGATGTGCGCGCACGGCACCCGTCAAAAAGGGTGGTGCGGCGGCGCAAAGCATCGGGAGCATGGGGCCCAGGATCGTTTCCCGGGAAGGTCCTTCCCGTGGCGCTTTCCCGGTTGAATCCGCCAGGCGGCGGGCGTCCCGGACTGGCTGCCCCCTTCTGGCCCGCAGAATAGCGCTACGCTTGATGAAAGGCCCCTTGCCCATGTCGTCCCAGCCCGCAACCGATGTCGCCGGGGCCGTTCCCCACAAGGACCTCGCCACCGCCATCCGTGTCCTGGCCATGGACGCCGTGGAAGCGGCCAAGTCGGGCCATCCCGGCATGCCCATGGGCATGGCCGACGTCGCCACGGTGCTGTTCACCCAGTTCCTGAAATTCGACCCCAAGCGCCCGGACTGGGCCGACCGCGACCGCTTCGTGCTGTCGGCCGGCCATGGCTCCATGCTGATCTACGCGCTGCTCTACCTCACGGGGTATGAGGACATCGACCTCGACCAGATCAAGCGCTTCCGCCAGCTGGGCGCCCGCACCGCCGGCCACCCGGAATACGGCATGGCCCGCGGCATCGAGATGACCACCGGCCCGCTGGGCCAGGGCATCGCCACCGCCGTGGGCATGGCCCTGGCGGAGCGTCACCTGAACGCCCGCTTCGGCGACGCCCTGGTCGACCACCACACCTATGTCATCGCCGGCGACGGCTGCCTGCAGGAGGGCGTCAGCCATGAGGCCGCCTCGCTGGCCGGCCACCTGGGCCTGGGCCATCTGATCGTCCTGTGGGACGACAACAGCATCTCCATCGACGGTCCCACCAACCTGTCCCTGTCCGAGGACGTTAAGGCCCGCTTCGTCGCCTATGGCTGGGACGTGCAGGCCGTGGACGGTCATGACCCGGTGGCCGTCGCCGCCGCCATCGCCCAGGCCAAGACGACCAACACCCCGTCGCTGATCGCCTGCCGCACCACCATCGGCCTGGGCGCCCCGACCAAGGCCGGCAAGAATTCCAGCCATGGCTCGCCCCTGGGTGCGGCCGAAATCGCCGGCGCCCGCGCCGCCTACGGCTGGGACCACGGGCCGTTCGAGATCCCCGCCGCCATCCTGGACGCCTGGCGCCAATACGGGGCGCGCGGCGCCGCCGCCGCCACCGCCTGGGACCAGCGCCTGGCCGCCGCCGACAACACCCTGGGCGCCGCCTTCAAGGCAGCCCAGTCGGGTGAGGTCCCGGCCGAACTGGACGCCGTCATCGCCGCCTTCAAGCGCGCCACGACGGAGGCCCGCCCCAGCGTCGCCACCCGCCAGGCTTCCGGCAACGTGCTGGACGCCATCTTCGACGTGGTGCCGGAACTGATCAGCGGCTCCGCCGACCTGACCGGGTCCAACAACACCCGCACCAAGGGCGTCGTCAGCCTGCAGCGCGACAAGTACGAGGGCCGCTACATCCACTATGGCGTGCGGGAGCACGCCATGGCCGCCGCCATGAACGGCATGGCCCTGCACGGCGGCCTGATCCCGCTGAGCGGCACCTTCCTGTGCTTCGCCGACTACAGCCGCCCGGCCATCCGCCTGGGCGCCCTGATGAAGCAGCGCGTGGTGCATGTCATGACCCATGACAGCATCGGCCTGGGCGAGGACGGCCCCACCCATCAGCCGGTGGAGCACATGGCGGCCCTGCGCGCCATCCCCAACCTGCTGGTCTTCCGTCCCGCCGACCAGGTGGAGACGGCGGAATGCTGGCAGCTGGCGCTGAAGCACAAGGACCGGCCCTCCGTCCTGGCGCTGACCCGCCAGAACCTGGCCACCCTGCGGGTCGAGCACACCGACGAGAACCTGGTAGCCAAGGGCGCCTACGTCCTGCGCGAAGCGGACGGCGGCAAGGCCAAGGTGGTTCTTCTGGCCACCGGTTCGGAAGTGGAAATCGCGGCGCAGGCCCGCGACGTGCTACAGGCCGAAGGCGTGCCCACCCGCGTCGTCTCCATGCCCAGCTGGGAACTGTTCTCCGAGCAGGGCGAGGTCTACCAGGCCCAGGTGCTGGGCGGTGACGACGTGGTCCGCGTGGGCGTGGAAGCCATGGTGCGCTTCGGCTGGGACCGCTGGATCGGCCCCAAGGGCGGCTTCATCGGCATGCCCGGCTTCGGCGAGTCGGGCCCCTACAAGGAACTGTACCACCACTTCGGCATCACCGTCGAAGGCGTGGTCGCGGCCGCCAAGGCCCGCCTGTAACCAGAACAATCACGGACGCCCCGGATTTATCACCGGGGCGTCCGGCTTTGACACAGGGTACGGGATGGGACGTCCCACTATGGTAGGCCTGCCATGCAAGCCCCATAGCGCCTAAAACAAGGGCGGGACGTTTACCATCTTCAGGTTTCAGCAAAGCCGGCTCCACCCCGGGGGCGGCTCAACGATGTCGGAGGAAGACACATGGCTGTTCGTGTTGCCATCAACGGGTTCGGGCGCATCGGCCGCCTGGTGCTGCGCGCCATTTACGAAAGTGGCCGCAAGGATGTCGAAGTCGTCGCCATCAACGACCTGGCCGATGCCAAGACCAACGCCCACCTGCTGAAGTACGACAGCGTGCACGGCCGTTTCCCCGGCACGGTCGAGGTGGTCGATGGCAACCTGGTGGTCAACGGCCACACCATCAAGGTGGTGCAGGAACGCGACCCGACCAAGCTGCCCTGGGGTGACCTGGGCATCGAGGTCGCCATGGAATGCTCCGGCATCTTCACCGCCCGCGACGCCGCCGCCAAGCACCTGACCGCCGGCGCCAAGAAGGTGCTGATCTCCGCCCCCGGCACGGATGAGGACATCACCGTCGTCTACGGCGTGAACCACGACAAGTTGACGCCGGAGCACAAGATCGTCTCCAACGCCAGCTGCACCACCAACTGCCTGGCCCCGGTGGCCTTCGTGCTGAACAATGCCATCGGCATCGAGCACGGCTTCATGACCACCATCCACAGCTACACCGGCGACCAGAACACGGTCGACACGATGCACAAGGATCTGCATCGCGCCCGCGCCGCCGCGCTGAACATCATCCCCACCTCCACCGGCGCCGCCAAGGCCGTGGGCAAGGTCCTGCCGGAGCTGAAGGGCAAGCTGGACGGCACCTCGCTGCGCGTCCCCACCCCCAACGTCTCGGTCGTGGATTTCAAGTTCGTGGCCAAGAAGGCCACCACGGTCGAGGAAGTCTCGGCCGCCATCAAGGCCGCCGCCGAGGGCCCGCTGAAGGGCATCCTGGGCGTCTATGCCGAACCGCTGGTGTCTACCGACTTCAACCACGACCCGCACTCGTCCATCTTCGCGCTGAACGAGACCAAGGTCATCGACGGCACCTTCGTCCGCATCATGACCTGGTACGATAACGAGTGGGGCTTCTCCAACCGCATGAGCGACACCGCCGTCGCCCTGCACAAGGTTGGCTGATCCCCTGCAGCATCGGGTTTGAGTTAAAATGAAGGCGCTCCGCTTCCGATCGGGGCGCCTTCTGGCTTTCGCGGTTCTTAGGTGCGCAGTCCCTCCAGGCGGGTCAGCCAGTCTCCAAATCGGGGACAGGTGGTTCGGATTCGATTGAGGCCAATGCGCTCCGCGATACGATAGCCGTGATTGACCTTGTCGTAGGAGGTATGAAGCCGCTTCAGTCGCCGGGACGGGCAAGTGTCATATCCGTCGTTCAGATCTTCCGGCGTACGGCAATTGCGGAGTTCCGCCCGCATGTCTGTTGGCAGCTTCGCATTGTGCAGAACGTCGCCCGCCTCATCAGGCCCGGCGAAAATCAACGCCTCGAATTCATATACTTGGATATACGGGATAAAGCGCGGGTCCCCCGAGACTTGCGCATGCAGTTCCATTTCCAGCCTATCCGGGCCCTCGCCGGGTTGATATCCCTGAAAACCATACAAATCATAAAGCGTCGTCACAGCGGCAAAGCCACTGTCCTTAAGAAGGCGACGCAAGTCCTCTCGCGCACGGGCGACTGATACGCTGCCATTAAGGGGAATCGCTTTCGCATACAGTCCAAAGGACGCCAAATGGGGTGAAAGGACCTTGCCGACAAACTCACGCTCCGTTGGCCCTTCAACCGAAATCGCAACGGGCCTCACGGCGTTCCCCCAATCAGGTTCTTCTGCCAGATGTCGCCCATACCGTAATCATCGAGCCAAGCGGTTACCTCTGATTCGGCTAAGCGCCTAAACACCGACGCATTGTCCTCTCGATCCACCACAATCAGGTCTTCGTAATTGAACTGGTTAGCCAAGGTGACGGATTGGGTGGATGCGATGATCTGGGTACGGCTGGCAGCACTGCGCATTAAGCCTGCGAGCAACTGAATCGCGTAGGGATGTAACCCTAGTTCAGGCTCATCCAATAGGATGGTCGTGGGTAGCATCGGTTGAAGAAGCAAGGTCGCCAAACAGATAAAGCGCAATGTTCCGTCAGAAAGATCGGAGGCGTCAAAGAATGCATCTGTACCTCGATGTTTCCATTGCAACGAAATCGCGGACGGGTTGAGAGGATCCGGCTCCAATATAAAGTCATGAAAGAAAGGTGCCACACGCTGCACCGTCGCAATGATTTCATCATAGGCGTCAGCATGTGTTTGGCGAATTTGACGGAGGTAAGCCGCTAAATTCCTCGCGTCAGAGTAAAGCTCTCGCACATCCGTTATCCGGCCACTTTTCTTCACCCGGGCAGCATCGCTCGTATCTTGGAAATGATAAATACGCCAGTTCCTGAAATGGCTAGCGACCCAATCCGCGGTGGATTGCGTCCCTCCCAAATAACGGGGCAGCCCCGTCTCCTCAGCTCCGGCTTTTGCCAATGGGTATTGTTGTATGCCACCGTGATAATTTATTTCATGGCCATGGAAACGCGCATATTCCCGCTTGAATATCAAGCCGTCTGTAGACGTCGGCACAAGGGTACAGTGATAAGAATTGGGCGGAAATTTAAGATCAATTCTGATCTCATCCGTCACCTTGGCACCGAAGTGGAGGAATTTGTCCGCCCTTCCCCGCTGCCCAACAAACAGCTGAAGGTCATGCTCCACAAGCCTGTTCATAAGGCGAAAAATACCAATGAAATTGGACTTGCCCGCACCGTTCGGTCCGACCAGCAGGTTCATAGACGGCTGCAGGTCCAGGTCCATCTTCTTGATAGATTTGAAACCCGCCACCTTGATGTTTGTTAGCGTGCCGATGCCAGCCATTACCCTCTGCCTGAAGCAATTCAAGCCAGCCTACCATGAGCAGGCCGCCAATCCGTGACCCATCTCCCGTGATATCACTGAAGCCACCTTTGCCGAAACCAATGTCATCACAATTGGAACCGCCCCGCCCCATCCGCGTCCTCTGCCTGGATGACGCCCGTGCCGCCCTGGCGGCGGCGGCGGGGGCGCCTGTGCACCTGGTCAGCGCGCCGGACGCGGCGGGCGCGCTGGGGGCCGGTGGCTGGCGCGCCCTGCTGGACGCCATCGCCCGGGAATTCCCCGACGCGCCCGTCACCGCCGTGCTGGACTGCGGTGATGCCGCCGGCCATGCCCTGGCGGCCCTGGCCCTGGGGGTGACGGACATCCGCTTTTCCGGCGAGGCCGCGGCGGCGGCGCGTCTCAGCGACATCGCCCAGGCGCGAGGAGGGCGGCTGCATCCGCCGGACGGGGAAGAGCCCCTGGACCTGCGCGGCCGGCGCGACCCGGTGGCCGCTTGCCGCGACTGGCTAGCCTAACCAATGACCATCCAGCGCCAGTGAAGCACCACCATCGCTAGAATTTACCAATACTGGCCCGCAATATCGCCCCCGGGCCAGCCATCTTGGTAAATATGCGAACGAGGTGAGCGTGCTTTTTTACGACGACATCCATAATCAACGCCACCATGACCTGCGTCCAAGCAGACTATCCAGAAGCCTTTACCGCGTGTAGATCTCCACAAGACAGATGATCTTGGGTTCCTGGGAGCCGTCGTGCGGCATTTACGACAAATCCTGACCGTCCTTGCGATGGCGCCTCTGATCGTGGGCGCCGTCAGCGTCGCGACCGCACGGGCCGATGGCGGTGGCTGGGAACGGTTGCGCGCCACCGTGTTCACCACCGTTGGGCGGGAGGCCGGCCTGCCCCACCCCATCGCCATGGCCCTGGCGCAGGACAGCGACGGCTTCATCTGGGCCGGCACCCAGGGCGGCCTGTCCCGTTATGACGGCTATCGCTTCCGTACCTTTCTGCACCAGGACGGGGTGCCAGGCAGCCTGCCGGGTAATGTCATCACCGCGCTGGTCCCCGCCAGCGGCGGCCGCCTGTGGGTGGCGACCGCCACCGGCAACGTGGCGCGCTACGATCCCGCCACCGGCCAGTTCCAGGACTTCCCCGAACCGCAGGGCACACCAGCCCGGGGTGGAGTTCTGAGCCTGGCCGGCGACAGCAAGGACGGCATCTGGGTGGGTACCAACGCCGGCCTGGAGCATGTCGACGCGACCGGCACGGTGGAACGCCAGCCGCACAGCGACGGCGACGCCGCGAGCGCCCCCGGGGGGCGCATCCGCGCCCTGCTCCGCACCCGCGATGGCAGCCTGTGGGTCAGCACCGTCACCGGTCTGGTGCGCCGGGCGCCGGACGGCACCGCCTTCGCCGATGTGCCTCTGCTGGACGCCCAAGGGGGCGCGGTGACGGACGAAGTCGTCGCCATGACCCAGGACGGCGCCGGCCGCGTCTGGTTCGCCACCGTGCGCTCCGGCTTGGGCCGGGTGATGCCGGCAGGCGCGGGCATGGCCGACGCCACGACGTGGGGCCCGGCGCGGCTGATGCCGGAGGTCAGCCCGCAGGTGCTGGGTGGCCCGCTGGTGTTCTGCCTGACCGAGGGGCGTCCTGGTGAAATCTGGGTGGGCCGGGTCGCCGGCGGCATAGCCATCATCGACGCCGCCACAGGTGCCGTACGCACCGTGCGTCATAATCCCCTGACCCCGACCAGCCTGGGCGATGACAGCGTGCACGCCCTGCTGCGCGACCGGGCCGGCACCCTGTGGGCCGCGACCAACCTCGGCGTCAGCCGCACCGATCTGCGCAACGACGCCGTCGACACCATCTTGCCCGACCCAGCCCCCGGTAATGGCGGCTTGCCGGACGCCAACGTGCTGGGAATCGCCATCACCCCTGACGGCAGGGCCTGGCTGGGGCTCAAGGACAGGGGGGCCGCCCTGCTGGACACCACGGCCGGTACCATCACCCCCCTCCCTGGCGCCGCCTCCCTGCCCCCCGGCGGCGTCACCGGCATCACCAGCGCGCCGGACGGTGGCGTGTGGCTGGCGGTGGGGGCCGGGCGGGCGCTGTTTCGCTACGACCCCCGATCCGGCACCCTGGAACAGCATGGCTTCCCCGGGGCCAACGTCGGCCCCATCATCTATGGCCTGGCCGATGGTGACGTCCTGTGGTTCGCCGCCGGTCCCCTGGTGCGCTACTCCCCAGCGACGGGGACGGCCACGGTGTTCCGGCATGGTGGCGACCCAGCCTCGCTGATCGATGACAGCGTCAACGTCATGCTGCCCGACGGCGCCGGCGGCCTGTGGGTCGGCACCCGCCACGGGCTGGACCACATGGCCGACCGGACGGCCGGAACGGGCGCCTTCAGCCACTACGTCCACGATGCGGCCGACGCCCGGTCGCTTTCCGCCGACCTGGTCTCCACCCTGCTGATCGACCGCAGCGGCCGGCTGTGGGTAGGCACCCTGGGCGGCGGCATCAGTGTGCTGGAACAGGCGGCCGGCCCTGACGGCAAGGCCGCCTTCCGGCGATTGACCATGGCCGATGGCCTGCCCAACGACAACATCGGCACCCTGCTGATGGATGGCGCCGGCCGGATATGGGCCAGCACGGCCGATGGCCTGGCCCTTATCGACCCCGCTTCCAGGCAGGTGACGGCGCTAGGCCGTGGTGCTGGCGTCGCCATTCCAGCCTACTGGATCCACTCCGGCGCCAACCTGCCCAACGGCGGCCTGATCTTCGGCGGGGGCGGCGGGGCCACGGTGGTGCATCCCGACCGGTACGGATCCCCGGCGGCACCACCGCCGGTGGCGGTCACCGGCACTCGCGTCGCCGGGCGGCCCGTGCCTACTGGCACCATGGCCGCCCCCATACCCATCCGCCTGAACCCCGGCGACCGCAGCGTCGAGGTTTCCTTCGCCGCCCTGGACTACGCCGCACCGGAGGAGACGCGCTATGCCTACCGGCTGGACGGCTTCGACGAAAATTGGATAGAGGTGGACGCGGCCCAGCGCGTCGCCGCCTACACCAACCTGCCGCCCGGGTCCTACAGTCTGCTGATCAAGGCCGCCAACCGGACCGGCGCCTGGTCCGCACCGCTGTCGATCGGGATCAAGGTGCGGCCCGCCTGGTGGCAGACGCTATGGGCCCGGGCCCTGGCCGTGGCGGTGGGGCTGGCCACCGTCGTGGCGCTGGTGCAGGTCCGTACCGCCTACCTGCGCCGCCGCCGCGCCTTGCTGGAGGCGCAGGTGGCCCGTCAGACCCGCGACCTGCTGGCCGCCAATGAGCGGCTGAAGGATTTGGCCAACCGCGACCCCCTGACCGAGATCCACAACCGCCGCCATTTCATGGAGTTGTCGCAGGCGGCCCTGGCCCACGCCCAGGCGGCCAACACGCCCTCCGCCCTGCTGATGATGGACATCGATCACTTCAAACAAGTGAACGACACCCTGGGCCATAGCGCTGGCGATGAGGTCCTGCTGGCGGTGGTGGACCGCATCCGCGCCCTGCTGCGCCGGACCGACATCTTCGCCCGCCTGGGTGGGGAGGAACTGGCCCTGTTCATGCCGGACACGGACGAAAGCGAAGCCGCCGCCGTGGCGGAACGGCTGCGCCGGGCCGTCGGTGACGCACCCTATACCGTGGACGGCGCCGGCGTCATCGCGGTGACGGTCAGCATCGGCGTGGCGGCGTGCGCACCCGGCGCCGGGCCGCTGAAAGACCTGTTGGACCGCGCCGACCGTGGCCTCTATGCCGCCAAGCGGGCCGGCCGCAACCGGGTGGCCACGCATCCCCCGGCATGAGGGGAGCACACTTTACGGGATCGGAATGCCCCGCCCCAGGAAGATCACTAGCCGGGCACCGCTTTTCGGCGGAAATCTGCCATGATCTTGCCCTCTCATCGGGGCAGATTGCCATCCGCCCGATGCTGGGATATCAACCCGGCATCACGCGTACAATAAACACAAACATTGCAAAACAGACTCGGGGATACCGTAACCATGAAGCTGACCCGCCGCGTAAAGGAAATCCTTTCCTGGTACGAGAGCGACAATCCCGGCACCAAGGCCAACCTGGCCCGCATCCTGATGGAAGGCCGCCTGGGCGGCACCGGCAAGATGGTGATCCTGCCCGTCGACCAGGGCTTTGAGCACGGCCCCGCGCGCAGCTTCGCGCCCAACCCGCCAGCCTACGACCCCCACTATCATTTCCAGCTGGCCATCGATGCCGGCCTGAACGCCTACGCCGCCCCGCTGGGCATGCTGGAACAGGGTGCGGCCACCTTCGCGGGCGCCATCCCCACCATCCTGAAGATGAACAGCTCCAACAGCCTGTCGCGCGGCAAGGACGCGCCCGACCAGGCGGTGACCGCCACAGTGGCCGACGCCCTGCGCCTGGGCTGTTCCGCCATCGGCTTCACCATCTATCCCGGCTCCGACGCCATGTTCGACCAGTTCGAGGAATTCCGGGAGCTGTCGGCCGAGGCCAAGGCCTGCGGCCTGGCGACCGTGCTGTGGTCCTACCCGCGCGGCGGCGACCTGGACAAGGACGCCGAGTTGGCCATCGACATCAGCACCTACGCCGCCCACATGGCGGCATTGCTGGGCGCCCACATCATCAAGGTGAAGCTGGCCACCGACCATCTGGGCAACAAGGAGTCCAAGAAGGTCTACGAGGCGAAGAACATCGCCCGGTCCACCCAGGCCGAGCGCGTGGCCGACGTCATGCGCTCCGCCTTCAACGGCAAGCGCCTGGTGGTCTTCTCCGGCGGCGCCGCCAAGGGTGAGGACGCGGTGTTCGACGACGCCCGCGCCATCCGCGACGGCGGCGGCAACGGTTCCATCATCGGTCGCAACAGCTTCCAGCGCAGCCGTGAGGACGCGCTGGCGCTGCTGGACCGGATCGTCCGCATCTACCAGGGCAAGGAATAAGTTTTGCCTGAAAGCCGTCTTTACCTGGTGACGCCGCCGGCCCTGGAGCCGGCGGCGTTCGCCGTTCAACTGGCCGCCGCCCTGGACGCGGGCGACGTCGCCTGCGTCCAGCTGCGCCTGAAGGATGTGGACGACGACACCGTGCGTCGCGCCATCGACGTGCTGCGCCCCATCGCGC